>DASXRU010000187.1:0-12526 GCA_036506395.1 Pyrinomonadaceae bacterium | reverse complement strand
TGAGAATTCCGTCGAGGTCCATCTGAGGTTGAAAGCCCACTTGCTTACTTACTTTCGAGATGTCGGGAACGCGCCGCGGCATGTCTTCAAAGCCTTCTTCGTAAGCTTCGTCATAAGGGATCAGCACGATCTCGGACTCAGAGTTAGTCAGCTCTCTTACTTTTTTCGCCAGATCTTCAATCGTGATCTCCTGATTTGATCCGACGTTGAAGACTTCGCCTACGGCATTTTCGTCATCCATCAAGTTCATCAGGGCGCCGATAACGTCACCGACATAACAGAAACAGCGCGATTGTGTGCCGCTGCCATAAACGGTGATCGGCCGCCCTGCCAGCGCCTGCTTTACGAACGTCGGAATCACCATGCCATACTGGCCCGTCTGTCGCGGTCCAACTGTATTAAAAAGCCGGACGATGATCGTCGGCAACTTTTTCTCGCGCCAGTAAGCGAGGGCCAGAAATTCGTCGATGGCTTTTGAGCAAGCGTAACTCCAACGTCCTTTGGTGGTCGCTCCCATGACCAGGTTGCCGTCTTCGCGAAACGGAACCTCGGCGCTCAGACCGTAAACTTCCGATGTCGAAACTATCAGAACTTTTTTCTTTTTCTTGTTGGCCAGCGAGAGAACTACTTCCGTGCCGCGAACGTTCGTCTCGATCGTGCGCACCGGGCTTTCCACAATCAGCTTCACCCCGACTGCCGCTGCCAGATGAAAGATGACGTCGCATTGATCGACCAGCTCGGCGGTTACCGGCTGGTTATGCACGCTTTCGATGGTGTAATGAAAGTTGGGGTGATCTTTCAGATGGCGGATGTTTTCGAAGCTACCGGTGGAGAGATCGTCGATGATGAATACTTCGTCGCCGCGCTGCAGACACGCATCGGAAAGATGAGAGCCGATGAAACCGGCTCCGCCTGTAATCAGAACTCGCAAATGAAGGTCCTTTCAAGAAAATTACCGAAGATTTCGAAACGTGAGTCTAACACAAACATCAGCGGCGAGAGATTTTCTCCCTTCTCCCTTTGGGAGAAGGACCGGGGAAGAGGGGCGTAGCTGGCGGCTCTGTACTCACGCCCTCTCCCCAACCCTCTCGCAAGGGGAGAGGGAGTTAGAAGCGCATACGAATAGGGAGAGATATGAATTCATTGCTACTGGATTTCCGTTTTGGCTTGCGGATGCTGATCAAGAATCCCATCTTCACCCTCATTGCCGTCGTGACCCTGGCGCTGGGTATCGGCGCGAACACAGCGATCTTCAGTGTAGTTGACGCCGTGTTGCTGCGACCTCTGCCATACCCGGAAGCCAACCGGCTGGTCTTTCTCTGGTCAACGATGAACTCGCAAGGCGTGCCTCTTTCGCCCAGTGCTTTACCTGACTACTACGGCTGGCGCGACCGCAATAAAGTCTTCGATGGGTTGGGGGCCTTTTACAACGGCGACTTCAACCTGTCTTCAACCGGCAGTCCACCAGAGCTCATACAGGGCGCCTACGTCACTTCCAATCTCTTCCAGGTGCTGAAGGTTTCACCTTCATTGGGACGTTTGTTTACCAGCGAAGAAGAACAGTTTGGCAAACACCATGTCGTACTGCTCAGTTATGGACTGTGGCAGCGACGCTTCGCTGGCGACCGCGATATTGTCGGCCGCGACGTAAAGCTTGGCGGTGAGAGTTATACCGTGGCCGGGGTGATGCCCCGAGGATTGCCGTTTTTCGACAATCTGCCTGAGGTTGAACTGTGGACGCCAATCTCTTTTGCGCCGAAGGACAATATGGCCACGCGCAACAATCATTTCATCAACCTGGTGGGGCGGCTTAAGCCAGGGGTCACCGCGCAGCAGGCACAGCAGGCCACAAGTGCTATTGCAAAAGCCATGTACGAGGAAGCGCCTGGCGACATCGGCCTGGGCGCGTTAGTTGTTCCGGTGCAGGAACAGCTCGCCGGTGATTCGCGCACCGGGTTGCTGGTGCTGTTGGGCGCCGTGCCGTTTGTGCTGCTCGTCGCGTGTGTCAATGTCGCCAACCTGCTACTGGCGCGCGCTTCCGCCCGGCAGAAAGAACTGGCAATCCGCGCAAGCCTGGGAGCCAGCCGCGCGCGCATCGTGCGGCAAGTGATAATCGAGGCTCTACCTCTTGGCGCTATCGGTGGTCTGCTCGGAGTATTGCTGGCGATATGGGGAATCGATCTGCTTTATTCGATGTTACCCGCAACGTTGCCACGCGGTAATCCAATCAGCGTGAACAGCCGGGTGCTCCTTTTCACATTCGCGCTGGCCGCGCTGACAATCCTGGTCTTCGGTGTGCTGCCGGCGTTGCAGGCCGCCCGAGCCGACGTGCGGGAAGCGCTGAACGAAGGGGGACGCAGTGGAATCGGCAGTCGCAGACAAGGCCGGCTACGCCGGCTGTTAGTGATTGCGGAAGTTGCGCTGGCACTGGTGCTACTGGTCGGCTCCGGACTGATGGCGCGCAGCTTTATCAAACTCCGGCAAGTTGACGTCGGCTTTAGCGAGCACAATGTGCTAACACTGCGCGTGCCGTTGCCGGAGGCAAAGTATCCAACGCCCAAAACGGCTGATGATCCGCGCGACCCGCAGGGATTGGTTTTCTATGACCAACTGCTCGAGCGCATCAGGTCGTTGCCAGGCGTTAAGTCGGCGACGGCTGCGACGCTGCTGCCACTTGGTGCCGGACAGGGTTGGGGCAAGTTTCTGAGTATCGACGGCCATGCCGCCGATTCAATCGATAAAGTGCCGCTGGTCCGTTTTGCGCTCGTGAGCCCCGACTATTTTCAAACCCTGGGAATAGCTCTGCGGCAAGGGCGGTCGTTTGTCACTGACGACAAAAGCAATTCACAACCCGTCGCTATTATTAATCAAACATTGGCGCGCCGGTTTTTCCCCAACGAAAATCCAATAGGCAAAACTATCTGGATGGGCCCTCCGGAGAACCTCCTTCCGCCTGAGGCGCTGACAGTGGTGGGTCGTTTCCCGCGTCGCTTAATCGTGGGCGTCGTTTCAGATGTCAAAGGCGGCAGCCTCAATCAACCAACGCAGTCATTAGTCTATGCACCGCTGACTCAGCACCGTCGCGAGGGTTGGAGCAACAACCTCATGCTGGCTGTTCAGACCAGCACACCTCCAGACTCACTGACCTCCGCAATTCGAGAGCAAGTGCGCGCGCTCGATCCTGATCAACCTGTCACCAGTATCAGAACGATGGACGAGTTGCTTGACCGCACGCTTTCCGAGGCGAAGTTTAGCTTGCTGTTGTTCGGACTCTTCGCCGCCCTGGCGTTGGTGTTGGCAGCGATCGGCATTTACGGGGTAATGACAACCGCCGTCACTCAACGAACGCACGAAATTGGCTTACGCATGGCTCTGGGAGCGCAGAAGCGCGATGTCTTAAGACTGGTAATAGGGCAGGGAATGATTCTGGTACTCATCGGAGTTGCAGCCGGTCTGGCGTCGGCTGTGGGATTGACCCGGTTGATGGCGACCTTGTTGTTTGGAGTAAGTCCAACCGATCCGATGACCCTGGCGGTAATCACATTATTGCTTGCCGCCGTAGCTTTGCTGGCGTGTTACATCCCGGCGCGGCGCGCAACGAAAGTCGATCCGATGGTAGCGCTGCGTTACGAGTGATCTCATTGCCGATTGCCAATTGCCGATTGCCAATTGGCAGGGCGGCGGAAGTCGTTCTCTGAACATCAACAATGCGCTTGCCAATTGGATTCAAATCGGCAATCGGCAATCGGAAATGGGAAATGAATAACATGCAGACACTATGGCAGGACTTGCGCTATGGCGCGCGAATGTTGGTGAAGAGTCCTGCAGTGACGCTGGTAGCGATCATGGCTCTGACGCTGGGCATCGGCGCAAACACTGCGATCTTCAGTGTGGTCAACACGGTGTTGCTTCGCTCGTTACCTTATGCCGACGCCGAGAGGTTGGCAATCGTCTGGGAAAAGAAGCGGGACAGCGCTCGCAATGAACAAAACACGATCAATCTTGGCAACTTCTTCGACTGGAAGGATCAAAACAGAGTCTTCGCTGATATGGCCGCCTTCTTTGATCGCAACGTCAATCTCACCAGCGATGGCGAACCTGAAGAAGTGCCGGGACAAATAGCCACGACCAACCTTTTTTCAGTGCTGGGTGTGAATGCATTTCAAGGCCGGACATTCCTCGCAGACGATGGTAAACCCGGTCAACCAAACGTGGTCGTAATCAGCTACAACCTTTGGCAACGCCGCTTCGGCGGCGCAGACGTTGTGGGCCGCAAGATCATGCTAAGCAATCAGGAGAACACAATCATCGGGGTTCTGCCCCCGGATGTAGGGTGGTACGTCCAAAAAGGTTCCATGCTCAGCAAGCCTCCGGAGATCTGGTCGCCGTGGCAAGTCTCAAATGCACTGCGCGAAAGGCATGGACGATTTGCCCGAGCGGTAGCGAGATTGAAGCCGGGCGTCACGCTGGCCCAGGCGCAGAATGAAATGAACATCATCGGAGCCCGGCTCGAGCAGCAATACCCCGAGTTCGATACTAACTGGGGCGTCAACATCGTTCCTTTGCGCACGCAGTCTACCGGTGAAATTCGCAGACCGTTGCTTATCCTGTTGGGCGCAGTCGGCTTCGTGTTGCTGATTGCCTGTGCGAACGTAGCGAACTTGTTATTGGCCCGCGCCTCCTCACGAAGAAAAGAGATTGCGGTCAGAGCAGGGCTGGGGGCCACTCGCTGGCGGATCGCCCGGCAACTGCTGACAGAGAGCCTGCTGCTCTCGATGGTTGGCGGCGGGTTCGGATTGCTGCTGGCCTGGTGGGGAACGAGGGCGCTCATCGCCCTGAGTCCGGCGGGACTGATGGATCTTCATAATGTCAGTGTCAACCTCCCGGTGCTGGGCTTCACCTTCGTGCTCACGCTGCTTACGGGAATTGTCTTCGGTCTGGTGCCGGCCCTCGAGGCTGCGCGTTTTGATCTGAATGACTCACTCAAAGAAGGCGGAAAGAACATCGGCGGAGGATCGCGCAGTCATCGACTGCGAAATGTATTTGTTGTGACGCAGGTGGCTTTGGCGCTGGTGCTGCTGGTGGGTGCCGGACTGTTTATGAAAAGTCTAAGTCGTCTGCGATCCGTCGACCCGGGATTCAATTCGGACAACCTACTGACGATGCGGGTGAGTCTACCGCCGCGAAAGTATGACGCCGATCCGAAGGTGATGGATTTCTTCAATCGAACTATTGAGCAGTTGCGGGCGCTTCCCGGCGTAGAGGCCGTCGGGGCGATTAACACGCTTCCATTTGCCGGACCACATTCCGGCACGTCGGTGGAAGTTGAGGGGCAACCAAAGCCGCCTCCCGGTCAGAAATTGACCACGGGGATATGCGTGACCGATGCAAATTATTTTCCAGCGATGCAGATCCCACTCAAGCGCGGCCGCCTTTTCACCCAGCAGGAGGCAGAAGAGACGCGGCATGTCGTGGTGGTGAATGAAGCGTTTGCGCGAAAGATTTTGCCCGGCCAGGATCCACTGGGCCAGCGCGTAACGATATCGATGAGAGATGTGGAGGTTCCCACGGAAATTATCGGCGTCGTCGGCGACACAAAACATCTCGGCCTCGATACTGAGACAGAGGTGATGGCCTATTGGCCGCAGCCTGAACTTGTTTACTCGTCGATGACGCTGGTTATCCGTACGCAGGGCGATCCGGCGAGCATCGCCCCAGCCGCCCGGAATGTAATCCGCACTATCGACCCTGAACAACCAGTAGGCGAAGTAAGCACGATGGAGAGTTTGTTGGCCAGGTCCATTGCGCGCTCACGATTCAATACAACTCTGCTCCTGGTCTTTTCGCTTGTCGCGCTGGTGATGGCCGCAGTGGGAATCTATGGAGTCATGTCATATTCCGTTCTGCAACGCACACACGAGATCGGAGTGCGCATGGCGTTGGGTGCGCAACAGAGCGATGTGCTGAAGCTGGTAGTAAAGCAGGGTGTCATTTTAGGTCTAATCGGAGTGGCGGCAGGACTGATTGCCTCCTTCGGACTAACGCGCCTGATTGCGACCCTGCTTTTTGAAGTAACCGCGACGGACAAGACAACATTTGCGGCGGTGGCAATGGGCTCGTTCTTAGTGACCCTGATTGCTTGCTACATCCCGGCGCGACGCGCAGCGAAAGTCGATCCAGTGATAGCGCTGCGATACGAATAGGTCAGAACCACCTGCGGTAGCGGGTGGGCCCATCGTCGGGCCAAAGTCAGCGAGGACAAAACCATTGCCCACCCGCTACCGCAGGTGGTTCTGACAGGAGAGGCGTAGCTGGAGCGACTCCCCAACCCTCTCCCAAAAGGGATAGGGAGTTCAGGAAATTGGAAATCGAGAATTGGAAATGGAGTAACTGATGAAAACTCTATTACAAGACTTGCGTTTCGGGTTGCGGATGCTCTGGAAGACACCGGGCTTCACGCTTGTAGCGCTGGTGTCCCTGGCGCTCGGTATCGGGCTTAATGCGGCAATCTTCAGCGTCGTCAATGTCCTACTCGTTCGTCCCGTGCCAATGGTCAAAGAGCCGGGTCGTGTCGTGTGGCTGCGCGCACCTATCTCTTACCCGGACTATGTCGACTACACCGAGCAGACACAAAGCTTCGAAGGAATGGCGGCCGCTACGGGTACGAGCGAGTTCAGTCTTGCACGGGGCGGAGAGTCGCAGCTTATCAAGGGCGAGTACGTAACAGAAAACTACTTTGACGTGCTCAAAGTTGGTTCTCTCAAAGGGCGCATGTTCGACAAGGCGGACGGGCAGACTCCGACTGCCGTCGCCGTTATCAGCGAGCACCTCTGGCGCACGCGCTTCGATTCAGATTCGGCGATTGTCGGCCGGCAGATTTCTCTAAACGGACTCGGCTTTACTGTAATCGGCGTCGCGCCCAAAAATTTCATCGGCACCGAAGTTGGGCTTGACCGCGAACTGTGGGTGCCGCTTTCCATGCAGCCGGTGCTCAACCCGCCAGAGGCCTCCAGACAAGCGGATCCCGTGTCGAACCGATTCCGCGAGCGCGACAGCCATTGGCTGGCGGTCTTTGCGCGCCTGAAACCTGGCGTCTCGCGTGAGCAGGCCGGAGCGGAGTTGATAAACGTCGCGCGACACGTTGCCGAGACGTACCGCGGCAAGGTCACCGCCGAGACGCAGCGCAGCGTCCAACTTCTAACTATGAGCGGCGGCATGGATCCTCGGGATCAGGAGGAAGCGTTGCCACTGGCAGCGCTCGTGATGGTTGTGGTGGCACTCGTGCTACTGATCGCGTGCGCCAATATCGCCAGTCTGCTCCTGGCCCGCGCAGCCGGCCGTCGACGTGAAACTGCCATCCGCCAGGCCCTCGGCGCAACCCGCCCTCGTCTGCTTCGTCAGTGGCTGACGGAGAGCATCCTGCTGGGCGTTGCCGGCGGGGCCGTGGGCCTATTGCTTGCGTTGTGGGCGAATCAGCTACTGATCTCTTATCTTCAGACTACGCCGCTCGCCTCGCTCGATCTCGGATTGGATTGGCGTGTGCTCGCCTTCACGCTGGGTGTATCAGTCATCACCGGCATCGGATTCGGCCTCGCGCCGGCGCTCCAGGCATCGCGGCTCGATATCGTCATGGCCCTCAAGAGCGAAGATGCGCAGCGAGCGGGCCCTCATCGCTCGCGACTGCGGGCTGCGTTCGTGACAGCGCAGGTGGCACTCTCGGTGGTGCTCCTGATTGGCGCCGGCCTCTTCATCCGCTCCCTGCAAAGCGCGAACGCGATTGACCCAGGCTTCCGCGTCGAGCGCGCGCTGATGGTACCCATCAACCTGGGACTCTTGCGCTACAAGGAAACCGAAGGCGAAACCTTCTACCGCAACTTGCTCGCCCGCGTCGAAGCCCAGCCTGGCGTCGAGCGCGCCAGCCTGGTGAGGTTCGCGCAACTCGGCTTCTCGTTTGCCCAGTTCCAGGTCTTCGCAGAGGGGCGGGGCGACAGGAAAACAGATGAAGGCATCAGCACCGGCTTCAATGTGGTGGGCCCAAACTATTTCAAGACGATGGAAACTCCGCTCCTTCGCGGGCGCGATTTTACAGAAGCCGATCGTAAGGGTGCGCCAGGAGTTGTAGTTCTCAACGAAACGCTGGCTGCCACACTCTGGCCGGGCGAAGACGCCCTGGGCAAGCGCCTCAGCGTAAGTGGTCCAGAGGGGCCGTTTCTTGAAGTCGTCGGCGTCGCCCGCGACGGCAAGTACCGCTCGCTCGGTGAGAACCCCCACTCCTACATCTATCAGCCGCTGCTACAGTCCTATGACCCGAAGATGACTCTGGTGGTCCGCACCAGGGGCGAGCCGCAGTCCGTCGCCGCCGCCGTGCGTGAACAGATACGCGAGCTCGACGCCAACCTTCCAATCGCGGACGTGAAGACGTTACGCGACCAATTGAACTTGTCGCTATTTCCATCACGCCTGGCGGCGTGGATCCTGGGCGGCTTTGGTGCACTGGCATTGCTGCTTGCCGCTATCGGAATCTATGGAGTCGTTTCGTATTCGGTTGCGCAACGCACGCGGGAGATCGGGGTGAGGATGGCGCTGGGCGCAAAAGAAAAGGATGTACTGAGACTCGTGTTGGGCCAGGGTCTGTTTGTCATCGCAGTTGGACTCGCATTGGGATTGCTACTCGCAATGGCCTCGACGCGCGTGATAGTCAGCTTCCTCTACGGCGTTGGGGCGGCCGACCCGTTGACGTTCGCCGGTGTGCCGCTGTTGTTGGGTTTTGTTGCGGTTGTCGCTTCATATATTCCAGCACGACGAGCGACGAAGATCGATCCGCTGGTGGCGCTCAGGTATGAGTAATGACATTGCCGATTTCCAATTGCCAAGTGCCGATTGGGCAAATCGCAGATTACCGCCGCTAGTCAGTGGGGAAAAATCGCAATCGGCAATGCTACGGGAGGGAAGAGATGGGAACACTGCTAAAGGATCTACGCTACGGCATTCGCATGCTGGCCAAGACTCCGGCGTTTACCATTGTCGCCGTGCTGTCTCTGGCCCTGGGCATAGGCGTTAACACCACCGTTTTTAGTTTGCTGGATGCCGTCATCCTTCGCACGTTGCCGGTACAGCACCCCGAGGAGATCGTTGACATCGCCACTAACGAAGCAGGTGGCGAGCCTCATACCGACTTCTCATATCCGCTATACGCCGCTCTGCGCGATCACAACGAAGCGCTCTCCGGCATGCTGGCCTATTCAGACACCAATTTTGGTCTGGCAGCCGGAGATCAAACCGAGCGAATTCGCGGCGAGTATGTCAGCGCCAATTACTTTTCTGTCCTGGGAGTTCAGCCAGCGATAGGCTCCGCGTTTTCCGCCGGCGACGAGCGGCCGGGAGCGCCGCGGGGCGCCGTGATCAGCGATGCCCTCTGGACCAGAGGTTTGCACCGTGATCCTTCGGTGCTGCAGAAGCCGATTAACTTGAACGGCAGGACTTTCTCCGTCGTCGGCGTGGCGCCCAGGGGATTTTCGGGACTGCTACGGGGAATGCCGACAGATGTTTGGGTTACGTTGCCGCAAATGGGGGACTTCGACAGCAACGCGAGACTCATGAGCAATGCAAATATGAGTTGGTTGAGTCTGGCAGGAAGACTAAAGCCGGGCACCACGATTCCACAGGCCCAGGCGCAACTAACTGCGCTGCTGCCCGGCGTATCCGAAGAGGCACGCGCAAGTGGCAAGTGGGGTGCGGTGCTGACGAAGGCGGCCGGTGGCAACAACGTTTATGTCGCCGAGCTGACGCGTCCGCTCACGCTGCTCTTTATTGCAGTCGCTCTGATACTTGCGATTGCCTGCGCCAACGTTGCCAGCCTGTTGCTCGCCCGCGCCAGGACGCGCGGAAAAGAGATCGGAATTCGCCTGGCACTGGGCGCTTCTCGCCGGCGCATAGTGCGTCAACTGTTGACGGAGAGCCTTTTGCTTTCGTTGGCGGGTGGCGCGCTCGGACTTCTGATGGCCTTTTGGACTTCGGAGCTCGCTTCAAATTTGCGGACCAGAGCAGCGGGCGAACTCTCGCTCCAGGTTTCACCGAATGCGCGAGTCCTGCTTTTCACTTTGGTGGTCTCTGTCCTGACAGTCCTCTTGTTCGGCGTCGTGCCCGCGCTGCGCGCGTCGCGGGTGGATCTGGTGCCGATACTTAAAGACACAACCACAACCACCCCGGCTTTTCGCAGAGGCCCGTCGCTGCACAGCCTCTTAGTTGTAACGCAGGTCACGTTATCACTGATTCTGCTGGCGGGCGCGGGACTGTTCCTGCGCAGCCTCTGGAAGTTGCAATCCATCGACAAGGGATTTAGCGGCGACAATGTTCTGGCGATGTCGCTGAGCATGGGATTACAGGGCTACGACGAGAAGCGCGGGGCGCAATTCTATAGTGCGGCGCTGGATAATCTTTCCTCGACGCCGGGAATTCAATCAGTAAGTTTGGCCAGCGCTCTGCCCGTATCAATTGGCGGCAGCCGCATGGACCTGGCCCCCAACACCACCAAACCGGCAATCGACGCAAAAGTTGCCATCGAGATCATCAGCGTGGCGCCGCGTTTCTTTGAGACGACTGGACTGCCGCTGCTTCGCGGACGTGACTTTCGCGGAATCGATCGCGACACATCAGCGCCGGTTATCGTCGTCAACGAGACGATGGCGAAGACGTTCTGGCCTAATACAGATCCACTGGGCCAGAGCTTCAGCGATGGCCACTCAGCGTTCGAGGTTGTCGGCATTGCCCGCGATACCAAGTACAGGAACCTTCGGGAAGCTCCGCGAAATACCATGTACCAGCCGCTGGCCCAGTCATATCGATCCAGCATGAATCTGTTGGTACGCACTGCCGGGGACCCGGCCCGGATTGCACCTTTGATTCAGACCCAGCTTCATGCGATAGAGCCGGCGCTCACCGTCTTCAACATCCGAACTATGTACGAGCACGTAGGGCGATCTCTCTATGTCGAACGGATGGAGAGCTTTCTGTTGGTTGTCTTCGGCTTGCTGGCGCTGACACTTACCGCGGTTGGGATTTACGGAGTGGTCGCCTATTCAGTTGCCCAGCGCACGCGCGAGGTCGGAATTCGCATGGCCCTGGGAGCGCAAAAGAAAGATGTTTTGAAACTGATTCTGGTGCAGGGACTGTCATTGGTTGCCTGGGGTACGGGTCTTGGTCTCATCGGCTGCTATTGGCTGGCGCGCCTGGTGTCGAGCCAGCTCTACGGTGTCAGTCCATACGATCCGGTGACGCTGGCGTCGGTAGCTACGCTGCTGGTAGGTGTTGCCCTGCTCGCGAGTTATATGCCCGCGCGCCGCGCAACGAAAGTCGATCCGCTGGTAGCGCTGCGCTACGAGTAGGTCAGAACCACCTGCGGTAGCGGGTGGGCCATCGTCGGGCCAAAGTCATCGAGGACCAAACCATTGCCCACCCGCTACCGCAGGTGGTTCTGACGGAGAGAAGAGGGGTAGCTAATGCAGATACTGTGGCAGGACCTGCGCTACGGGATGCACAAGTTGGTGAAGAATCCCGGCTTCACAATTGTTGCTGTGCTGGCGCTGGCTCTCGGTATCGGGGCTAACTCGACAATCTTCAGTCTGGCGAACTCGGTTTTCCTGCGACAGTTGCCAGTCCCTCAGTCTAATCAGCTGGTCTGGCTTTTCACCGACCAAAATAACAACGTCTCTTACCCGGATTACGTGGACTATAGCCACCAGACGGATATCTTCTCCGGCCTCCTCGCTTATGAGTGGGTCGCCTTGAATATGGGGAGCAGCGGCCAGGCTGATCGTATCCAGGGCGCACTCGTTTCCGCCAACTATTTTGACGTGCTGAGGGTCGCGGTCGAACGGGGCCGCTCTTTTCTCCCCGAAGAAGATCAGACGCCAGGCGCAGCTCCAGTTGCAGTGATTAGTCATCAGCTCTGGCAGGACCATTTTGGCAATGATTCAAATGTCATCGGCAAGACGGTGGTTTTGAATGGACAGCAGTTCACGATAGTTGGTGTGGCTCCGCCGGGTTTCGTCGGCACCGAAGAAGCTTTTCCGCGAGACATCTGGGTTCCTCTATCGATGCGGGGCCAGTTGCGGTCGGGGACAATCGGCGCGGGCGCAAACCAGAATCCATTGACCGATCGAAATGCCCGCTGGTTCACCATCATGGCTCGTCTAAAGCCCGGTGTCAGTTTGCCGCAAGCGCAGAGCAGAATGGATTTTGTCGCAGCCCAGCTTGCTTCGGCCTATCCGGAAACGAATGCGAATCGTCACATTACTGTCTACGCCGCCGGTAATGGTCGGCCCTTCTTTCGCACGATGCTCTTGCCTGTTACCTGGATACTGCTGGCCATTGTCGGACTCGTTTTGTTAATTGCCTGCGCTAACGTGGCCAATCTTTTGTTGGCTCGTTCAACCGCCCGTCGTAAGGAGATTGCGATTCGATTGGCGCTGGGGGCCAGTCGTGGCCGTCTTGTACGTCAGTTGATGACCGAAAGCGTCTTACTTGC
>DASXRU010000186.1:0-5229 GCA_036506395.1 Pyrinomonadaceae bacterium | reverse complement strand
GAGCCGCCGCTTCGCAACAACTGTGCGGCTCGCAACGCTCCTATCAACCGGAGCTCGTCCCCTTTGAGCCCGGCCGCCTGATATGCAACGTCGGGATTAACCGGACGCGCGGCTACGGCCAGCGTGTTCAGAAACTGGCGCGATCCCTTTGGCAGTTGACTCAGCCGCGCCTCCAGCATCACGGCCAGCGTGATGCCCGTGGTCGCGGCCTTATCGCTGGTGAGTGCGTATCGAGCCAGTTGTTCAAGCAGGAAAGGATTGCCCCTGGCTTCCCTGACGAGGGAATCAATGAACGGTTCAGAAGCAGAAGCCTCCAATCCGATCAGCTTCTGGGCCAGATCGTGTGCTTCGTGATCAGCGAGGGGAGCGACCGACAATTCCCTGCACGTTTCGGTGCCGGTCTGTTGCAGCAGTCGCCGCAGAAACGGTTTTCCCTGAATGTCTTCGCTGCGAAAGCTGGCAATCAGCAGCAACGGCGGAGCACCCGGTGATCGCAAAAGATCTTCCAGGAGGATAGTGCTGTCGGCGTCGGCCCATTGCAGATCGTCGATGTAAAGGACCAGGGATCTAAGATCGGAGATTCGCAGCAGCACCTCGCGCAGCGCGTTGAAGGCGCGACGACGCAGAGCCAGCGGCTCAGCGAGATCAAACTCGCCCTGGGGCGCATTGAAGACCGCGTCAACCTGCAGCATTACCGGAAAGAGGCGCGCCAGAGCGTGCACATCGCGAGGCATGAGGGCGGCTGCTTTGGATTGCGGGCGCGCCATCAGGTACTTGCTCAAGCTGTCGACCACACCGTCAAGCGCCTTGTAGGGAACCGATTCGCGTTCGTAACAGCGCCCTTCCAGGACCACCACTTGCCGGTTCTCGCGTTGCAGCTCATGCAGAAAATGACGCACCAGAGCAGTCTTTCCCATGCCGGAGCTTCCATGAATGTAGATGGTCATCGTCTGGCCGCGGCCGGTATTTAGGAAAGCGTCTCGCAAAGCCTGTAATTGATTTTCACGTCCGATGAACGGCGCCTCGCTGGTTATCGATGATGCCTGGCTACCGGCCGGCGCGAGTTTGGGGGGCTCAGTTCGGTCCCGACTGAGATAGCGCAACACTTCGCTACCTGAAGGCCTCGCGTTCGGATCGCGTTGCAAAAGCTTGACGCAAAGTTCGTTGAGATCGGATGCCACGTCCGGACAAATATCAATGGGCGCGGGAGGATCCAGGCTTTGCTTGTTCATCATCACTTCGAAAAATCTGCCGCTGAACGGAAGCTTGCCGGTCAGGGCCTGAAAAAGGATTACGCCGGCGCTGTACCAATCACTGGCCGGCGAAATGGGAAGCTGCGCTCCCTGCTCCGGCGACATGTAATCGGGCGTGCCTGCCAGCGTGATGCTATCGTGCAAACCTTCGGATTCGACATCTGCGACCAAACCGAAATCGAGAATCACCACCCGGCCTTCCTTGGTGACTAGTACGTTTGACGGTTTTATGTCGCGATGCAACTTGCCGGTTTCATGTAGACCGAGAACGCCCTGCGCGAGCTGCCGAAAAGCCGCGCGCAAACGTTCTTCGTCAAGTGGGATGGTGGACCAGTCGGGCAGGGAAGCGCGCGGCTGATCGCTTTCGGACTGCCAGGTGGGCTGCGCTTCGCTAAGATCCCTGGTGTCAGCTTCGTAATCGAGAGGGGAATTAGCGTCCGGTAGATCGGTCAGCAGCGTGGATGATTTCGAAGCAGTTGCGCTGTGGACTTTCGCGCCGGGTCTTACGTACTCGAGAAAGTTCGTGCCTTTAACCAGCTCCATGGTAAAGAACCAGAACTTGCCGTCGGACATGAACTCGTAAAGCGAGACAAGATTGGGATGTGTGACATCCGCCAGAGCGCGAAATTCTCTTTTGAAGCGATAGATGTGCGCGGGTTCGGCACGAGTCAGCGTTTTGAGGGCGACAGTCTTATTCATCTGGCGGTCGTGGGCTTCGTAAACTACGCCCATCCCGCCCGATCCTAAGCGGCGTTGGATTTTGAATCTTTCAGTTCCGAGAAATTCCGTGCTTGAATCGTTCATCTCATCCGGAATTGTTCATCGCGAGGTGAATGCCTTTTGCGTTTCTCTTGATTATCATGCATCTATACGTCCGGGAGGAAATGAAATGGACTGGCGCGTATTGCTGACGACTTTTGGCGTAATCTTTTTAGCGGAGATGGGGGACAAGACGCAAATTGCCGCGATGACGATGGCGGCGCAGAAGAAGCGACCCTGGGAAGTATTCATTGCCGCCTCGCTGGCACTGACAGCAGTCTCAGCGATCGGCGTCATAGTCGGCGCTGTCCTTGGCCAATACCTGCCCCTGGACTGGGTGAAACGCGGGGCCGGTGCGCTCTTCATTATTATTGGCGTGCTGATCCTGTTAGGTAAATTCTGAAACCGGCTCGGCGCGTACCGATGGAGAGGTTTGCAGCGGCGTTCACGCCGCTTTCCCGAAGGGTTTCTAGACCGGGCGTTTGACGCCCGGGTTAGGGCGCACCAGAATCCCCAAGCCCGTTTCAACGGGCTTATTGTCTAAGGCTTCAGCCGTGATGCTAAAGCTGTTAATTCAAAGCACGCTGGAAGCGCGCTAATGGTCAACGTGCTCGGCGTTACCCAGCGCTAAAAGCGCTGGTCTATTAACCCTTCGGGGAAGCCGTCTGAAGACGGCTGGCGTCCAGGAATCATCAATGCATTTTCATCAATGCATTTTCAAACTACACCATTATCCAGCGCTAGATTCTGTTTTGCAGATCGCGGCAAACCAGCTAAAGTCTTGACGTTTTTCTGCGCGTTTCTCGGGAGGTGTTCTAATGCCACAGACACGGCATGTTGAGCGTCACTTCACTGCCGGTGACGTCGTGCGCGACATCGTCATAGGAATGTCGGACGGCCTGACTGTTCCCTTCGCGCTGGCGGCTGGCTTGACCGGCGCGGTGACTTCCTCCGGCATCATCGTTACGGCCGGACTTGCCGAGATCGCGGCCGGCTCAATCGCTATGGGCCTGGGTGGTTACCTGGCGGCCAAGAGCGACGCCGAACATTACACCAAGGAGCGCGAGCGGGAGAAACGCGAGGTCGCTGAAATACCGGAAGAAGAGATGCGCGAGGTCGCCGAAGTATTTCATTCCTACGGACTGACGGCGGAGGAAACTAAACCCATTGTCGAGGCGCTGTCGAAGCATCCGAGGAAATGGGTGGATTTTATGATGCGCTTTGAGCTGGGTCTGGAAAAACCTGATCCCAAACGCGCTCTGATCAGTGCGCTGACTATAGCCGGCGCATACATAGCAGGTGGATTGATACCCCTATCGCCATACATCGTGACTGGCCGCCTTCTGCCCGCACCCACTTCCATTGCCTTGCTCTACTCCGTAACGCTCACGTTGCTGGCTCTGTTTGTTTTTGGGTTTATTAAAGGACGCTACACCGGCACCAGGCCGATGCGCAGCGCGTTGCAAACGGCGTTGATTGGCAGCCTGGCCGCCGGTGCAGCTTTCCTGATCGCGCGCGCGATCGCATGAGGATCGACCAAGGTTGCGCTTGCCAATCTAATGGCACACAATGGTTCCCGAGTGGAGGAGTTCTTATGAGCCAGACAGTTGAAGCGACCATAGACAAAGACGGGAAAGTTGAACTACTCAAATCCATTCGACTCGCGGAAGCACGCCGCGCTCTCGTCACAATCCTTGATGATGTACCCGCGGACGAAGCTGCTTTGGAGCTTGGCTATCAGCAGATGGCTCAAGATGAAGAAAGAGAATTAGAGGCGCTTGAGTGGGCCGAAGCTACCATTGGAGACGTAGCCGATGAACCGCGGTGAAGTTTGGTGGATTCGTTTCGATCCCTCAGTCGGCGGCGAGATTCGTAAGACAAGACCAGCCATTATCCTCAGCAGCAATCGGTCCAACAAATATCTGAAACGGGTTCAGGTTGTGCCGCTTACCAGCAAAGTTGATCGACTCTATCCCAGCGAGGTGTTTGTTACACTCGAGGGAAAGAAGAGTAAGGCCATAGCCGATCAGCTCACCACCACTAGCAAGCTACGCCTTGTCAGTATGATCGGCAGGTTGTCTGAGTCCGACCTGAGGGCCGTCGAGTCAGCCGTCAGGAGGCAACTCGATCTCTGAGACCAGTTGAATGAACCTCTACGTCGGCACCAGCGGCTACAGCTACAAGGAGTGGAAGGGAAGCTTCTATCCGGAAAAGATTCCGGCCAAGGAGATGCTCTCGTATTACGCGTCGCGCCTTCCGGCGGTTGAGATTAACAATACTTTCTATCGTCTGCCGCAAAAGAGCATGCTGGAACAATGGAAGGAGCAGGTGCCGGCAGACTTTCGCTTTTCGCTTAAAGCCTCGCAGCGGATCACGCATTTCAAAAGACTGAAAGATGTGGAAGAAGAAACAAAGTACCTGCTCGATACTGCCTCGTGTCTCGAAGATCGACTTGGCGTAGTTCTGTTCCAGCTGCCGCCGAACATGAAGAAGGATCTAATACGGCTGGAGACATTTCTGAACTGCTTGCCGGTTAACACACGCGCGGCCTTTGAGTTCCGCCATCCGACCTGGTTGGAAGACGATGTGCTGGCGCTCCTGAGCCGGGCGGGTCGCGCGCTGTGCATCTCAGACACCGACGACCTGCCGGTGACGCACATCGACCGCACGGCGGAGTGGGGTTATCTGCGTTTGCGCCGCGTGGCTTACGATGAAGCAGCGTTGAAGGAATGGTTGCAGCGCGTGCGCGATCAGAACTGGACCGAAGCTTTCGTTTTCTTCAAACATGAAGATGAGGGGACGGGGCCAAAGCTGGCGGGACAGTTTCTGCAGTTGGCCGGAATCTGAGCGGGACCAAACGAAAGGAAATGGGCAGGGATGTCCCTGCCCATTCCGGTAGCCCCGCTTAAAATGCGACAGTTCCTACTTAATCTTCACACCCGCCGAGAAGCGGAAATTATCCTGATGCTTGCTGTTAAAAAACGTCGGCAGATATTCGATCTCTCCCGGCCGAATGTCGAAGTGTTCGCCCGCATGAACGTCAACCCCGCCGCCAAATGCCATCGCGAACGCGGTATCGTTCCTGGTACCCGTTAGCAGCGGACCGTCAAACTTCGTTCGCACATGGGAAATCCCGAACAGCGCATGAACGAACGGCGTCGCGCCTGAATAGCGCCAGTTGTAGCGCGGTCCAGCCAGCAGATCGTAGCGTGACAGG
>DASXRU010000185.1:0-34835 GCA_036506395.1 Pyrinomonadaceae bacterium | reverse complement strand
AGGCGAGGCGGTCAAGCACTGATCCGGTTTCCCTGAATGACAAACACCAGGTTATTGGTGATAATCAGACAAATCATCGGATAGCCCCAGATCCAAACACGCAATGCAAGGTTCAAACATCACCATCGGAATCGCTTTTCTTGCCGGCCTGGCATCGTTTCTGTCGCCCTGCGTCTTGCCCCTGGTGCCGGGCTACATTTCGCTGATGTCCGGCGTCAGCATAGATCGTTTGAAGGAGGGCGGCTCGCGGGCGTCGGCGCGCCGGGCTGTGATCTTCAATTCGCTCGCTTTCAATGCAGGTCTGTCAATGATCTTTCTGGCACTCGGCGCCACGGCCGGTTTGGTAGGCGCGACAGTGCTGAGCAATCCCTGGATTCGCATCGTGGGTGGAGTCGTTATCATAGGCTTTGGCCTGCACTTGATTGGGTTGCTGAAAATCAGCGCGCTTTACAAAGACACGCGAGTGTTCTCCGCAGAGAAGCCACGCGGCATGCTGGGCTCGCTAACGCTCGGGATGGCATTCGCGGCCGGCTGGACTCCATGCATTGGGCCAATCCTGGGCGGCATCATCGGTCTGGCAGCGACCAGCGGGGGCTGGCGCGGCGGTTTGGTGTTGTCGGCATTTTATTCTGCGGGTCTGGCAGTGCCGTTTCTGCTGACCGGGCTCGGCATCAATCAGTTCCTCGGCTTCTATGCAAAGTTTCGTCAGCACCTGCACAAGGTCGAGGTCGTTTCCGGCGTGGTGCTAATTCTTATCGGCTTGCTGGTTGCCAGTGGTTATTCGACCTTACTAGCCAGCTCGAGACTCGCCGCGCTACTGCCTAACGCCGAGAGCTGGATCAAAGCGCCTGCCCCCGCAACTGCCGGCAACAGCGCCCCGGCGAAAACCACTGGCAGTTTTCAGCCGGCGCCGGACGTTGAGTTTCAAACTCTCGACGGGAAGCCGTTTCGCCTGGCTGATCTTCGCGGGCGCGTCGTGCTGTTGAATTTCTGGGCCACCTGGTGTCAGCCCTGCCGGGCCGAGATTCCGGAATTCAACGCCCTGCAGCGGGAGCTGAAGTCGCAAGGGCTCGAGGTTGTTGGCGTCTCTGTTTCGCCCACTGACACAATTGAGGCCATCAAGGATTTTCAAAAGGATTTGAAGCAGGAGTACACGGTTTTGCGCGGTGCCGAGGAGATCGGGGAGAAGTTTGGCAATGGGCCCGGGCTTCCCGTTACCCACATAATCGATCGCGAGGGCCGCATTCGGCAGAAGCTAATCGGACAACGTGACCGCGCCGCATTTGAAGTTGCGATCAAGCCATTGTTGTGGGAAGGGTCAACTACGGCCCAACGCTAGGACAAAGTTACGCCGCGCAAACATGACCTTAATCTTAAGCTCGTAACACATAAGGAGTCCCAATGAAACGCACCATCTTACTCGGCAGCGTCGCCGTTCTGGTCTTTGCCTTGAGCCTGGTTGCCTCCTCTGCGAAAGCAAACTTCAGCGGCACATGGCTGCTCGATAAAAGCCACAGCGAAGGACTTCCACCGGATCTTAAAGATCAAACGCTGACGGTGGTCCAGACTGATGACAAAATCGCTATTGACATAACGATTGTTAGAGACGGCGGCGAGACTAAGCAATCTGATACGTATATCCTGAGCGGCAAAGAGGTCGAGTTCAAGCCACAGGCAATCATGGGCATCGAAGGCAAAGGCAAGCGAACGTCTCAGTGGGCCGCCGACGGCAACAGCATTGATGTCAAAGAGGAAGACATTTACGAGGCCCCGCAAGGCCCTGTGGTCGTCACGATCACGCGCAAATGGACCCTCTCTGCTGACGGCAAAGTGCTGGTAATTGACATGAACGTCGATTCACCGCAGGGAGCCATGCAGATGAAACGCGCCTTCACCAGGAAACAGCTTGAAGAGAAGAAATAAGCCCTGTCAGGGGCGATGGAGCAATACCATGAATAAACTCTTAGGTTTTATCGTTCTTTGTCTCTTGGGGTCCGCGCCGGTAATGGCCCAGGAGGCCGGCCACGAATACGCGCCGCTACAGGAGAAGGCCGTCGTTTATAAGAATTGGACATTCAGCGATTTGAAAGACAACAAGCCGGTGGACCTTCGTTCGCTCGCGCGCGGCAAGAAGCTGGTGATGGTGGTGTACTTCGCGCCCTGGTGTCCAAACTGGCGGAATGAAGCGCCGGTGGCGGCGAGGCTTTACGAAAAATACAAAGCCCAGGGGTTGGAAGTAATCGGGGTCGGTGAATACGCCACGCGCGATGATGTGCGCGCCTTCTTTGGCGCGTCCGGGCCGGCCTACCCGGTGGTAACTGAATCAGAAGCGCGCGACGCGCGCGACAAGACCACGCATTACGGCTATCGCCAGTCGACGGGCGATACGCGCAAATGGGGCTCGCCCTGGAACATTTTCCTCGATCCCGCGAAGGTTAATCCCACTGGCGATGTGGTTACTGAGAATGCCTGGATTGTTAACGGCGAGCTGATCGAAGCTGACGCCGACAAGTTCATCGGCGAACACCTGGGCGCGAAGAGTGCGGCGATCGTCCCATGTAAGAACTAAGAAAGCTCTCGGCGCGGAAGAAGACCTGAGGCGCAAGTGAACTCAAGCTCTGAGTTTGCCTTGCGCCTTTAGTTTTGTCCTTCGCGGCTTTGTGTGAAATAGCTTCTGATTAGGGTGCTGCTGCCGTTGCACAGCCGAAGTGCGATAGCAGCGACCGCTCGTTGTCATAAGCGCAGCGTTCAACCTGGACAACTGCGCTTCGGGTAGTGGTGCTTTACTCCACTACCACACTTCGCCCTCGCTGGCGGACTGCGAAGAGTATTGCTAAGATTGCGGGCTTTCGTTCAAGTCTGATTCTGGCCAGTTACCAAACCTTAATGAAACTTCGCGTGCTCTATCACGGTCATTGTTTTGACGGCGTCGCTTCCGCGGCGACCTTTACCCGCTTCTACAAGGAACGCATCCACACCGAGGCCGAAGTGCAATACGCCGGCTTGTTGCACCGGCCCGGCAATCTGTTTGACGTGGAAATGTTCGATGGAGAGGAAAATGCGATCGTGGATTTCAAGTACTCGCCTTCCGAGAAACTTACCTGGTGGTTCGATCACCACCAATCTGCGTTCCTGACGCCTGAAGACGAAGCGCACTTTCGCGCCGATACCTCTGGCAAAAAATTTCTCGATACCACGCGCAAATCCTGCACGGAATTCATCGCCGATGTGGCGCGTTCGCAGTTTGGCTTCAACGACGAACCAATCAAGTCGCTGGTGCACTGGGCCCACGTGATCGACGGCGCGCTTTACGAGTCGCCGGCACAATGCGTGGAACTGAAAGAGCCAGCCCTGCAGTTGATGCAGGTGATCGAAGCCGATCCCGATGATAGGTTCATCGAGCAGACGATTCGCGATCTGACCGTGCGATCTCTTGAGGAGGTGGCCACCAGTGAAGAAGTGCAGCGCCGCTTTCAGCCTATCCTCCAGCAGCACCGGGAAACGTTGGCAGCAATTCGGCGCAGGGCTTCGTACGCGGATGGGGTGGTGCAGTTCGATCTGGTGGACGAAGGCTACGAAGGCTTTAACAAATTCATCCCGTATTATCTTTTTCCGGAAACCACCTATTCCGTCGCGCTCACGCGCGGATCGCAGCGCACCAAAATTTCGGTAGGCTCGAACCCCTGGAGCCCGCGGCCGCGCACGCATAACATTGCGACGATTTGCGAGCGATACGGCGGCGGAGGTCACGCGGTTGTGGGCGCCGTTTCCCTCGGGCCCGACGAGGTTGAAAAGGGCCGCGCCGCCATGCGCGAAATCGTGGCAGAACTTTCGAAAGCATAGCGGGATCATTTTTAGCCGCAGATTAACGCGGATAAGCGCAGATCAGAACAAACCGGTTAGAAAGCATAGAGGGTTTATTTGGTCTTCGCTAAAGTATCTTGGTTCCCTACGCCTTCACCTTTGTTCTTCCTCATATCCGCTTTTATCCGCGTTCATCCGCGGCTAGAATTGGGGCTTCATCTCGCATGTTGGCCTTTACCTGATGGTCGGACGGCGCAAAGACATTCATCCCGTGATGGTACGCGCTGGCGGCTGTCTCAATTGGTTTGCTGGTGCTGGAGCGCATGAAGTTTTCCTGAGAATCGTTTGTGAAGTAAAGTAGGCGCCAGGATATTAACCGCAAAGCCCGCGAAGGTACTTCGACAGTATCAGGATCAAGCATGGCCTCCAGCATCCTCGGCAAATCTGTTCCCCGCAAAGAAGGCCGCAGGAAAGTCACTGGCCAGGCGCTGTACATCGATGACCTCACGTTTCCCGATATGCTGCACGGCGCGACGGTTCGCAGCCCAGTTGCGCGCGGCCGAATCAAAAACATCTCGTTCGAAGGCGACATTCCCTGGGATGAATTCACGATCGTCACAGCGAAAGACATTCGCGACAATGGTGGGGAGAACTATGTGGCGCTGATCCTGAACGATCAGCCTTACCTGGCCGACGAGTTAGTAAACCATCCGGAAGAGCCAATTGTTCTTCTGGCCCATCGCGACAGATACTTGCTTGAAGAAGCCCGCCGCAACGTCCGGATTGAAATCGAAGAATTGCCCGCGGTCTTCACGATCACGGAATCGCTCGACAAGAAGGAAGTCATCTGGGGGGAAGATAATGTCTTCAAAACATTCCTGGTCGACAAGGGCAACGTCGATGAAGTCTGGGCGCAGGCGGATTTGACCGTCGAAGGCGAGTACCACACGGGCGCGCAGGAGCAGCTCTATATCGAGAACAATGGCGCCATCGCAATGGCGAACCCAGACGACGGTGTCACGGTTTGGGGCTCGATGCAGTGTCCATACTACGTTCATAAGGCGCTGCTGAAACTTTTCAATCTGCCTGAAGAAAAGGTTCGTGTGATTCAGACTGAAACCGGCGGCGGGTTTGGCGGCAAGGAAGAATACCCGTCGATGATTGCCGGACACGCCGCGCTGCTGGCCTGGAAGTCGGGAAAGCCGGTGAAGATGATTTACGATCGCGCCGAAGACATGGTGGCCACAACCAAACGCCATCCCTCGCGCGTGCGCCACAAGACGGCGGTGACGAAAGAGGGAAAACTCCTTGCCATGGAGATCGATTTCGTGATCGATGGCGGCGCATATTGCACCCTGTCTCCGGTGGTGTTGTCACGCGGCACGATTCACGCCGCAGGTCCTTACCTTTGTCCCCACGTGCGAATACACAGCCGGGCGGTTGCGACCAACGTGCCGCCGCACGGGGCGTTTAGAGGATTTGGAGCGCCGCAAAGTATCTTTGCTCTCGAGCGCCAGATGGACAAAGTCGCAAAGGCCCTGGCTTTAACTCCGGAAGAGTTTCGCCGGCGCAACTTCATTCGCGAAGGTCAGACAACCGCCACCAGCCAGGTGATTCACGAAAAAGTTGACATGGACGGGTTGCTCGATCGCGCGTTTGAGGTCAGCGACTATCACGCCAAAAGCAAGCGGTTCGGCCGCGAGAATCCCTCTTCGCGAATCAAGAAGGGCATCGGTTTCGCCTCGTTCATGCATGGCGCGGGCTTTACCGGTTCAGGCGAAGTTTACTTGCAATCAGTGGTAGGCGCGGAAGCAACAGCAGAAGGTCGCGTACGAATTCTGGCAGCCAGCACCGAAATTGGACAGGGTACCAACACAATCTTTTCGCAAATTGCATCAGAAGCTCTCGGGATCGATTATGACCTGGTGGAGGTCACTCAACCGGACACGAGGAACGTGCCCAACAGCGGGCCAACAGTCGCTTCGCGCACTGTGATGATCGTGGGCAAGCTGGTGGACTCCGCCGTGCTCGGCTTGAAGCAGACGCTTATCGCCAGTGGGTTTTTGAAAGAGAAGTACACGCAAGCAGAATTTCAAAAGGCTTGCGCCGGCTACATCGAGAAATTCGGAGCGTTGAAATCTTCCAGCAAATATCAGCCACCTCCGGGCATTCACTGGGATGATGAGAAGTATCAAGGCGATGCGTATGGCGCGTTTGCCTGGGCGGTCTATGTCGCTGAAGTTAGCGTGGACATGCTGACGTTCGAAGCGCACGTGGATGACTTCGTTGCCGTGCAGGAAGTTGGCAAGGTCATCAACCCGGTGCTGGCCGCGGGCCAGATCGAAGGCGGGGTGGCCCAGGCAATTGGCTATACGCTTTACGAAAACGTGGTCTGGCAGAACGGGCGCATGATCAATAACCAGATGACGAACTACATCATGCCGACCGCGGCTGACATTCCGCCAATTCGCGTCTATTTCGAAGAGAACCCGTACGCCTACGGACCAGCCGGCGCGAAAGGCATTGGGGAGTTGCCGATGGATGGGGGCGGTCCGGCGATTCTTAATGCGATTGAAAATGCCACGGGCGTTAGTTTCAATCACATTCCGCTGATGCCGGAAGCGTTGATGGGGGAGCTGGACGCCGCATGAGGAAATAAGAATGCTGGGGGTCGGTACGCGCTGTTTGTTTAGAGTCGGGCTAATGCCCGACTAAAGCGGGCAGTAGCCCGCTTCTAAACCATCGAATGGAACAAACTCACGGAAAAACCGAAATTCGCTGTACGGTCAACAACGAAGCACGTACGCTTCGGGCATATCCCATGGAGCGCCTGCTCGATGTGCTGCGCGAACAATTGCATCTGACCGGAACGAAGGAGGGTTGCGGTGAAGGCGAATGCGGCGCGTGCTCCGTACTCATCGACGGCCGGATTGTTAACAGTTGTCTCGTGCCCGTCGCGCAGGTTGCCGGCTCCGAAATCAAAACCATCGAAGGTGTTGCCAGCGGCGATCAATTACACGCGGTTCAGCAAGCCTTCGTTGAATGCGGCGGCGCGCAATGCGGCATTTGCACGCCCGGGATGGTGATGGCCGCGGTGGATCTACTCGAACGAAATCCCAATCCGAGCGAAGCCGATATTCGCAATGGATTGGCTGGCAACCTTTGTCGCTGCACCGGGTATATGAAGATCTTCGAGTCTGTCGTTCGTGCGTGTCAGAAATAGATTAGGAACTGATGCTTGATATTTATGACGAGTTGCGTGACCTGATCGCTGTGCTTGATGAGCAGAAGATCGATTACGCGTTGTGCGGCGGGATGGCAATGGCAGTGCATGATCGACCGCGAATGACGATCGATATCGATTTGTTGATTCAAGCAGAGTCGTTGGAGAAAGTGATGGCCCTCGCGGCGGCCCTGGGTTACAAGATTCGCGGCAAAGATCTGAGTTTCGCAAACGGCGCAGTTGAAATACGCCGAGTCTCGAAGATCGATGCTGATTCGGGTGATTTGCTGTCACTGGATTTACTTTTAGTTACGCCCCAAATTCGTATCGCGTGGGATTCTCGCGTCGAATCAGAATGGGAAGGCGGAAGACTCTGTGTAGTTTCCCGGGCTGGCTTGATCGCTCTGAAACAGCTCAGGAAGAGCGGGCAGGATTTGGATGATATCAAAGCCCTGGAGGAAGGAGACCGAGATGCCCAAAGTTGACATGTCCGCGGACGCCGTCACTAACAGGTTGAAGCGAGTGTCTCAACTTCGCCGTCTCGGTCTATCTCTGCGGAAAGCCAAAATCAAGCGAGAGGGAGACAGAGCCGAACCAGGCAAGCAACGTAATGAGCGGTCTTTGAAGCGGGACAGGAGCAGCAAAGAATGAGAGCCTACGTTCCATCCTACCAGTTGATTTCGCCCGCAACCGTGGGCGAGGCCCTCAACCTGCTTGCGCGCGAGCCGGGCGTCTGGAAACCATTTGCCGGCGGCACCGATCTCATGGTTCTGCTCGAAGCCGGCAAGCTGCCGCACAGAAACTACATCGACATCTTCAATCTGAAAGAACTAAAGGGAATTAACGTTACCGATCAATCCGTTACCATGGGCGCCCTGACAACCTATACCGAAGTGCAGCAGAATCCGATTCTGAGTCAGGAATTCCCCATGCTTTCTCAAGCGGCGAGCGAGACTGGCGGGCTGGCGATCCAGAATCGCGGCACACTCGGCGGCAACATCGCCAATGCTTCTCCCGCAGCCGACTCGCCGCCGGCATTGCTTGCTTATGACGCAGAACTCGAATTGATTTCAGCAGATGGAGCGCGCTGGATTCCGTACGACCAATTTCATACCGGCTACAAGCAAATGGGCCTGCAGCCTGACGAACTATTGCGGAGCATCCGTTTGCGGCGCACAACAAAGGAACAGCAGCATTACTATCGCAAAGTGGGCACCCGCAAAGCGCAGGCAATCTCCAAGGTTTGTTTCGCGGCCGTGGGGCGCGTGAACGAAGGGAAGTTCAGCGACGTGCGGATCGCATTGGGCAGTGTGGCGCCGATCCCGCTTCGTTGCGCCAAAACCGAAAGCGTGATAAATGGACGCGCGCCAGGTGACGATACAGTCAAAGCCGGCACAGCGGAGCTGGCGCGCGAGATCGCGCCCATCGCGGACTTGCGTTCAACCGCGGACTACCGCCTGCGAGTCGCCTTGAATCTGCTACAGGACTTTCTTGTTCAAATAGGAACTGTCCCACAGGCTTGAGTTCGCGGATTTACCTGCGATTGGTTACTTAAGAATGCGCAGGCTGGGAGGCCATCATTATGAGTCAACACTTGCCGGAGGTTCACAAAGTTTCGATCAAGCCCGTGGAATGCCTGAAGGAAGGCTATGCGCTGATAAAAAACCAGTACTGGCTGTTCCTGGGCATAACGGTCGTGGGACTCATAATCGGAGGGGCCGTGCCGGTAGTAATCATCGGCCCAATGATGTGTGGTATCTACCTCTGCCTCTTGCAGCAAATGCGCGGTGAGGAGGTCAAATTTGAAACCCTCTTCAAGGGATTCGACTTTTTCATGCCCAGCTTGATTGCTTCATTGATTCAGTTTGTGCCCATCATAATCTTGATCTTTGGATCTTACATTCTGTTTTTTGCGGTGTTCTTTGCCCTGGCGGCCAGCCAGGGAGGCTCAGGGGACGGCAATCCCGCCGCGGCGCTGGGAATGATCGTAATGATTTTTCTTTTCGTCATCTTCATTCTGATCATGGGCGTGCTGATCCAGGCTCTGTTCATCTTCATGTACCCCTTGATCGTAGATAAGAACCTTTCCGGAGTGGATGCGGTGAAGACCAGTTTCAGCGCCGTGCGGGCCAACCTGGGCGGAGTCTTTGGCCTGGTGCTACTGAACCTTGGCGTCACGCTCATTGGCGTGTTGTGCTGTTATGTAGGCGTCTTCTTTGTGGTGCCTGTCACTATGGCATCCCAAGCGGTGCTCTACCGAAAAGTTTTCCCGCCGGACTTCAGTCAGACGGCAGTGGCGCCGCAATGGCAATCCTAACGAATGTCAGAGATCGACTTCGCCATACGTGCACGACGGCTCGTGACTCCACAGTCTATCGAACCGGCTTGCGTACACGTTCATGACGGCCGCGTCAGCGCCGTAACTTCTTTCGATAACTATCCCGCAGGTTGCACGCTGGTCGAGGTGGGGGACGACGCGGTCCTGATGCCGGGACTGGTAGATACCCACGTACACATCAACGAGCCCGGCCGCACCGATTGGGAAGGTTTCGCCACTGCGACTCGGGCGGCCGCTGCCGGGGGTGTGACAACGCTGGTGGATATGCCGCTGAACAGCATCCCCCCTACGACAACAGTCGAAGGTTTCCAAACCAAGCTGGCAGCAGCCCGCGACCAATGCCATGTCGATGTCGGATTCTGGGGCGGCGTAGTCCCGGGAAACACTTCGGAGTTGGCAAAGTTATGGGATGCGGGCGTCGTCGGTTTCAAATGTTTTCTGATCCATTCCGGAGTTGATGAGTTTCCCAACGTTAATGAAGAAGAACTTCGGGAAGCCTTGCCGCAACTGGCGACACTCGGCGCGGTGCTGATCGTTCATGCAGAGTTGCCTGGGCCGATCAGTAGGACAGGCATTCCTGCCTGTCATGAGTTGGACGGCACGGATGCCGGGAACAAAGAGACAGAAAGGAATGTCTGTCCTACTTCCTACGACACTTTCCTAAGATCACGACCGCGCGAAGCTGAGAACGAAGCAATTGCCCTGATGATCCGTTTAGGTCGCGAGACTAAGGCGAAGGTCCACATCGTCCATCATTCGTCCGCAGACGCGATTGTGTTATTGCGCGATGCCCGAGCGGCAGGATTAAAGATCACGGCTGAAACTTGTCCGCACTATCTTCATTTTGCCGCCGAGGACATTCCCGATCGCGCGACCGAATTCAAGTGCTGCCCGCCGATTCGCGAACGCGAGAATCGCGAGCAGCTGTGGCAGGCGCTGCAGGATGGCGTCATAGAGATGATCGTTTCGGATCATTCGCCCTGTCCGCCCACATTGAAGCGCCGTGAAGAAGGAGATTTCATGCAAGCCTGGGGTGGCATCTCTTCGCTGCAACTGCGATTGCCGGTAGTGTGGACCGAAGCGCGGCAGCGTGGTTACACCATCAACGATTTAGCGAACTGGTTGTGCAATACGCCGGCAAGACTTGTGGGGTTGGGCGGGCACAAGGGCGCGATTGCGGCGGGCTACGATGCTGACTTTGTGATCTGGAATCCGGACGGGGAATTAACGGTTTCTGCCGACATGCTTCAACATCGTCATAAGCTAACGCCGTATAATGGCGAACGCCTGAAGGGTGTGGTCGAGACAACGTTTCTGCGCGGCGAAAAGGCTTATGACCGCGGCGAATTCAAAGGCGAGCCAAATGGGCGCCTGTTACTACGGCAACAGATTCAGGAATAAGCCGGTGGGGGAATAATGGACTTTACTGAATTAATCGACCTTGCCTCAGAACGCCTGGGCGGAGCAGTGCTCGTGGCCAACGACGAATTCTTTGCCCCCAAAGAGAATCTTCTGAAACCGGGCGCGCCAGTCTTTATCGAGGGCAAATATACCGACCGCGGCAAATGGATGGATGGATGGGAGACGCGCCGCCGGCGGACGTCCGGCCTCGACTGGTGCATTATTCGGCTGGGCCTGCCCGGTATCATTCGTGGAGTCATCGTTGATACCAGTCATTTCAAGGGAAACTATCCGGAGCAATGTTCGATTGAAGCCTGTGCTGTTGAGGGCTTACCCGCGATTGAAGAGCTGGCGGGGGATTCGATGCAGTGGACTGAAATACTTCCGCAAAGCAATTTGAACGGCGACTCACCAAATCCATTTTCGATCGACACTAAAGAGCGTTTTACTCATCTCCGTTTCAAGATCTACCCCGACGGTGGCGTGGCAAGGCTAAGAGTTTATGGCGAGGTTGTGCCGGACTGGGAACGTCTGGAGGGCGTGGGCGGCCAGCTCGATCTGGCGGCGGTGGAGAATGGCGGGCTGGTGCTCGCGTGCAGCGATATGTTCTTCGGACATCGCCACAATCTGATCATGCCGGGACGAGGCCTGAACATGAGCGATGGTTGGGAAACAAAACGCCGCCGCGGGCCAGGCCACGATTGGGTGATCGTCAAGCTGGGAAAGAAAGGCCGTATCCACCGAGTCGAAGTGGACACTTCGCACTTCAAAGGAAATTGTCCGGACAGTTGTTCTTTGGGCGCCACCAATGCCGGGGAAAACATCGCTACTGAAACTCTTATCGACCCTGCCATGACCTGGCGTGAAGTGTTGCCGCGCACCAAACTGCAGCCCCACACCCGACACTTGTTTGCTGAGGAGATTAGGGAGGCCGGAGTGTCAACTCACCTGGTCTTCAAGATTTTTCCTGACGGTGGTGTCAGCCGCCTGCGAGTGTGGGGGACTGTTGAGTGATTTAGCTGATGCCAAAATTCTTGCCCGCGCGTCGCCGGGACATGCGCGAGTCATCCTTCCCTCAGCCTACCAAACAACATAAGCTCAATAAGCTCAAGCCGTCGCGGCTTGGCCGCCTGATGTGCGGAAGGTCTGTGACCTTCCGAAATGCCGCGTTTCACTCTCGGGGCTCCGCCCCCCCTTGAAATGGCGACCGAGAAATTTCAAATCTCACGCGACTCCCAAGCGCTCTACATTACTTTGGTTGCGAAAGACCGCCTGCCAGTTTTTCAGAGCGATGCTATCAAGCTTGTTACTTGCAACGCTCTTGATGAAGCGCGGAAATCGGGTAGCTTTCTGCTCTTCGCCTACGTGATCATGCCTGATCATCTCCATCTGATGACCAACCAACCCAATACCTCGGCTGATGTCTTACGTTGCATCAAGGGCATTACGGGACGCAGGGTGATCGATTATCTGAAAGAGAAGAACTTTCAAAGTTCGCTCGCGAAGTGGCAACACGAAGAATGGAAGCGGCAGCACAACTATTCGCTTTGGCAGAAAGAGAAGAACGTTCTTTCAGTCTTCAGCGAGGCCATGTTTATGCAGAAGGTCAATTACATTCATCTTAATCCAGTGCGTGCCGGATTAGTTGAAAGAGTGATAGATTACCGTTGGTCGAGCGCGCGAATTTGGCAAGGTTGTGCGACGGATGATGAGCCGCTGAGGGTTGATATTGATCGAATTGCCTGGAGAAGAGGGGCGTAGCCCCAAAAATCTAAAAGGACTTTCCAGAAGGTCGGAGACCTTCCGCACATCGGGCGGCGAAGCCGCGAACATCGCGCGCAGCCCCCATCTAACGCATATCGTTAATCAAGGTCCTACGGCCCTGTGCGCTGACGTCTACGCGAGTGGTGCGACCTGTTCCCAACTGACCTGACTCGACCGCGGCGCTCAGACGCGACTTCCCAGGCTTGGTGTGTCTCGCAATCAGCCCTTCCGTTTCCGCGGGCTGGATGATGCGGTCAGGCAACTGGTTAAAGCCAGAGTAGCCATGATGCCGGTAGCATTCAGCAGAAGGCAACAGTGCGCTGGTGATGGCAATGCGCTCGCGCTGCGGGCAGGCGGCCGAAGCAAGCAGGCCAGTTTCGGGATCGATGTCGACAATTCTGATTTCATCCGGACGGGCGAACGCTTTTCCGCCCAACTCCGGCCGCATCTCGACCGCGCCTTTCATGAATTCCATCCATACGGGCAATGCTGCTGCTGCTCCGGTCAGGCCCAACTGCTGATTGTCGTCAAATCCGATCCAAATCGCGCAGATCAGGTTCGGCGTGTAGCCGACGAACCAACCGTCGCGTGACGTGCCCGTTTTTCCTGCAATGGCAGTCTCTTTTATTAGTCCGCGTGCGGCGCGCGCCGTGCCGTGATCCATCACATCGGTAAGCATGTCCGTAATCATGTACGCGGTGGACGGCTGAATGATTTGACCGGCACCCGATTCGCCCGCTGGTAAATGAGCAATTGATGTTTTGTCGCCGGACAAGTTGGTAACGCGGTCGTCCGGTGCGGCAGCAATCACGTTCGGTTGAATTCGATGGCCACCATTAGCAAAGGTCGCATAAGCCGCTGCGATTTGTAATGGGGTGACTTCGGTAGTGCCCAGAGCCAGCGCGGGGTAGGCCGCCGGTCGTGGCAACCCAAAGGTTGCAGCCAGGTCCGCTACCTGCGAGAGCCCGACATGCGTGGCCACATCAACCGTGACAACGTTCAGCGACTTGATCAAGCCGGTACGCATCGGCACATCGCGCATCGAATATGATCCGCCATAGTTTGCAGGGCGATAAACCGATTTACGATCGTAAGAAAACTCGCGCGGAGCATCCACGAAAGGCATGAGGGGGGAAATCCCGCTTTCGAGCGCGGCCGCGTAGACAAACGGTTTGAAGACAGAACCAGGCTGGCGCCGCGCGTCAGTCGAACGATTCAGCTGAGACTCCGAATAGTTTCGTCCGCCCACCATCGCCAACACGTCGCCGGTTTTCGGATCAATCGCCACCAGGGCCGCCTGTGGTGACACGCCGCGGGCCTGATAGATCTTATCGAGCCCATCGAGCTGGCGCTTAACGGCAGTTTCCGCCAGCTGTTGTAAATCCATGTCCAGGGTCGTGAAGATTGGCTCCGCTTGCGGGCCCTGGGCATTTGGATTCTGATCGCGCGTTTCGGCAATGCGGTTCACATAGTCAACGAAGAAAGGCGCCATGGATTCCCCAACATCCGTGAGCGGCGCTACGGCGACGGGCTCTTTTGCCGCCGCCGCTGCCTGCTCCAGCGTGATCGCGCCGTCGCGCACCATCGCCCCGAGCACAGTGTTGCGTCGTGACCTGGCCGCGTCGTTGTGACGAATTGGAGAGTAGTGCGTGGGACTCTGAATTAAGCCGGCGATGGTGGCTGCTTCACTAAGCGAGATGTCCTTCAAGTCTTTTGCAAAGTAGGCCTGGGCCGCCTGGTTAACACCAAGGATGCCTACGCCGTTGCGATGGCCCAGATAAATCTCGTTGCAGTAAAGGGCAAAGATGTCTTCTTTGGAAAACCGCCGCTCGAGCGTGAAGGAGAGCATGGCTTCAGCGTACTTGCGTCGCAGAGTTCGTTCCGGCGTCAGGTAGGTGTTCTTAACCAGCTGTTGTGTGATGGTTGAGCCGCCCTGACCCATGCGCTCATCGCCGGCATTGCGCAGAATTGCCCGCGCCACTCCGAAGAAGTCCACCCCGGAATGTTCAAAGAAGCGCCGATCTTCGATGGCCAGAATCGCGCGCACGAGAACGGGAGGAATGTCCTGGTAACTCAGCGCGGCCCTCTTTCCCGTCTTCATCGAGAAATCATTTGTCAGTGCTTCCGGCTCGAGTGTGAAAGATTCCAGCGCTATTCCTTCTGAACTTAGCTCGGCAATCCGGCCGGCAGCGTCAAAGCCTACTCGGACCGCGACAGGAAAGCTGGAGCTGGTCTTGCTGGGTCGAATCTCGACTGTCTCGGGCTGGGCGGTGAAGCTGCCGCTCCAAACTTCACTGGCATTAGTCTCCACGTATCCGGCCCGACGAAGCAGCGCCACCAGTGTGTCGCGTGACAGGCGCTGTCCGGTGCGAAGGGTTCGCGGCGCGGCATAGATTCCGGCGCGGCTGGTCAGATAACCGCGGGCCAGACGCGCATCAACAATTTTCGAGTAGGAGTGATAAGAAGAGACCAGGAACAAGACTGCAATCGCAATCACCAGAATAAGAGCGGCAAAGGTCGAACGAAGAATGACGCGGCGCTTGTGCCAGGCTGAGTGTGCGGCAGCGCGCAGCGCTGCAGTTGTGCGGCGGAACAACGATCGCACGTCATGCTGTTCTCGCAGGGATATGATTTCAATGGTCATCTTAAAGCCTTAACCAGACCACACTCCGGTTCGTAGCTTCGAGTGAAGCTCTGCCCCCTTTTCGCCACTTATTCTATGTTTACTATAAAGTTGTAATAGGCCTCGGATTCTGTATCACAAACAGGGTCCGAGAGGACAGGGCTTTTGGTGGTTTCACCCGCCAAGCCACTGCGCGAGCGCTGCGGTTGAAACTGCTATGGTAAGCAATCCAAGAATAATTATGGCCAGTTCTAGAACATTGGTAGTTATCTCTTTCATGTAACACCCCCCAACTCCTTGATCGGTTTTGGAAAACATGTTGGCAAGCGTTATACCAAACGCATTGCTGACCTGGGCAGGGGCCCGGTAATGCTTACAAAAAACAAGTGGAACCGTTCATTAGGACGTAAACCAGGGCCGCAGGGTCGTTCTGACGTTCTCGGAAGCGCGGCCGATGGGAGTGCAACACTCTGGGGCGGAAATCGGGCAGTTGTTTGGAAAGCTTACAGCCGGAGTAGGACAGGCATTCCTGCCTGTCGCTTTTTATCTCCAGGACAGACAAGAATGTCTGTCCTACAGCCTGGTCGCATTAACGCGCCGGCGATATCTTCGTAACTGATACCAACGTGAGGCAGGCTTACTCTGGATCTCGAGAAGAGCTCTTATTTCGTCGATCGTCTCGATTGCGGCGTCATAGCCGGCGGTCATCAATTCATCAGCCCGCGCCATTTCGTCCCAACGTATGTGGCCCACCCGAGGACGAACGACGATGTCCGCGGCTCTCAATTGATAGATGGCTGCGGTGCGTTGGACGACCAGCGTAGTCTGCAGCAGGATTCCAATGATTGAATGGGGCGCGCCCAAAAATTTGGCACCTTCCGCATTGACGTCCACAGCAATGACCAGGTCTGCACCCAAATCCCGTGCATAGGTTGCGGGAATGTTCGCCACCAGTCCGCCATCGACCAGTTGGCGGCCTTGCGTATCGGTTACCGGAATGTACCAGCCGGGTACGCAGCAACTGGCGCGAATCGCAAACGCGAGATCGCCTTCGCCACTCAGCACTACCGGCTCACCGGAATGCAGATCCGTCGCCAGAGCAACAAACGGAATGCGAAGGTCTTCAAAACGCGTTACCGGTAAGCGTGCACGCAGCAATTTTTCCATGCGCGCGTTCGATTGAATTCCCAACCTGGATATTGTCGTGCGGCCCACATCGCGCCAGTGCAGACTACGGCCTAGTTCTTCAATCTCGTCGATGGATAGTCCCGCGGCATACACGCCGCCCACCAGTGCTCCCGCCGACGTGCCGGCGATCATATCGATGGGAACACCATGCTCTTCGAACGCCCGAAGCACACCTACATGCGCCATGCCACGCGCTGCACCACCGGAAAGCGCCAGGCCTACGCGCGGGCGAGCTTCTTTTTTTCGAGAACGTTGTGGGGCCATATCAAACCGATCGCGCAGGTTTCCGCCGCTGACCTGAAGGCAAGCCCACTGTTGACGATGAAACGTCGAGCATAAGATCCGCTCGCTACCACGAGCGGTCCTGAGTTGAAATGTTTTATCACACCGGATTGAGGATTACGATCTCAGCACGGTCACGCAAGCTGTCAAGGAAAGCATCGGTTTCGGCCTCAATCTTATTTTCAGTGAGCGTGTGTTCGATACGGTCGTGCGCTTCGTCCAGGGTGGGAACAATTCGGCCATGACTTTTTTCCTGAGGCACGAACACTTCTGTGTAATAGTCTGAAATATCTTTTTGCGTGATAAGCACGAAGGAGCGGAAACGAAAATCGAGATATTTCTCCATAGCCAATCGATCGCTGATGATCTCGTCCAGTCGCTTGCTGGTTAATCCAACTTTCGCCATGCGCGCTGCCAACTCGCCGGGCGGAAAATGGCGGGCCAGCTCGTCGCGTGCCTTTTGCACTTCGTCGGGCGAAGGAGCAGTAGTCGGCAGTTTCTCCCCTTCCTGCAGAATCAAATGCTGGTCTTCCAGCAGCCGCAGCGCCTGGTTCAACTCCTCCGAGCTGGGGTTGTCCAGTGAACTTGAGGGCTGCAAAGCCAACTGCCAAAGCAGATCAGAGTACGTGATTAGCTCCGGGCGGACACCGCCGTTCACGGTAGCAACCATCTTGTCGACGACCGTCTGTGAGAGGCAAAAGGAAAAAGGAAAAAGGAAAAAGGAGGAAAGAACCAGGGGCGGAATTAGTTTTCCTAACAGCTCAGTCATTCGTATTTTGAATCCTAACTTTTGCATTTTACCTTTTGCCTTTTTCCTTCTTTAGAATGTTTGTGTAAATCGGAAATGTATGTGTCCGCGCTGCAAGCGAATGATCGCCGGCGGTCCCAGAGTGTTGTTAGGGCCCAGTTGGGGAATCAGAAACTCCGGCGGATTGAGCAGGAATCCATAATCAACCGCCAACGAACTGCCGAGCGGCGTCTTGACGCGGAACCCGAGGCCAACAGTATGGGTCCAGTGCGCTCGTAAATTTACCGCTGCGAGCGGATCGCTGGTGGGGTCAGGTTTCGAGTGGCCAAAGATGTCGCCCACGCGGCGAAACACATTGCCACCATCATAAAAGGGCACCGCCTGAAAATCCCGAGTCAGAGGAACGCGCGCCTCCAGATTCAACACGACCATCGCGTTTCCGCCCAGGGGTACGGTAAATGGATTCAAAAACACCGGTTTGCCCTGGCGATCGTGAAATGTACCCTCCGGCATGATTGCCTGGCGCGGGCCGGCCTCCTCGTAGCTGAAGCCACGCAACGTCGTCGAGCCTCCTGAGAAGAAACGCTCACTGATCGGCAGCGCCAGATCGGCTTCGCTAATTACGCCATCGCCGTCGCGATCGCGCGGGTTGAAAAGGTTCGCCAACCCTAATGTCAGGTTCGCCGCCAGCACCGTGCCCCGTACGCGATCCACTTTGTAGTAGCGATGATAGGTCGATTGAAACCTGTTGAAAGAGATACTGCCGCCCAACTGGCGCAGCGCCAGACTGTAATCAACCGACAGATATTCGCCGCGCGTGGGATCGAGTTGATTGTAGCGGCAGACTTCGGTTGGTTTGCCCAAAGACGATTCTTCCTCAGGCCGCCCGCCACGCAGGCCCAGCTCGCATCGCTCTCGCGTGTCGCGCACAAATGAAGTTGCCAGGCGCGAAATGCGAATGGCCCGATCGGGCTGAAGCACGGGCTGAATCAGCAGGCTCTGAATATTGAAGAGCCGCACGTCCTCATAGCTGTAACGTACGAACACCACGGTGTGGGTCTTTTGGTCCAGCACGCGCTGGGTTTCGGCGCTGAACGTGAGACGATTGATTGTTGGCTGGCCCGTCTTCTCGCCGAATATATCGATCGGATTTCCGTCTTCATCCAGGCGTTGGACGATTCCTGACGTGCCGCGATCGATCGTGGAGCGAAAGAAGCGGGTGATGGTCGAGTCTTGCTGGTATTGCAAAGACAAAGCCAGCGGCGCAAACTGCCTCTTCCCATAACGCGCGAAGCGCGGATCGAAATACTCCAAGCGAAGGAGCTGCTGGCGCGGGCTGGCGCGCAGACGGACTGCTCCCGTTCGTAGTTTGTTCATCAGGTTGACGTTGCTGAGTTCCAGGAGGCCAAGCGGTCCAGTGTCGGTGGAATAGCCGCCGCCATACTCGAGCACGCGAGGTTTCTTTTCTTCGACGTCGATAATGACGTCCTTCTTCTTGGCTCCGGATGCCGTGTCACCCGCTGGTTGCGTGCTAATGATGACTTGCTGGAAAGCGTCGGTCGCATAGAGATCGCGCTCGCTCTCCGACACCAGGTCGGCGCGCAGCACATCGCCTTCGGTAAGAGAAATCGCGCGCACGATCGCATCTCTCTTGGTGCGCTGGGTATGGGCGCTGCCAGTGACACCATTAACGATGATGTTGTTGACGAAAAACTTGTCGCCTTCGTTTGTGATCGCGTAAACAATCTGCACCTGTTCGTCACCGTCTTTTTTAGGCAGGTCGACGATTGAAGGCGCCAGGGTGGCATCGATAAAACCTTCACGTGCGTAAAGGTTCAGAATCCGATCGGCGTCCTCCTGCACCAGCGAGCGAGAATAAGGAGCGCCAACAACCGTCTTCACTTCATCGCGCAGACGGGCGTCGGAATAAGCCTTGTTTCCCTGAAACTGGATGCCTGCCACCCGCGTCAAAGGCCCTTCGTCAACGTTGAAAGTGATGATCAGGCCTTCGCCATTGATCGAAGTACCCTGCAGCACGTTCACATTTGCGTGCCGGTAGCCCAGGTCGCGCATGTGCGCCCTGATGATTCGCTTGTCCTGCTCGAGCAAGGTCAGGCTGGTAAAACCGCGGCCATAACCGAAGAAAGGAATGAAGCCAAGGGCATTGGCCTTTTGCGTTTTGAGCTCGCTCTCCAGCTCGCGAATGTCGAGTTTGTTCGTGCCGGTGATTCTGATATCGGTTAGTTTGAAGCGGCGGCTGAGATCCACTCCGTAACTGATGTTCACCATGTGGCCGTTCAGATCCTCGGGATTTAGATTCTCGCAAGTCTCTGCCGTGCCATTTGCGACGGTGTTTGGTGACGGGGGAGTCACCGTGCAAACGGCCGTGACCTCAGCGAAAAAGTAACCCTCTTCCTGGAGCTTATTGCGAATCCGGCGCTCACCTTCGACGATGGCTGAATAGTCGATGTTGCCTTCACGCCGAACGGGCAGCAACTCGCGCTGAGTCTTCTCGCTTAGCTGGTAGTTTCTGATCGCCACCGTGACCCTGGGACCGATAGTGCCCTCCAGATCGATGGTAATGTTGCCGCTCTGGGGATCGCGCCTCACCTGAGGATCATTTAGCAGCGGCGCCAGATAACCGAGGTTAATGATTGCCTGGCGCACCAGGTTCAAATCCGCGCCGAGCGCGTCGCGCGTGAACGGCGCCCCCGGTTGCAGCGTCAGAGAGGGCAGCACGCTGGAGGGATCGAATCCTTTGACTTTTATGTTGAAGCCGGAAACGCGCGCCTGCTCGCCCGGGGTGATGTGGTAAGTGACCGTCGTGCGCGTCCCGCTTTCATCCCGTTGCTCGGTGAAGTCAACTGTGGCATTGAAGTAGCCGCGGTCGCGTAGATAAGTCTGAATTTCGTCGGCGTTACGGATCAGTGTCTGTTTGGAAAAGCGCCGTCCCGGATCGAGCAAATTCAGACGCGCCCGCAACTCGTCCGGAGAAATCGGAGTGCCCGCCGTCACTCCCAGATCGAGTTTGATTTCACCCAGTACTACCTGTCGCTGCACTACAAAGCGTACACGAATAGGTCCCGCATTGCCGGCGCCGGTTGCAGAACCAACATCGAAAACCTCGATGCGGGCTGAAGCCACGCGGCCCGAGTCGAACAAAGCCTGGAGCGATTCACGCGCGAGCACCGTGGAGTATTCCGTGTTGCGAACGATTTTGACGAGAGCCAGAAATTCAGCCTGGGTAGCCGCCTCCGGCGGTGAGCCCTCCAGCACGACTTCGACGGACGCCACCGGACGGCCTTCGTATTTTCCCGTCTGAGGCGCAGCCGCGGCGAAACTATTCGCGGCGAAGAGAATCGCCGCCAGCAAAAGAGACTGTGAAGTTATTCGGAAAAGTTTCACCTGGTAAATAACGTTTACTCCACACATAAGAAGCCAGCGGGCGGGCTGAACTCTTGCCTGCAACTTACTGGCTACTCGCAATTGACGGCTATTACTACCAATACCGCACTGACTAAAACCGCTTTCTAAACCTGATCTCGAAACTGAAGTTATCATTTCGCGAACTCAAATTTCGCAGCGACCCCTGCTCATACTGGGCGATGAAAGACATCCGGTTCGAAAGACGATACTCCAGGGCCAGTATCTGATTAGGATCCGATGCCACGTTGGTCGAATAAGTTACTGACAGCTCCTTGCTGATTCGACGCCCCAGGGTCAGCCGGGCGGTCGGGGTTGACCCGCTGCGGCCTGTGAACTGCGGATTGATTTCGAACCGGCTCAATCCGAACAGTTTACTTGTGGCGCGCGACGCGGGAGCGTTAATCAAAGTATCAGTCAACAAGCTGGCCGCAGTTCCCAGCCCGGATTGTGACAGCACCGAACCCCCTGTATCTCCGGTTGATAAATTCCCGGTCGTTATCAACGACACGACGTCAGCCTGCGGCAGCGAAGGCTCTGAACGTACGACGGCCAGCGGCTGGGAAAGTGGTCCACTTAAATTTACGATCACCCGGTAGCCCCGAATCTCCGACTCGGCCTGAATGTTAACCACCGGATCGGCGTTCGGCCTGAAGGGCAATTCCATCAGTCCCCGTGACAGTTCATAGCGATCGTTGCGGAAGGTAAGCGTTCCGCTGGTGGCGGTAATGCGGCCCGAAATAATCGGATCGTCATATTCGCCGCTCAGCCGCAACGAGACCGACGCCACCAGATCGGCAATATTATTTCGTACGAACAGGGCATTGCGTCCTTCGGCGCGGATGTCGATATGCGCTGTCGCCAGCAAAGACTCCGTGCCGCTCTCGGACAATGTCGCGTCGTGGCGACGGTTGATTAAATCCGCAAGCTCGATGTCCTGCGTGTATTCAACGTGTCGCAAATTCAGAGTTCCGGTAATCCATGGATCGCGCAGCGTTCCCTTAACCTCGATATCGCCGTCGGTGGTCGTACGGAAGTCCGGCGGCAAGGGCACAGTGACGTCGTTGCCATGCACACTGATGGCAAATTTGGAGAGGGAGAACCCGTCCAGCAGCGCGCCGCCCGAGGCTGTTAAAGTTCCGCCGCCTAAGGTGCCCTTCATCGATTCGATTTGCACTTGATTGCTATTGAACCTGACCCGGCCCACGACGTTCGCAATGGTCATGCGATCGTCACCCGACAGAATGGAAACTGAAGCCCCACTAAGGGCTGCGGTGCCTGAGACGCGCGGGTCTTCGTAAGAGCCGGCGACCCGCACCGAAAGATCGGTTGTGCCGGAAGAGAAGACGTCGGGTGAGAGGCCATTAAAGACACGCAAATTGACTTTGCCGTCGACCCTCAAACTCTCCCGGCCGCCCGGGCCGGTGGCGATAGTTCCGCCCAGGGTGACGTTTGTTCCCGGTCCGGTGAACTGCGTACGATCAAACGTCACCTCGTTCGGGGTAAAAGAAACGATCAGCGGCGAAACGGCCACCAGCTCAATCTCTTTTACGTTCACAGCCAAATCGGTGAACGTCGCCGAGCCGCGCAATCCCGCGAGCGAAAACACATCCTCTTCATCGGCGTTCTGCGTGATGAGATTGCCGCTGGCGCTCAACGTCCCGGTGGCCCGGCCAGTTACAGTTACGTTCGCATTCGGGAGCAGTATTCTGAAGATCGGGGTCAGGTCGGCGCCGGTTAGCGTTGTTTCGATCGTTGCCGGAAGCCGCTCGTTACTGAGATCCACTCGCGCGGCAATTACCTGTGGCTGGCCCAGCAGACCGGTAGTGAAGGTGATGTTGAGTTGCTTGTTTTCTGTACGTCCAACCAGCGAAAGCGCGCCCGCGGAACGGCCATTAATGATGACATCGTGCCCTTCGCCGCTAAAGTTGACCTGGTAAGTTGAAAAGTCGGTGAAAATGCCTGAGGCCTGTGCGGTGATATCTGCGGTACCGGTTAGTCGCGGCGCGCCTGCCTTATTCGTGAAGGCCATCAGGCGATCCAGTTGTACGTGCTCGCCTTTAGCTTGAAGGTCGAACGCTTTGGTGGTCGTATCGAAATTTCCGCTAGCGACGATATGGCCGGCAGTGAAAGTGGCATCGACGTTTTCGAGGTTAACTTTCGATCCGCTAAAGGTTGCGCGCGCGGTCATACTCACCAGCGGTTCGCCGCCCATACGTCCCGGTCCAAATCGCAAATCGGCGTTGCCGGTCATCGCGTCCGGCAAGCCGGAGATCTTTACTGTTCCGGAAACGTCCGATTGCGTGTCGCCGACCTTTGCGCGCATGTCTTTGCTAAGTGGCAAGGCGGCCAAAAGATTTCCGGCGTTCGCGCGATCCAGCGTTGCCTCCAGCGAGGTGTTACTGCCGGCGCCTTTCGGTGCGTTCAGGGTAAACTGCACACCACCGCCATCGTGCTCGCTCAGCCGGCCATTAGTAACGCGCAGCTCGGTCGGCGTCGAAGCAAGGCTGGCACTCAGCGAGCCAACGTCGTTGCCATTTATGATCAATGATCCAAGCTCGGCGCGACCGTCAACAATAGGATCAGTCAGCTTGCCGCGCAGTGTCCCGTTGAATGCGAGCTTGCCGCCCAGCTCGATGCCATAGTTATTCAATTGGTCTTCGACCTGGGGAATGAGGCCCGTCGAGATAAACAACCGCTGTAACTCAGACGCATCAGCCGAGGCGAGATCGATTTGCAGGTTTGAATCCCGCTCGAGGCCAAACTCTCCTGAAGCCCTGAGCTGCGTGGCGCCCGTTTGCAGGTTCGCCTGTTGAATTCGATAGAGACCCCGGTCCGCAGTTAGCGCCAGGTCTCCCGATATCGGCGTTCGCCCCGTGGTTTGATCACCGGCTTCGCCTTTTAATTGCGCGTTAATGTTTCCCGAAGCCGTACCCAGGTCAGTTCCCGTGAAAGCCAGGTCAACTTTGCCGGTGGCTTTACCGGCCAGGGGAACAACGCGTTTGGAAAAGACTGCGATCAATCCGGCAATGTCGAGATCACTGAAATTCGCGGTAACTCGCGAAGCGCCATTCTTTGCGGTGCTAATGGTCGCGTTGCCGTTAGCGCGCCCGTCGAGAGCTTCGGCCGTGAAGTTGTTTAGTTGAATCTGATTGCTCGTGGCTACCAATCCACCACGAACGGCGCCAAGATTCATATCCGCCAACACGCCACCGCCCATGCTGAGATCGGCGCTGGCCCGATATCGTCCGGAAGGTTCGACGGTGAATACCGGTCGCGCGAGCTTGACGGCTTCGATGCGGCCATTTTCGAGTGTCACCGCGCCGGCGTTGATGTCATCGGTCGATCCTTCGACGCGACCATTGTGAATTGCCAGGCGCACACCCGCGATATTGATGCTACCCGTTTGCGCGCCCAGCGCGTTGATACTGCCGAGCTGGACGGCCTTTACGTTGACGTTGGTAACGCCACCCTTGCTGACGACCTCAATGTTGTTTGCCGCTGCGCCGCTGACACGCACATCGCGGCCAGTCACCGCTCCCGTTTTTACGCCGGCGACGGTGGCCGTGCTGACACCATTTCCCGAGCGGACGCGCACATCGTTGATCTGCACTCCGCCGGCATTCGCGCCGGAAGCAGAAAAGCTATTGGCGTTTACCTGGTTGGTGGAGGCAGTCAGAACGCCATCGCGGAATTCAGCCCGCGCATCGCGCAGAATCAATCCCGTGATCGTCATGCCATAGCTTTTCTCCGCGGCTGCGCGCAGTTCACCCACCCAGCTGAAATCCTTGCCGGTTCCCGTCACGTTGCCGGCAAGCTGCACTGAGTTAAGTTGAAAATCGCCGGCCGACAAAAGTTCGGCCACGGCGCGACCATTTGCCTGGTAGCTATTCCCCTGGCCCGAGCCTTTTGCCGTAACGTTCAGGCCTTTGAGTCGCAAGTTGTCGGCTGCCAGAGAGTCGGATTTGAAACTGCCCTCAGCCTGATAGCGGTCGCCTTCGCCGCTAACTGTGCCCACAAAGTTTCCCACGCCCCGCAGCGTGGCGCCGGTCTGAAAGATGTCGGAGGTCTGGGTCAGATCTATGGTGGAGGTGACGTTCATCTGGTAACGCATCGCGCGCCAGTCGTCCATCGTGCCCTGCAAGTGCGCCTCGGCGATGGGAGAACGCAGCACCAACTCCTGGATCTCGATGCGCGTTTGGTTGCCGCGGGCGCGCGCCTGAATGTCGATGTTATTTACCGGCTTGCCGTCGTAAACGAACGTCGAATTTGACGAGCTCAGCACTATTCGATTCATAGCGCTGGCGGCGGGCGCGTTGGGATCGTCCGGTTCGATGGTGGCCAGAATGTTGCGCGCTTCGCCTGAAATCTCGTGACGCGCGTCGCCGTAATGGATTACCCCGTTCTTTAGATCGACGTGCGCGGTGGAATAGGCGAATAAAATGTTACGGTTCGGTTCCGGCGGAGGAATATGTATGTTGCGAAAATTCGATCGGCCCTGGTCATCAAAGATGACCCACACTTCCAGGCCTTCGATTTTCAGGTCCTTGAGATTAATCGTGCGGCGTAGGTTCAGGGCGTAGAGTTCTTCGATGCGCACGGTGGCCAGCAGACGATCGATCTTGCCGAGTTTCGCGCCGGTCTTTGCGTCGTACAACTCGATACCGAGCATCTCCACCGTCTGCGGTGATATGGCAGTGTGAAACTCTTTGATATCGGCGCGAATGCCGTACTTCGCGAGTGTGTCTTTGATCTGCCCGGCTACATAGCGATCCACAAAGCCAAGCTTGTAGGCAAAAAAGATAAGCAGGACCAGCGCAATGGCGCCGACACCGATTGCGATGCCGGCTATGACGGCGTTCCGTTTGGTGAGGTAGCGGCGGCGCTTACCCTGGGGAGTAACGGGTTGTTTCCGCGCGGCATCGCGTTCAGCGATTGCTTCGGCGACGGGCGGCAAGGGCTCGTCGGTTTCTGATTGCAGTGCTTCGGAGACAGACTTCTTAGTTTCCCCTGACACTTCGGCTGGAGCGTCGTCGTTGTTATCAACAGGCATAGCGCACAGCCGCGGATGCGGCTCTCAACAATTCGGATTTAGAGGGAGAGCCTGAAAACATCTTCGACCTCAGATCTCAAATTCCAGATCTGAAATCGGGCGTGAAGCCTTTGTACAACTGAAAGCGGCTGGAATTCAAGGCGCGGGAATCGCTGGGGGGAACCGCAGAACTCAACTTCAAGCGCGCCTTGGCCCATTGGTTCGCAGCATGGACACCAGCTCGCGGGCTTCTTCTTCTCTTTCCGATGCGGGCGAACCCAGGGGAATGCTGCCCACAACTTCCAGCTCGAACCCTTCAAGGGCAGCTACTTTGGGGGGATGGTTCGTCAATAACAGTATACGCTTGAGCCCCAGCTCGTGCAGGATTTGAGCGCCCACGCCGTAGTCACGATTCAAGCCATACCCGGTTTCAATACTGGCGTCGCGTTTGCTGACACCGCGCTCCTGCATAATCGCGTAAGTATGCAACTGGTGAATAAGGTCCAGGCCGTGCTCGCGCTGCCTTAAATACAGGACCACGCCGCGGCCGGCTGCGGAAATCTTTTCCAGGGCCGTATGCAGCTGAAAGCCGGTGTCATCAATCAACGATCCGAACATGTCGCAGGTAACGTTCTCCGTATGCACGCGCACCAGCACCGGCTCTTCGGTTTCTACGTTGCCCATCACCATGGCGAGATGCACATCGCCGTTGATGACATTTTCGAAGGCCACGGCGCGGAACGTTCCGTAAACTGTCGGCAGATCGGTTTCCACAGCGCGCTTTACCAGCACTTCCTTGCTAATGCGATAGCGCACCAGGTCGGCGACCGTAATGACTTTAAAGTCATGCGCGCGGGCAAATGTTTCCAACTGCGGCAGGCGTGCCATGGTCCCGTCTTCATTCATGATCTCGCAAATGACTCCGGCGGGATAAAGTCCGGCAATGCGCGCGATGTCCACCGAGGCTTCAGTCTGGCCCGGCCGGACCAGCACGCCGCCTTTCTTGGCCCGCAGAGGAAAGATGTGGCCGGGACGCGCCAGATCCTGCGGCCGCGTCTTCGGATCGACCGCGGTCAGGACCGTCGTGGCGCGATCGCTGGCTGAGATACCGGTGGTGACACCTTTGCGCGCTTCAATGGAAACTGTGAACGCGGTGCCCAGAAAAGAGGTGTTGTCGGCGACTTGCATCGTGAGGTGCAATTCATCGCAGCGCTCTTCGGTAAGCGGCATGCAGATCAGGCCGCGGGCGTGCGTGGCCATGAAGTTGATGATTTCCGGAGTAATCTTCTCCGCCGCGCAAACCAGGTCGCCCTCGTTTTCGCGATCTTCGTCATCAACCACAATGATCAAGCGCCCTTCGCGAATGTCGGCGGCGGCGTCTTCGATGGAGGCAAATTGCATGAGTTCCTTTGTTCGGTCTTACGTTCTTGAGTGATTCTACTACTGTTACTTTTCGTAAACATCCTTTCGATGTCCGATCTTTATTATCTCCACAATCAGGGTTGCCTTGGTGACTGTATAAAGAATTCTATATGAGCCTTCCCGAATCCGATACGAATGTTCTGCGCTCGTCAGTTTCTTGACCCCATGAGGGAAGGGGTTTTCGGCTAGTTGCTCGACCGCTCGCAAAACCTTAGTCATCAGATCTCTTGGAAGACTCTTAAGATCCTTGACAGTCAGACTTCTTCCATTCAAGCTTAAATGAGGCCATCCTGCTTCAACTCGGCGAGCAACTGCTGATGTGAGATCGTGGGTTCCTCTCGGCGCTCTGCTATAGTTGCAAGGTCCTCAATGTCCTCCATTAATTCCTGAAATTCGTTGATCGGCATGATAACGGCAGTTTTTTCACCTGCTTCATTCGTCACGTACTGCCTCACAAGTCCCTTTACGTCCAACATATTAAACCCTTCCCTTTGGTGCCCATCATGAATCTAAACAACTCATTTATATCGCAAGTTGCAAAGGTTTTCTACCAAACAGCGACATTAACGATTCGATCTATTAAGAAGGAGACGTTCGACGTATTTCGCGATAACGTCGACCTCCAGGTTCACTTCGTCTCCGGGCTCCAGGTGGGAAAAGTTGGTCACATCCCAGGTCTTGGGAATCACGGCAATCTCGAAAAACTCATCGGTAAGATTCGCCACTGTCAGGCTGATGCCCTCGACCGCAACCGAGCCCTTGAAGACGAGGTAACGGGCAATTTCCCTGGGATAGCCAATGCGCACAGTGCGCGACTCGCCGTGATCTTCAGCGCCGAGAAACTGTCCGCGCGCATCGACATGGCCCTGAACGATGTGCCCGCCCAGACGAGTCGCCGGCGTCACGGCGCGCTCGAGGTTTACCACTGAACCAGGCTTAAGAGTCCCCAGCGTCGAACGCAACAGCGTTTCGCGCGATACGTCCGCAGCAAAGGAATCGGGCTGCAGATCGAGGGCCGTCAGGCAGACACCATTCACTGCGATTGAATCGCCGTGACGCGAGTCTTCGGTTACGATGCGCGCTTCGATCACAATGCGCGCATCCTCGCCGCGCTTTTCAATCGCGCTGACCTTGCCCAGTTCTTCAATGATGCCGGTGAACATTTTGTGACCTTGAAAGAGCGGGGGCAATGCCCCCTTCCTAACTGCAACTGTGCCCAGAAATTTCAATGCAGAACATCGGAGACTGGTTCGGCAGCTCCCAAACATGTTTCCGAAACTCTACGCAAAGTACCCGCAGTCAGGAAGGGGGCGTGCCCCCGCTCTTCTTCCCGATCGCTTCCATCATTTTGGCAAATACTTCATCGATTGAAAGTCCACTCGAGTCTATCAGTACCGCATCGTCAGCCTTAAGAAGCGGCGAGTCCGCGCGCGTGGTGTCGCGCCGATCACGCTCAGTCATATCGGCGATGGTTTCCGCAAACGACACCGTCGCATCCTGAGCCCGCTCTTCATCAAAGCGGCGCCGGGCCCGTTCATCTGCCGAAGCAGTTAGAAAGAACTTCACATCGGCATTAGGGAAGACAACGGTGCCGATGTCGCGGCCGTTAAGTACTGCGCCACGCGCCCCCAGTTCGCGCTGCCGCTCGACCATAGCCCGCCGCACCTCCGGAATCGCCGAAATCACTGAAGACGTGTGCGTCACATCTTCGTCCCTGATTCGTTCGGTTACGTCCTGTCCATCGAGCATCACTCGCAACGAATCAACGTCTCCTTCGAGGTTAATGTCGACCCGCGCAGCAAGTGCGCCCACGCTGGTATCATCCTGTTCGTTAATACTCGATTGGATAACCGCCAGCGCCACCGCGCGATACATCGAACCAGTGTCGATATAGAGCAGTCCCAGTTCATGCGCCAGCATACGCCCCAGCGTCGATTTTCCCGCACCGGATGGGCCATCGATGGCGATGATCATATTGGTCACGGGTTAGTGGTCAGTGGTCAGTTGTTAGTTGTTTTTGTTTTCAAAAGTTGACGCATATAGTTCAATGACCAGGCAAACAGTCCGCAACTAATCACTGACCACTAACTACTGACAACTAACTACTGACAACCAACTACTGACAACTAACTACTGACCGCCTACCACAGTTCTAATTTCGTTGAGGGCGGTTTCAATATCCGCGCGCGAGACGTCGTAATGCGTCACCATGCGAATTGACGAGCCAAAGCCGGAAGCCAACACGCCGCGCTGCTGCAAACTGGCGCAGATTTGATCTGCCGTTAACCGGCCCCCGGAAACGTCGACAATGACGATGTTCGTTACCACCTTTTCCGGATCGATGTTTACTCCGGGAAGGCCTGCCAATCCTTCGGCCAGACGGCGCGCGTTATCATGATCCTCATGCAGTCGTTTTGGTGTCTCTTCCAACGCTATCAACCCGGCCGCGGCCAATACCCCGGCCTGACGCATTCCGCCGCCAAGCATCTTGCGCACTACGCGAGCTTCTTCGATGAAGGCTCGCGGACCCAGCAACATCGAGCCGACTGGCGCGCCCAGTCCTTTTGATAAGCAGAACATCACTGAGTCAGCCGGCCGCGCAAGATCGGCAACTGACTCACCCAGGGCCACGGCAGCATTGAAGATGCGGGCGCCATCGAGATGGACGGGAAGGTTTAGCGCGTGTGCGCGCTGACAAATCTCCTGCGTGCGTTCCCGCCCCAGCAATGTTCCGCCGGCCAGGTTGTGCGAATTCTCCAGGGCGATCAGACCTGTGGGCGCAACGTAATAAGCCGAGTTCGCATGAATCGCCGTGGCAATTTCATCCCACGTCAGAATGCCGCTACTGTCATGGCTGCGGACAGGCCGCGCCAGCGTGCCGGAGATTGCGGCCATCGCGGCCATTTCAAAGTTGAAGATATGTCCGCGCTCTTCAATTACAACTTCCTGGCCGGGCCTTGTGTGCAGCTTGACTGCCGTCTGGTTTCCCATCGACCCTGTCGGTACAAAAATCGCGGCCTCTTTTTCAAAGATTTCGGCCGCCCGCTCTTGCAGATGATTGACAGTGGGGTCTTCGCCATAAACATCGTCGCCGACTTCGGCTTCGGCCATCGCACGCCGCATGGCCGGCGTGGGCTTGGTTACAGTATCGCTGCGGAGATCAATCATGAGTTAGGGGTCAGATGACGCGTGGATCTGTTGGTTTGCGGCTCAGCTGCCGCACAGTGCGGTAAGCCTCCGGCTTACCGGGCAGCTTCATAAACTGACAAGGGGCTATGCCCCGGACCGAGGCGTAGCCTCGCCAAATAGTAGTTTGCCGGCCGGAAAGGCAGAGCCTTTCCGCACTGTGCGGCGGCTAAGCCGCGAGTGTCATGCCAATGCCGCGAACACTTCGTTGGACATTAACGCCCCGGTTGAAGTCAGCCGTAGCAAATCATTATCAAGTTCAATCAGACCGGCTTCATTCAACCGATCGATCTCGCTGGCATAATCCTCGCGCAGGTCCGCGCCGAAACGCTGACGATAGTCGTTAAGGCTGATCCCGCTTAGCAGGCGCATCCCGAGAAAGACTGACTCGGCGCGCTTATCATCCTCGCTTAGATCGACTGTCTCCATGATTGGCGACTGCCTGCGCTCTATTAGCTCAAGGTACCGGGCCGCATCCCGCTCATTAGCCCAGCGCCGCGCTCTGCCATCGTATGAATGGGCCGAACAGCCAAAACCGTAATAGGGTACCCCGGTCCAGTATTTCGTGTTGTGCCGCGATTCATATCCCGGCAAACAGAAGTTCGATATCTCGTAGTGTTGATATCCGGCGGCACAAACCTTTTGGACCAACCGGCGGTACATCTCCGCCGCCAGATCGTCATCCGGCTGTGGCCGCCCGCCACGATTGATCTGATCGGCCAGGGGCGTGCCCTCATGCACTTCGAGCAAATAGAGCGATAGATGTTCCGGCCTTAGCCTTAGTGCTTCATCAAGATTGTGTGTCCAGGCCTCGAGCGTTTGCCCCGGCAACCCGGCGATCAGATCAAAACTGATATTGTCGAAGCCGGCCTGGCGCAGATGATGAAATGTTTGCCGGATGTCCGCGGCCGTGTGCGTGCGGCCAAGATGCTTCAACTCCCGATCGTCAAAAGTCTGCGCGCCAAAACTAGCGCGATTGATTCCCAGGCCGCGAAATTCCTGAAGAACATCCAGCGTTAACTCGCCGGGATTCATCTCCATCGTCAGTTCCGCTTCGGACGCGATTTTGAACCGCTTGCCCACCGCGCTCAGAATCGTTTCCACCTGAGCTGGCGACAGCAATGAAGGTGTGCCGCCGCCGAAGTAGATCGTATCGATCTCCTGATTGTCAGCCGCATTCGTGAAGCCGCTGATCTCTCTGGTCAAGGCCTGCACGTAGCGCTCCGCCAAAGAGGATTCATACATGCCGGTGGCAAAGTCGCAGTACGAACAGCGCGAGCGGCAGAAGGGAATGTGGATGTAGACACCGGCGCGCATAGTTGGAGGCTTTGGATTCATCGAGAAAGGCGAATTATAACTATGAATACCGCAGTCAGGAAGGGGGCATGCCCCCGCTCTCTTAGATTGATGAGAATTAAACAAGAGCGGGGGCAGGCCCCCTTCCTGACTGCGGTATTCCCTGGAACTCAGGCTTTGCGAGACTTGCTAACTACCACCGAGCTGTGTCCTTAGCCTTTTGGGCAGCTTGGCGAGCACCATCTCATACGAGTTTCGCAGCAGGGCTTTCAGTTCTGCTTGTTTCAGCGCGTCGAAGCTTTCCAATGCGACCCAATGATAACGAGCCACGTAGGGCGCGGGCACGATGCCGTCTCGCTCGACTAACTCGGCGAACTTTTCCGGAGTGCACTTGAACGAAAGAACGTGATCTGAGGAGGCATCGAGCCCGGTGACGGCAAACATCTTGTTGCCAATGCGAAACAAGAGATCGTTTTCCCACTGAATGTCTTCAGTAACATACGGGAACGAGAGGCAGTAGGCGCGTACCTGTTCAATATCCATTGGGTTTTAGACTCATTAAGAGCCCGACTAAAGTCAGTACTCTAAACACCCACTTCAGGCCGAACTAGTTTTTCTTGTTTGTCGTTCCAGCGCCAAACTTCCTTGCCTTTAAGATGCACGCCGCCCAGCCAGGTGTCGATGCTATTGAGCGCGATGAAATCCTCTTCGCCGCGCAGCACGGAGTGTCCTTTTTCTGTTAGCGCAAACGAGGCCTTGATAAAGTCAGAGCTTGAACTTGGCATGTGGCTATCACCGTTAGAAATTGTCAGCAGCGGTTGCGCTGTTTCCGCCAACGGTTGCAGCAACAGCCAGAACTGAGCATCGCCCAGCCCGTAGGTTGGCTCTGCCTTTCCGAATGCTGGAAACATTTCACCGAATTGCGAAGCGCCACTTGCGATCAATTCAAGAGCTTTGTTTTCAATCAGGCCCAGGCCGTTGTAGGCTGACGGAAATCGCTCTAAATGTTTGCGCAGCGCCGGCTGCAAGAATGGAAGCATATCCGAGTCGCCCGCAAGCAAGGTGGCAACGTCACGCGGATCGGGTGACGAAAAAGCAACCCACGCTTTAGAGGCAAGCTTGAATTCCGCCGGCGTCACCGGGTGACGTTCCGGAAATAACGAAGCTAGTTGCTGCGAGTCCAATTGGCCCAGACCACGAAAATCGTCAATACCGGGAAAGCTCCCGACGCAGATCAAACTCAGCTTAGTTGTTCGGAGCTCTTGGCGTGCGAACCAGTCGAGCAGGTAGATGAGATGAAGCTGGCAAAATAGATCGTACTCGAACCAGAGCACAACTTCTTCATGATCGGAGAACCTTGATAGGGCCTCTTGCTGCTCGCGCAGGTTCTTCTCGCAGTCCTCAAATTTCAGGTCATAAGCCTCTGCCAGATGTCTTGCGCGCAACGTGCGCCACTCAGCTTCCGGCAGGCCGCGGACGATTGGGCCGAAGATCAGCGACTCCCGCCAGGCGAGATGTTCACCAGGCATATTCGATTCCTTCGCAGTATTAGCGGAAGAATCGCCGTTGTGGATGTGCAGCATTCGCGTTCGAAACGGGCTCCGGAAAGGGAATTCAGCCTGATTAAGCGATCCTAGCAGCTTTTCAAATTTATTCCAGCATCGGGATCGAATACAATCAGCAACCCTTTGACGAAGGGTGACCCAGGGCCGGGACGCGCACGCAGACCGCGTTGGTAAAGGGTTACGGGATTACCAGACTATGCCCATAGAAGTTCTTATCGACTTTGACGAGTTCTGGACGCGGCTCAGCGAAGACATACGCTCGGCGCGACACTCCATCCTCGTCCAGACGCTGGCATTTGAAGGCGACGCAATCGGGAAACTGCTGGCTGCGAGCTTGCTGTCTTCGCCCGCCGCGGACAAGCGCATACTGGCTGACTCGTTCACCAGGCTGGTGATAAGCGACAAGTTTCGCTTTTCGCCGCGGAACTCTATCAATGTGGAGTTGCGGCAGGAAGCACGCGACACTGCAAGTCTGTTCAAGCAGCTGAAAAATAACGGAACTCAGATCCGGTTCACCAATCCCTACGGGTTCACGCCGCGCAGCATTCTGAGTCGCAATCATAAGAAGCTGATCCTGGTCGACGATCGCACGGCCTATCTGGGCGGAATGAATTTCAGCGAGCACAATGCCGCCTGGCACGACATGATGCTGCGCATCGAAGACGCGCCGGCCGTTGCCTTTCTGCGCGAAGATTTTCTTTCAACGTGGAGTGGACGCGATCGCAAAGCAAAGGCTTCCTTCGCAGGGTTTGACCTTTACACGCTCGATGGCCGTTCAAACAAAGATGCCTTCGGATTGGTACTCGACCTGATTGATGGCGCTCGCCATTCGGTTTTCGTGGAAAGCCCGTACATCACGTTTCCTTTCTACGAGCGCTTGCGCAACGCTGCGGCTCGCGGAGTTGCGGTTACGATTGTCACTCCGCAGCATAACAACTGGAGCTTCTTTGCCGAGTACTCGCGATTGGAATCAACCCTGTCGGAGATCGATCTGCGTTTTTACAAGGGCAGAATGAGCCACCTGAAGGGGATGCTGATTGACGATCAATACCTGATTGCCGGCTCGTCGAATTTTGATTATTTGAGTTACCGCATGTATCAGGAGACCGTCGCCGTAATCACCGACCAACGGGTAATCAATGAATTCCGCGAGCGGGTAGTGATCCCGGATATGGCGAACGCCGAAAGCGTGCAATGCAAAGCAAGCCTGGCGGCTTTGAACTGGCTACGGTTCAAACTCAAGCTGCTCGACACCGCGCTCACGATTTTGACCTAGCGATAGGTCAGTTCCATTAGGTCAGTACCACCACGCGGTAGCGGGTGGGTCGTAGCATTGCCGATTGGCAATTGTAGATTGTCAATTGACTGATTCGACGAGGAATCGGCAATCGGAAATCGACAATTGGCAATGTAAGAGGCCCACCCGCTACTCTATATATGAAAGGGCGCCCCAGAGGTGTTAGCTTGGAGTTGTTCTACGACTTCAAGTTAGAGACCAAAGGAGAGCCCTATGAGAACGTATTATGTAGGTATGGACGTG
>DASXRU010000184.1:0-11876 GCA_036506395.1 Pyrinomonadaceae bacterium | reverse complement strand
GGGGATGACCTACACGCAGGCGATGCGGCGAATTATTTTGCCGCAAACTTTTCGTCGCGTCGTCCCGCCGCTGACTAATGAAGGCATCGCCCTGCTCAAGGATTCGTCGCTGGTTTCCGTCATCGGATTAACTGAGCTAGCGCGCACGGGTCAGGAACTGGCCAGCCGTTACGCTGCTCCGCTGACGATTTGGCCGATAGTCGCAATCTTCTATCTGATATTAACTTTCCCACTGACCCGCGTGGCTGAGTATCTGGAGAGACGCTGGCGCCCGATTACAAGATCCTGAAGATGGAAAGGCAGAAATACGGATTTTCCATTTGTCATTTGCCATTGAAGGCGTGACGGATTTAAGCCTCTGGCATGCTGAGAGGACGAATCGTCTCAGCCCGGACGCCAACGATGCAATAAATGAAAAATGAGAAATGGAAAATAATGGAAAATGAGAAATGGAAAATCGGTTTCCTAGGTACTGGCGAAGCCACTCAACTATTTCGTTTGAGGTCTTTGATGATTTCCCGAGCGGCATTTGCTCCCGGTCCGCCAGTAACTCCGCCGCCCGGATGCGTTCCCGCGCCGCACAAATAGAGTCCTTTGATCGGGGTTCGATACTGGGCCCAGCCAAGGATGGGACGGAACGTGAAGAACTGATCCAGCGACTGTTCGCCATGATGAATGTGGCCGCCGCTTAGTCCATATGTCTGTTCCAGATCAAGCGGCGTGATCACCTGCCGCGCGACCAGCAACTCTTTCAAGTTTGGCGCGTACGTCGCTAAGGCGTTTACCACTGCATCGCCAAATTCTTCGCGCCGAGAATTCCAGTCGCCCGTCTTCAACTTGTACGGCGCATATTGCACGTAAACCGACATCACATGGGCTCCGGTCGGCGCGAGAGCGGGATCCGTCAAAGAAGGTATGATTACATCCATGTAGGGTTCAGACGAATATTCGCCATACTTGGCTGCGTCGAAAGCGCGCTCGAGATAATCGATGTCCGGTCCAATATGAATTCGGCCCGAAAGTCTGGACTTCGCCCCATCCGCATCGATTCCCTTAAACGATGGCAGTCCGGAAAGCGCCAGGTTAATCTTCGCGGAGATTCCCGTCGCCCGGTAATTGCGAATCTTCAAGAGAAAGTTTGGATCGAGATCGATGGGGTCAATCAATTGCAGAAATGTCGTGCGCGGATCGGCATTGGAAACAATCGCCCGCGCAACGATGTCTTCCCCATTTTTGAGCAGGACTTTTGACGCTTTCTCAGCAGTCGTATCAATCCGTTCAACTTCGGCGGCGGTCCTTATCTCAACGCCCGCTTGTTGCGCCGCTTTTGCCAGCGCCTCAGCGAGCGCGCCCATCCCGCCTTTGACGAAGGAGGCCGGCGCGATCGCGTGGCCATCCATTGCTGCCTGCCAAAGCAGGCCAGTGCTGGTGCCCGCAGACCACGGTCCGGCGAACGCGCCGAAGATACCGCGCGCCGCTACAGTCGCGCGCAACAACTCTGTCTCAAACCACTCGGCAACGAGATCGGCAACTGCCATTGGCCCCCAGCGCAGCAGGCGATAGGCGTCCCGCTTGCCCAGGCCGCGGAATGAGAGGCCCAGCTTTCCCAGGTTCCACAGTTCGCCCGGCGCCGGCTTCTCTACCGAGGGAGGGGTCATCGTTAGCAATGGCGACAACACACGACCAATGCGCGAGAAACTCCGTTCGAATTCCGGATAGCTCTTCGCGTCTTTGGCCGAGAACTTTTCGATCTCTTTAACTGTGCGTGCTGTTTCGTTGTAGATGCAGAGTGAACGACCATCAGGCGCCAGGGCGAGCACGCGAGCCTCGGGTGTCATGATTTCAAGCCCGTGGCGCTGAAGCTCGAGATCTTTTGCGATGCGTGGAGATAGCGGCGCGGTTGAATGGGCCAAAGTCGAACAGCGGAATCCCGGATGGATTTCTTCGGTTACCGACGTGCCGCCCAAGATCTCCCGCCGTTCGAGTACAAGCGTTTTCAGTCCGGCTTTGGCCAGATAACAGGCAGCCACTAGTCCATTGTGACCGCCACCGATAATAATGATGTCGTACTTCGTCATATTAACAACGCAAGAGAATTAGCCACAGATTTACGCGGATGAACACGGATCAGAGCAAAACAAAAAGGGATAGAGCAAAACAGTCAAGTCATCTGAGTGGGAGAGTTTTATTGAATCCTTTTCTGATCTGCGTTTATCCGTGTAAATCTGTGGCTGATTTCTCTTCACTTCCGATCCTTGAGCATCTGCATCGCCGCATTGCGCCCGGGCGCGCCCATCACCCCGCCGCCGGGATGCGTGGCCGATCCGCACATGTACAGATTTCGAATTGGGGTGCGATATTGGGCCCAGCCCGGCGCGGGCCGCAGAAAGAAAAGCTGCTCCAACGTCAGCTCACCCTGGAAAATATTTCCTTCCGACAAACCAAAATCGCGTTCGATATCGAGCGGCGTCAAAACTTGCCGGTGCAAAATCAGGTCCTTGATATTCGGCGCGTGCTCCGCAATCGTATTAATCACCGTATCGCCAAACTCTTCGCGCTTCTCGTCCCACGCTCCTTCTTTCAAGTTGTAAGGCGCGTACTGTACAAAGCACGACATGACGTGCTTGCCCGGCGGGGCCACTGAAGGATCGGTCAAGCTGGGAATTACTATGTCGATGTACGGCCGGCGCGAGAAGCGGCCGTACTTTGCTTCGTCATAAGCCCGCTCCATGTAATCGACGCTCGGCGAAATTGATATCGCGCCACGCAGATGCGGCCCAATTCCGGGCAGGGATGTGAAATTCGGAAGTCCATCAAGCGCCAGATTCACTTTGCCCGACGAGCCGCGATACTTATAGCGCTTAAGGTCATCGCAAAAGTCGCCAGGTAGATGCTCTTCACCGATCATTTTCATGAACGTCAGGCGCGGATCTACACTCGATGAAACAATGTCAGCGAAGATCTCGTCACCATTCTGAAGGGCTACGCCTTTCGCCTGGCCGTTCTTCACAATGATTTTCGCTATCGGCGCTTCGGTGCGAATCTCGGCTCCCGCTTCTCGCGCCGCATCGGCGATGGCGTTCGAGATTGCCCCGGTGCCACCTCGCGATAATCCCCAGGATCGGAAAGCGCCATCAATCTCGCCCATGTAGTGGTGCAGCAGCACGTAGGCAGTACCCGGTGAACGTACGCCCAGGAAAGTGCCGATGATTCCCGAAGCTGACATGGTCGCTTTGAGCACGTCCGTTTCGAACCACTGATCGAGAAAACCGACGGCGCTCATCGTCATCAACTGCACCTGGTTGTACTTGTCCTCCGCAGGCAGTTTCTGGAAGCGCCTTCCCAGAAAGAGTAGATCCTTTAATCCCTTCGGATTTAGCGACGTCGGATCAGGCGGCGTCATGCTCATGATCGGCTTTACGAAGTGGGCCATTTCCAACATGGCCTTGCCGTATTCGTCATAAGCTTCCGCATCGAGCTTCGAATGTCGGGCAATCTCGCGCCGCGTCTTTGCATGATCGTTTACCCGCCAGAGATAATCGCCATCGGGCATCGGTGTGAAGGTGCCGTCCAACGGCAGAATCTCCAAGCCGTGTCGTGGCAGATCAAGCTCGCGAATGATCTCGGGACGTAGCAAAGAGACGACGTAGGAGCAGACAGAGAACTTGAATCCGGGAAAGACCTCTTCGGTAACGGCCGCTCCGCCTAACACGTGGCGCCGCTCAAGTACCAGCACACGCTTACCGGCGCGCGCCAGATAAGCCGCGTTCACCAGTCCATTGTGTCCGCCACCAATGACGATGACGTCATATTTGCTTTTCATTTATTTGATCGGTATTGCAGCTTGCTGAAGACCGGATAGCATACTTATAATCGCTCGCCCTGACAAACACGCCTCTGAGGTTGCGCATGCCTATTGCAACTGCGTTTCATGAAAGAACGTTCGACCTTTGCGAAAGCTTGAACTATCGCGAGTGGTCCGGCTACTACGCCGTCAGTTCCTACGAGCCGCATCATGAACATGAGTACAACGCGATTCGCAATGCGGCGGCAATGATCGACATCTCGCCGCTGTTTAAGTACCGGGTTACCGGCAAGGACGCGATGCGGCTGGTCGATCGGATTATTACGCGCGATATGCGCAAGGTATCGGTGGGCCAGGTAATCTACACGCCCTGGTGTGATGAGCGTGGGAAGGTCATTGACGATGGCACGGTTTCGCGTCTCGAGGAAAATATTTATCGCTGGACGGCTGCCGATCCAAGTTTACGCTGGTTCACGCAAAACGCCACGGGTCTTGACGTGCACATCGAAGACATTTCGGAAACAGTTGCCGCGCTGGCGCTACAGGGGCCGACGTCAGGTCGATTGCTCAAGAGTATCGCCGCGGATGCGGGAATTGAAAACCTGAAATATTTTCGCGTTACCAGCGCAAAGATTGCGAACGTGCCAGTGGAGATTTCGAGGACTGGGTACACGGGAGATCTCGGTTATGAAGTCTGGGTACCCAGCAAACAGGCATTGACGGTGTGGGACGCGGTAATGTCGGCCGGGGCCGCTTTCGATATTCATCCTGCCGGCATGCTGGCGCTCGACGTGGCGCGTATTGAAGCAGGGTTGCTGCTTATCGATGTCGACTTTAACAGCAGTAAGAAGGCGCTGATTGAGGAACAGAAGTATTCGCCCTTCGAGATGGGTCTGGGACGTCTGGTGCATGCCGGTAAGAACCGGTTTGTGGGCCAGGCGGCGTTGATTGCAGAACAGAAGCAGGGGCATGCTCGCGAGATTGTTGGGCTGGAGATCGACTGGCCGGAGGTGGAGCGATTGTACGAAGAGGTTGGATTGCCGCCGGCGGTTTCGCCTATTGCTTCGAGAGTTGCCGTGCCGGTTTTCTCCCAGGGAACACAGGTTGGCAAAGCCACCTCCAGCACCTGGTCACCTACTTTGAAGAAGATGATTGCGTTGGCAACAATCAAGCGCGAATACACAAAGCCCGGCACGCACCTTCATTTTGAGATTACAGTAGAAGCAGTTCGCCATCTCGTACGCGCGACCGTCGTGAAGACGCCATTCTTTAATCCGAAGCGCAAGACGTTGACGCCAGTCGTGTAATTGGTTTAAGCCCGATTCATCGGGCTTTCCCGCAGGGTTCTTAGGCCTGCGCTTTTAGCGCTGGTTTTCAGCATCGCGGGTAACATTAGCGCGCTTCAGCGTGCTTCCACCCAGCTTTAGCAAGAACGGAACTTTTGCTAACGCCGAAGACTAAGCCCGTTTAAACGGGCTGCGCAATTCAGCGATGCGTCTGACCCCGGCCGTAAAACGGCCGGTCTATTAAGGGAAAGCCGCATGAATGCGGCTGGGGAAAGCGCACGAGTGATGGACCCGCTACAAGAAATAATCAAGAGCTATGATGCCAATGCTGCGCTCGAAAAGGCGTGGACCATTCCCGCGCCCTGGTATACCGACCAGCGCATTTATGAACTCGAACTGCAAACGGTCTTTGCGCGTTCATGGCAGATGGTGGGACGACTCGATCAGGTAAGTGAACCAGGCCAATACCTCACCACCGAGATTGCTAATGAGCCGGTAGTAATTGTTCGCGGCGGCGATAACGCTCTTCGCGGCTTTTTCAATGTCTGCCGTCATCACGCCGCCGCAGTCATGACCGAGCCTGAGGGAAGGGCGAACCAACTTCGCTGCCCCTATCACGGGTGGACCTATTCACTCGAGGGAGAGCTGAAAGGAACTCCCGACTTCTCCGGGGTCTGTGATTTCGAACGGTCATCCAACGGTCTCGTCCCGGTCGAAACAGCGGTGTGGGAGAAGTGGATTTTAGTCAAAATAGAAAATGGGATTGATCGCGCTCAGGATGCGCAGCCCAGCCTCGCCGACTTCCTGGGAGCTGATTTGGTTAGCCAAATCCGGCCGCTCGATTTAGACAATCTTCACTGGATGGAGCGTCGCCATTACACCTTCGACTGCAACTGGAAAGTCTTCGTCGATAACTATCTTGACGGCGGCTATCACGTGCCGCACCTGCACAAGGGACTCGACAGCGTTCTCGACTACAGTAACTACACGATCGAAAACGGCGAGAGGTTCTGTCTACAATCGAGTCCCATCGTCAGCGAGGGAGCGGAGCCTGAGACTGGCGCGGTGCGCAAAGGGACGCGCGCGCTTTATTACTGGATCTATCCCAACTTCATGATCAACTGGTACGACGGGGCGATGGATACTAATCTCGTAATTCCCCGCGGCATTGATAAGACCGAGGTTATCTTCGATTTCTATTTCCCGGATATTTCCGCAGCCGCGCGCGAGCGAAATCTCGCCAGTGTTGAGGTGGGCCAGCGCATCCAGGATGAAGATGAAGCGATATGCAGGTCAGTGCAGCGCGGCTTGAGTTCGCGCGCCTACAAGGCGGGACGACTTTCCGTGCGGCGCGAGGCAGGCGAGCATTTGTTTCACCGGCTGCTTTACGCAGATCTCAAGACAGGACTGGGATCATAGAGGGCCGCGATTAATACCCGCAGTCAGGAAGGGGGCCTGCCCCCGCTGCCGTGGCCAGTTCTCCCGGGGAAGGAAAATGGACTTCAGAAGCGGGGGCAGGCCCCCTTCCTGACTGCGGGTATGCTTGCTAGAAGCGCTACCCTAAGGATCGCATCCGACTAAGGTTGACCTTACTTCAGCAGATTGTCCCGCATGAACATTACAGTCGCGTAGAATTGGAAGTCCACGTTCTTCTTCTTGGCAAAACCGTGGCCTTCGTCCTTCGCCATCAAGTACCAGACGTTCTTGTTATTTTCGCGCACCGCCTTCACCATCTGCTCTGCCTCGTTCAACGGTACGCGCGGATCGTTGCCGCCCGCCACTATGAAGATGGGTTTATTAATGCTCCTGGCGTTATTCAATGGCGCTATGCGCAGCATGAACTCGCGCATCTTTGGATCGCGCTCGTCACCGTATTCCGCCCGCCGCAGGTCGCGCCGGTACGACTCCGTGTGCTCGAGGAAGGAGACGAGATTCGAGATCCCAACGACAGGCAACGAGGCGCGAATCCTGTCATTGTAACGTTGCGCGACCGCGAAGCTCATATGCCCGCCATAAGAGCCACCGGTCACCATTACGCGATTGGCGTCCAGCCGGGGTTGGGTGCCTATCCAATCGAGCAGGGACCCAATGTCTTTGTACGAGTCTTCGCGCAGGAACCCGTTATCGAGCTTCAGAAAAGTCTTGCCAAAACCGGTTGAGCCCCGCACGTTCGGAAACAGAATGGCCACACCCATCTCATTCAGGTAATAGTTGTTGCGGCCGAGAAAACCAGGTCGTGATTGCCCTTCCGGCCCGCCGTGAATGTTGATGACGACCGGACGCGGCCCGGTAAACCGTGCCGGCGGCATATACAGAAAACCGCTTATCGTTTTCCCATCGAAGCTCTTCCAACGGACCAGCTCAGCCTCGGAGAACCCTTGTGTGTTAAGACCGCCAGTCTCGCTCTGTGTCCAGCGTTCCACTTTGCCGGTGCGAACGTCCAGGGAATAGACGTCCACCGGTGAGCGGGCCGAAGCAAAAGTGAAGCCCAGATCGCGCCCGTTCTCGTGCCACTCGATGCCGCCGATGACACCTATAGGCAGACTGGGCCCGGGTTTCTCTTTACGCGTTTTAGTATCAAGCAAACGGAGATGGCTGACGCCATCTTCATTGGTGACAAAGGCTATCGTCTTTCCGTCAGGCGACAATGCGAAGGAATCGACATCCCACTTGATCTGATCGGTAAGGAAGGTGTGATTCTTCGTAGCGAGATCGACGTAGGCGAGACGGATAAACTCGGAATCCTTATCGGTAGTTACGTAAACCCCGTTTCCGTCCTTGCCAAACTGGGCGCCAAAATAAGCAATCTTCTCAGCACCTCCCTTGGGGGTCAGTAGTGTTTTCTCACCTCTTGCCACATCTACAATCCAAAGGTAGGTCTCGTTTGCGGAGATGCCCTCTTCCAGAATGAGCCTATGGTCGTCCGGTGACCAGTCTGTGACGCTCCAGCCGCCGCCTTCGAGCTGGAGCAACTGCCGATCACTCTTCGGCTCGGAAGGATTGATGATGTAGAGGTCCGTGTCCTTCCCGTTGCGGCGCGTTGAGTTGTACACAGCCCACTCGCCACCATGCGACCAGATCCAGTCGGTGTTGCGTGACTTCCCGTCGCTTAACAACGTTATGGTTCCGTCGGCCAGGTCGTAGCGGTAGTTCTGAAAAAACTCATTACCGCCGATGTCTTTGCTGAAGACAAAAAATGATCCGGTCTTGGGCCGGTAAGAAGCCCCGCTGATGCGCTCGCGAAAGAAAGTCATTTGGGTACGAGCCCCACCCGGCATTTTGACCATGTGCACCTGCGGAGTGTCGCCGAATCGCGTGCTGATAAGCATCTCGCGCTGCGTGGGATGCCAACTTAAAAGCGCGGCGCTGCGGAACTCTGTGTACCGTCCCACCCCCTCGGCAAGGGAAGTCGGAATCGCCGGCACACCTTCGACGACAAGGTTGTCGCCGGGAACGACCGTATCGCTTTGTGCGAATGCGCTGCCGGCTAAAACAAGAGCCAGGAGCGAGCTGGTTAGCAACAACTGCAAAGGTTTCTTCATCGGGGGAAAGTCCTTTCAAAAGTAGCTGCAGGGAAAACCCTGGACTGACGTAATATAACTCAAAAGGGTGGCGACTGATAAAGTGAATCCCGGTCAGCCGGAACTCGTTTGAACGCGGTGTGAAAAAGCTTCGCCGGATATGTCAAAGCTGAAATCGACCACCGAGCGTCATGGCAGGTTGCTACGCGTGCTGGGCGTTGGTTTTGGCCTGGCCGTGATTATCGGCAACACGATCGGCGCCGGCATCTTTCGGGCGCCCGGTGAAGTTGCCAGTCAACTACCGAACGCGTGGTGGTTCCTGGCTGCTTGGATTGCCGGCGGATTATATGCGTTGCTTGGCGCAGTGCAAATTGCCGAGTTGGGCACGACCTTGCCGCGCTCAGGTGGCCAGTATGTCTTTGCCCGGCATGCACTGGGTGAGTATGCGGGCTTCATCGTCGGCTGGAGCGATTGGATTTCAACCTGCGGCAGCGCAGCCGCAGTCTCGATCGTCATTGGAGACTTTACCGGAGCGTTGTTTCCGGCCCTGGCGGGAAAAGGCCCGGCGATCGCCGCGACGGTGGCAATCGTCTTCGCAGTCCTGCAATGGCACGGCATCGTGCTTAGCAGCGTGGTGCAGGACTTCACCAGTCTCCTGAAGGCGCTGGCTTTTATCGTGCTGGTGATTGCGGCGTTCGCCCTGGCGGGGAATCACGGTGGGGCCGCCGCGTCGAACACAGTCACTCCGGCGCATCTTGCCCTGTTCGGCGCCTTTGTTATCGCGCTGCAATCGGTGATCTACACTTACGATGGTTGGTCCGGAGTCGTCTATTTTTCTGAAGAGGTGCGCGATCCGGCGCGCGATATTCCCCGCTCGTTGTTCGGCGGCGTGCTATTAATCATCGGCATTTACCTGCTGGTGAACCTGGCGCTACTCTATGTCCTGCCAATATCGCGAATCGCGGGCCAGGAGTTTGCCGCCGGCGCTGCGGCGGAGGCTATCTTCGGCCGCTATGGTGATCGCGTATTTCGCGTCCTGACGATCCTCTCGATGCTCAGTGCCATCAACGCCTATCACCTGATGGCCACTCGGGTGCTCTTTGCCATGAGCCGGGACAGGCTGCTCGCCAAAAGTGTAACCAGGGTCAACAAAGGCGGCACGCCAACCGTGGCGCTCTTTCTTAGCACCACTGCCGCCGTTCTCTTCATCCTTTTCGGCAAGACGTTTGGGACAGTAATTACTGTGCTGGCATTCTTCTTCGTGGCCAACTACACGCTGTCATTCGTCTCGGTATTTGTGATGCGACGTCGCGAGCCGGAAAGGAGCCGCCCTTATCGCGCGTGGGGCTATCCGTGGACCACTGGGCTAGCCCTGGCTGGATCAGTTGCGTTCTTATGTGGCGCGGTGGCCAGCGACACACGGAATAGCGTCTACGCTCTACTGTTGCTGGCGGCGAGTTATCCCGCATTCCTGCTGACGAAACTATTGACAGCGCGTGCGGCGCGTATTTAACGAGAACTTTCTTTCAACCCTTCATGCGTCCAGTGGGGGATTCTTAGTCTCGAACCAGCATCGCGTGCACCAGCGATGCATCGCTTCGCGTTCCCCGGCCGGATAGTCGGCTGCGCCGGGAAGCCGGCGGGCAACTTCGCGTTCGTCGTTAGTTAATTCTTGCCAGGCGCGCAGGCGTCCTTCGCCACAACGCGGACATCGGTTTTGATTCTGATTATTCATACCTTTGCGCCGCAAACTAACAGTTTGCGTTACCGCCATTTGAGACTTCCGCCGGAACAACGTAATATCAACCAAGGCATCGCAAGGAGACAAACATGTTCCGTATCAAGGCCGGGTATAGCGACCAACTGGAAGTCAAAACAACTGCCGAGCGTGCGCGGCAGTTTTTCGGCGAAATTCAAAACTTCGTTGACCTGATGCCTGGCATCGAAAGCATTCGCCGCGAGGCGAACGGTATCCTGCGATGGATCGTGAGCGCGGATGTTCCGCATTACGGGCCCGTGCGTGCCGCCTTTGCCGTCGAACAAACCGAGTATGGGCCGGAGCGAATTGAGTGGTCACCGGCCGCCAGCGAAAAGGCAAACTACCTTCGCTACGCCGCGGCCTTCGAAGAGCGCGGCAAGAACACGTTAGTAAAGATTGCCCAACAGGTCGAGCTGCGCCGGCCGCATGCGAAAGACTTTCATCCGCTACTGGCCCTGATTGGCGAAGGGCCCATCAGCGCCGAAATGCAAAAGCACGTCACGGACATGATCAAGACTTTTCTGGAGCGAGCACGCGCCAAACTCGAGAGCGAGCTGGCGCCGTAAGTGATGTCAGAACCGCCTGCGGTAGCGGGCGGGCCTTAAGCCTCACCGTTAATAGACTTGAAAGATCGGAGGGCCCGCCCGCTACCGCAGGCGGTTCTGACATCAACGCGACCATCCAAAGCGCCGTCGCCGCTGCGCTCTGCCGGCGCACTCCAAATTCGTCCCGCTTCATCGTGATGTCCGGCCGTAGCTGATCATATTGGCCAGCATGCGATATGCGCCGGGAACGCCGGCGCGCAACTGCCGGTACCAGACCATACTCGTGTAGATGTAATGTCCACGCCCGTAATCCGCCGCCAGTAATCCTCCGCGCAGAGGAGCTTCGCCGGGATCGTTGGAAGCTAGCAGCGCCTGGTAATGCGCGTCCCAGCCTTTCGGATAGTAAAGTCCCCGCTCCTGAATCCAACCCGCGAAATCCTCCTGGCCAATCTTGTTGGGAAAGTTAAGCAGCGGATGCTGCGGCTCGATGAAGCTTATGGGCGCGTCTTCATCGGTAATGCGTTCATCGGCCAGCGTGATCGGATAGGGAGCAAGTTGCGGTCGATTGCGCCGCGGGTCAGGATTCCACTCAAAAGACTTGTGATAGAAGACAATCAGTGTCCCGCCATCTTTCGCGTAATCAAGCAGGCGTTGATTTGCCGCTATTAATCCCGGCTGCGATTCGTAGACGCGATTGTCAACGATGATGGTGCTGTACTTCTGCAAGTCCACTGTCTTCACTTCGTCAACGGTTAGTTCTTTCGATTCCACGTTGAGGGCCGCCAGGGCATTCGGCAAGCTGTAATCAAAGCCGCGAACGTAACCTACGCGAAGACTGGGCGCGACGCGTGCGTCGGCCAGGACTATTGGCACATCAAGCCGCGCCAACGGTTTCGTTGCGCCCTTTCCTGTCACGGTGAAGGAAACCGGCGCGGGCTTCCCCTCGACCGCTGTTTTAGG
>DASXRU010000183.1:0-40305 GCA_036506395.1 Pyrinomonadaceae bacterium | reverse complement strand
CAGCTCGCGGTTCAACTGCTCAAGGCCAACGGCTGCCGCGTCTTCGGCGTCGATCTGGACGAGCAGAGAATCGAACTGGCACGGCAACTCGGAGCCGACGATGGTTGTCGGCCCGACGCGGATGCGCAAAGAAGAGTGTTGGAATGGTCGCGCGGACGAGGCGCTGATGCAGTACTCATAACCGCGGCGACGTCTTCGAACCAGCCTCTGGAATTGGCGGGCGAGATCTCGCGTCTCAAAGGGCGCGTCGTCGCGGTCGGTCTCGTCGGTCTGGATGTTCCGCGCGAAATCTACTATCACAAAGAACTCACGCTGAATATTTCCATGTCCTATGGACCGGGACGCTATGATCCTGAGTACGAGGAACGAGGCCACGACTATCCCTTCGCTTATGTGCGCTGGACGGAGGGGCGAAACCTGGAAGCTTTTCTCGATCTGGTATCGGACAGGCGCGTCAATGTAGAAGGCTTAGTCACGCACCGTTTTTCAATCGACGATGCCGAGCAGGCGTACCAGTTGATCACCGGCGAAACTAAAGAGCCTTACCTGGGAATCCTGCTTAGCTACGATACTGACCGCGAGCTAAAGACGCAGACCAGTTTAGCCGGCGCTGAGCGGAGGACGTCTGCGCCTGAGAAAGCCGTCAGCCTTGGGCTGATTGGCGCCGGTAGTTATGCAAAGAAGTTCCTGCTGCCGAATTTCAAAACTGCCGGCGCGCAGTTTCAAACCATCGCCTCTGCTTCAGGGATTTCGGCGCGCGAGGTAGGGGAAAAGTACGGCTTTCGCCACTGCGTCTCAGGCGCCGATGAAGTGTTGAGCGATGCACACGTGAACTTGATCGTGATTGCCACGCGCCACGATACACACGCCGAGCTGGTACGGCTGGCACTCGAACAGGGTCATCGCGTCTTTGTAGAGAAACCGCTGGCGCTCGATGACGAGGAACTGCAAAGCGTTCTTGATGTTGCCGCGCGATCAGATCGCCACTTGATGGTGGGATTCAATCGCCGTTTCTCGCCGCTGGCTCTGGCGGCCAGGGATTTTTTCAAAGATGCCCACGCGCCGGTCTCAATCAACTACCGGGTAAATGCCGGTCGCATTCCCGCAGGACATTGGATTCAGGACCCGCGCGAAGGAGGCGGCCGAATCATCGGCGAAGTCTGTCACTTCATCGACCTGATGCAATTCATTACCGGAGCGGTTACCACTCGCGTTTATGCGGAAGCTATCGCCAGTCGCGACCATGAAGCCGTTGACGAGGACTCCGTTGTTATCACCCTGCGCTTCGCTGACGGATCGAATGGCTCCATCGCCTACCTCGCCGAAGGAGATAAGGCCATGTCCAAAGAGAGGGTAGAGATTTTCGGCGGCGGCAAGACCTTCGTGCTCGACGACTTTCGCAGCGCGACGTTGCACAGCGGCGGGAAAGAGAAACGCCTCAGGCTGCGTAATCAGGACAAAGGCCAGGCCAATGAAGTGCGCGAGGTCTGCCGTGCTGTTTTGCAAGGTGGACCGGCGCCGATTGCTCTGGAAGATTTAGCGGCAACGACTCGCGCTACCTTTCGCATCGTTGAATCGCTCCGCACAGGTCTGCCGGTTGACGTATGACTGGCTTTCGAGGCTGCGCCGCCTGATGTGCGGAAGGTCTAGGACCTTCCGGGTCGGCACCAAACTGGTTGGGGCTACGCCCATTTCGGGGCATAGCCCCGAGCCATCTGAGCAGCGATGCCGGTGGGGCAGAGCCGCCACCGCACATCAGGCGGCGAAGCCGCGGGCCTGATCCATTCATCGCGCATCGAGAAACTCTCGCTGCCACAACTCGAGCGTCAGCAGTTGAAAAACCTGCAAATTGAAATCTTCACGCCCTGACAGGTTGGCGTCAATGATCCCCTTAACCTCAGCGGGTTGAAATAAACCGCGTCTTCTAATCGTCTCCTCCGATAGCAGGTCTTCAACCAGAGGCCGCAGCGGCCCGCGCAACCACGAGCGTATTGGCGCGCCGAAGCCCGCCTTCTTGCGCCATACGATCTCCTTCGGCAAAAGCTTTTCCGCAGCCCGCTTCAAAATGTATTTGCGTTTCAGTCCGCGCAGCTTCAAACGCGGCGGCATACGCGCGGCCAACTCCATTAATTCGTAATTAAGAAAAGGCACGCGCACTTCCAGATTGGCAGCCATGGAAGTCTTGTCCGTATAAGCGAGATTTAGGCACGGCAGAAAAGTCTTCAGGTCAACATACAGAAGGCGGTTAAGCTGTGCAGCCTTTTTGACGCGCGCGAAATAGCGGCGATGTTCTCGATACGCATCCAGGCCGCTTGTCTCCTGGCGCATCGCTTCGGTGTAGAGCCGCTGTTTCATCCCATCGGTGAAGTAAGTTCCGTAACCCAGATAACGCTCTTCGAAATCCAGCGCTGCGCTGCGGGCAAACTTCTTGGCATTACGAAAGGGCGCCGTCAGCTTCCCCGGCAGGCCACCGGGCAGCGTTTCCGCAACCAACTTCATAATTGGTCTGCGCAGAAGATTCGGCACGGGATCGAGGGCGCCCGCAATCTTCATGGCCAGTTGCCGTGGATAGCCGGCGAATACCTCGTCACCGCCTACTCCCGAGAGCATCACTCTTAGTGTTTCCCGGGCGGCTTGCGATATCAGGAAACTTGAAAGCATCGCCGGATCAGCGATTGGCTCGTCCGCGTGATAGACAAGCTTTGGCAAGAGACTGACGACGTCCGCTTGCAGCATGATTTCGTGGTAGTCCGTCGCCAGAAGTTGGCCGACACGACGAGCCCAGACGACATCGTCAGGAATGATGTCGTAACGCAAGTCTTCCGCTTCCATTCCTACGGTGTAGGTCGATACGCGCTGGCCATTGCTGTGACGCTTCATGAGCGCCACGATCGACGACGAGTCAACGCCCCCTGATAGAAACGAGCCCAGCGGAACATCCGCCACCATCTCGAGCTTGACCACGCGATCGAGAGTTTCCAGAACCCGATCGCGCCACCACTGTTCGCTTTTATTTTCATCGACCTCGTCAAATGAGAGGTCCCACCATTCGCGCAGGTCGACACGACCATCCTGCACAGTCAGCCAGTGACCGGGCGGTAATTTCCAAACGTTTTCGAAAAGCGTGTGGGGATCCGGCGTCCAGAGGAAAGTAAGATACTGATTGAGCGCCTCGATATTCATCGTCGCTCGCACGAGTTTGGTCGCGAGGATGGCCTTTACCTCGGAGGCAAAGATGAACGAATCGCCGGCGCTTGCTTCTCTTTTGACCTGGCAGTAGTAAAGCGGCTTGATTCCCACGCGATCGCGCGCCAGCGTCAGCTTGCGCTCCTGATTGTCCCAAACTGCGAACGCAAACATTCCGTTCAGACGAGGCAGGCAATTCGTGCCCCACTCAGCAAACGCGGCCAGCAGCACTTCAGTGTCAGTTTCAGTACGAAACGGATGGCCCTTGCTTTTAAGTTCTTCGCGCAGCTCGCGGTAGTTATAAATCTCTCCGCCAAAAGTGATGACGTAGCGCCCGTCAGCGGAGATCATCGGCTGATGCCCCGCGCTGCTGGTGTCGATGATTGCCAGCCGGCGATGTCCGAAGGATACGCGACGCCCGGAATCATCTATCACTTCCGAAGTCCAAACTCCTTCGTCGTCGCGGCCGCGGTGCTCAATGCTCTGGAGCATCGCGCCCACCTGCCGCTCTGGATTTAAGCTGATGAGTCCCGCAACGCCGCACATAGAGTTAACCGGGGACAGACTTCTTAGTTTGTGAAGTACTCAAAACGACGTGGCTCGCGGTCATAAAGGAAGGTGTCTCTGAACCAGCCCTATTTCTTAGCATAAATCCACAGGTGCCAACCCCAGCGCGAAGCAAGCCACGATTCCAGCGAACGTGATAGCAGGTTTCCTATCACCGGCAGCCAGCGCTTATTAAAAAAGTAGGTCTTTAACTTCACTTCTGAGAAGTCTGCGAAAAGCTCGCGTGCTTCGCCTCTTGAATATGCTCTTGCCAACGGATTGCCGGCGCCATCCGTATTCTGGCTGAGAAACTCGCTTGCTTCCAGGTAAGACTGCTTTTCAGTCTTCAGAAGTTTTGCATGCTCGCGAAGCGACTCCAGCGGTTCACCAGTGATTCGGTGGACCAGCTTGACCCCCGATTCCCAATTTAGCAACCGCGCTCCTGCCCGGCGAAGCATTGAAATGTTGACGCGGTAATTATAGGAATTGCGATGATAGAGCATAACCATGGCGCGTCCGCCGGGACGAAGCACTCGATGAACTTCTCCTATTGCCTTTCGTGTTTCCGGCGTGTGATGCAAAACCCCGTGGGAATAAACCAGATCAAAACTCTCGTCTTCGAAGTTGAGGTTCTCAGCATCAGCCGTTTTGAATGTTCCGGGGAGATGGAACAGCTCAAAACGTTTACGCGCCAGCTCAACCGCGGCGTCGGTGAGATCGACTCCAGTGTAATCCGCGCCTGCTTCGGCAAACTGAGCCCCGTCTGTTCCCAGCCCACAGCCGATTTCCAAAACCTTCAAGCCCCGCGTGCCGGCAAAGTCGGCCGCTGTTGGAATGTGCCACTCTGTAGTGTAGCGATGCGCTTCGACCAGTTCGTAGAAGCGGCGCGTCCCGGGAGCAGCATCGGCAAACTTTACCCCGCAGGGATTCGCCTGCCAGAAAGCGCGGACTCGTTCCTTGAGCTTTGCGTTTTGTTGGTTTTGCAAATCCTGCTTCATTCAGAAGAGTCTATACCATCGCCTTGTGCTAATGCCTTCAGGAGATACGGCATCAGTCCTCTTTCGGCGCGATCAGTTGACGATAAATCGACAAGTACTCCGGCGCTACGATATCTGCCCTGAACCGTTGCGCCATTGCGCGGTTTTTCAAAGCCATGGTCGAGCGGAGCTGGTTATCGCTAATCAATTGTACGATCTTCTCGGCAAGCATTTCGGAATTCCTGGGCTCGACCCAGTAACAATTGTCCGGCTCACGCAAATAATCCGCAGCTGCGCGCATACGCGTCGTGATAACCGGCAGGCCATTAGCAGCGGCATTGAAGATAACCATCGGAAAGCCTTCGATGTGGTAAGTAGGAAAAAGTAACATTGTGCTGTTCGCGTAAAACTCTCTGGTTTCTCGTTCCGGAACGTAGCCAAAAAAGCGAACCCACGACTGAAGATGGCGTGCTGCGACCAGTGCTTCTGCTTCAGCGCGCTGCGGGCCATCGCCAACGCACAGCAATAGAAACTTCTTGCCGGCATCGCGCAAAAGACCACAGGCCAGGATCACATCGAGCAGTCCCTTAGCCGGAATGAAACGAGCGATGAACAGCAGTAAAGGCCGATCATCCGGCAAATTCCAATGCCGCAGGAATTCTGAATCCGGCTCGTGAATATTCGCTTCGACAACATTCTTTACGAGAAAAACCTTCTCTTCCGGAATACCCGCGCGCAGAAAATTTGACCGTTCCTCAGACGATAGAACGCCTATCCCGTCGGCGTGCGATAGCACACGGTGACGCAAGGCTGCCAGCACAGGGTTCTTCGTTTCCAGCAAGCCGGCGTCTGAACCGTGAAATTTCAGAAAGATTTTTGTCCGTTTGAAATGCAAACGTGGAACAATCAACCCATCGCGTAACAGCGCCTTCACGTCGAACGACGTATTTATGTGGATTAGATCAAAGTCGCTTCGGCGCAGCCGTTCTCGCAAAACGCGCGCAGTCTTGAGGACTCGCTGGATCCGGGAATGAAATCCCACATTTACTCGGGCATAAACGTAGACCTGTTCCTCGACGTCATGACCCGATCGTCGCAGCTCCTCAATGAACGGGGGCTCGCAAGCTCCCGGACCGCCCTGCGACCCTTGTTCCGGCATTCCAACTAATATCCGCACGGAATCGTCTCTCTTTGGAGTGCGGCGACTTGTCGCCGCTTTTGTAATGCCCCTTGAATAGGCCACAGATTTACACGGATGAACACGGATCAGACCGCGGAAGGCAAAGACACATTTCTCAGCGATCGTTCCCGGTCATGTGATCGTGCTCTTTCTGATCCGTGTTCATCCGCGTAAATCTGCGGCTAATTCTTCTGTGCAACCCACCCAGGCAAAAGCGGCGACAAGGCGCCGAACTACAAAATTCGCCCGCTCCGGACTGTCAAGGTTTTTCAGCAGACAGAGTGAGGCAAGATGGTTTGTAGTCATTCCTACCTGGTGAGCACCAGCAGCGAATATCCGCCCAACACCCGAACCACTAAATCCTGATTGATCTTCGCCAGCATCCTTCGCGGCAAACTCGCCAGCTTTGCCTTCACGCTGCGCGGGTGATCGATCGCCCCGGCGGTGTAAACCGAATCCAACACTTCGTAGCCTGTGTCGCCCAGCGTCGCCAGCGCGGTGTCCTTCATGAAATAGTGGAGGTGACCGCCCTGATCCCGCTCCCGCAGTATAGGCCGGCCGCGCAACACCCACTGGGCCGACATATCCAATGGTATGTGAAAAATTTTATACTTTGCTTTCTCGCGTACTTCTTTCAGAAATTTCAAATAGTCCGGCACATGCTCAAACACATCGATGCATAGCAGAAGATCGAAGTATGGCGCTTCGGCGGTAATCAAGTCGTCGCAGTAAAAGTGTAACCGCTCGTTTGCCCGGGGCTGGCAGAGCGCAAATGCCTGGGGCGAGATTTCATATCCGAAGAACTCGGTCTCGGCGGGCAGCCGCGCTTGAAGCTGTCGCAGAATCTCACCGGCTCCGCAACCAACCTCGCAAATCGTTCGTGGCTCAAGATGATGCTTATCGATCATCTTGAGAATTTGCTGTGCCTTCCAGGACGAATCCTCAACGTGGTACGTAGGGTTCTTCTCCACGTATTCGCCGGTCTGGTAGATGCTTTCGGGATGTCCGGCGAACTTTAGTTTGTCGTCCGTTTCCGTCATCAGGTTCCTTCCGCTGAAATCAATACGCGGGCATCTGTATAGAGTCGGGCTAATGCCCGACCGAGCGGGCGGTAACCCGCTCCTAAACTGCGCGCCACTAACTGAAGGTTGCCGGACCCCTACTTGGTTGCTACCATCTTTATTCCCAGAATCAATCTCAATGGTAACCCGCGCGCGATTATTCTTCCCAATCCGCGCGGCGTCCTCGCTAATATCGATTCAACTAACTTGATAAAAGCCGTGGGGGTCCTGATATGAATTCCTCTGGCGCCTACCAGCACTTGCAACTGGCGAAATCCCGCCGCGCGTAACATCTGCGATAGCTCTGTCACAGAGTATTCCCGGAGATGAAATCCGGTGGCAACGTCATCGAAATTTCGCGACACATCGTGGGGCCCGGAAAGCCGGTTCGGCGTGATACAGATGTACCTGCCGCCCGGCGCGAGGACGCGATGGACGTTCTGGAGTTGTTCGCGGGCATCTTCAATGTGCAGATGCTCCATCAGCTGATCGCTGTAGGCGAGATCCATGCTGTCGTCGGGGACAGGAATGCTGGAGCCATCTGAGATAATCAGTTCAAAGTTATCCGGCAGGGAGACGTCTCTGGTAATCTCTCTCGACACATCGACTGCATAGACCCGGCGCACTTGCTTTGCTATCTCGAGGGCGAGTGAACAATCTCCGGGTCCCAGCTCAAGATACGTGGAATTCGGCTTGAGATAGCCTTTCAACAATTCGAGCCTTTCGGCGATCGTCCGGCGCCGAAGTCCCTCATCCACCTTTAGGGCCAGTTGTGGATGATCGGGAACTCTTTTAAACAGCTCGTCATAGACCTCGGTGTACAGGTGTCTTCGCTCCGCCCTGGTCGCGGTCCGCAAACGCGCCGCCAGTTCTTTCTCGATCAGGTAGTGTTGCCGGAGTTGATCCGGCGACCTTCCTTCAACCTTTGGCTCATGGTCAGACATTTACCCAAAACCCCACACCCAACACCCTTGATCCCGGTCACCGTCTCTTCAATCCCAATATACTGAGAAAGAAGCTGGAAAAAAGTGTCTGGCATCCCAATGTCAGGGAGGTAACCGCGGGAATCACGATTCGCATCGTGCGCGCCGGATCCAGGTTGCCAAACGAGAGCTGATCCCAGAACCAGTACGCGTAAACGGAGCCACCCAGGCCGGCGAGAATCAGGATGATGGCTACGATCAGACCGAGCTCCAGCGTAAGGTAATCAAAGGCCCGATCAAGCCGTTCATCTTTCGGCAGCAAGCCTTCGCTGATCGCAAAGACCTTCGTGAACACTGCAAAGAGGATCGACTGAAAACCAATAATGATCGCTACCGCGGCGTAGAGAAGCGTATGCACATCAAAGGTCACTCCGCCAATTATTCTTGGGCCTGGTAGCAGCCAGAACATTGTGACCAGACCGAGAAGCATCAGTAAGCCGCCGGGATAAAGGAATAACCAGCGCGGGCTGTACAGCAAAAGGAAACGCAGATGGCGCCAGCCGTCTCTCCAACTACGCAGGTGTGGCGCGCGGCTGCGACCGTCGGGCGAAAGCACTGTCGGCACCTCCGCAATTCTAATTCGTTGCAATGTTGCTTTCACGACCATCTCGCTGGCAAACTCCATTCCGGTGGTATGCAGATCGAGTCGTAGCACCGCAGACTTGCTGAAGCCGCGCAAGCCGCAATGAAAGTCGCCGCAGGGACTGCGAAAAAACAGGCGCCCGATGGTTGTCAGCACCGGGTTACCAAGATAACGATGGAGTGGCGGCATCGCACCCGGCTTAATTCCACCGAGAAAACGGTTCCCCATAACCAGGTCGTAGCCTTCCCGCAATTTTGCGATAAAAGATCCAAGCGCACCAAAGTCATAACTGTCATCAGCATCGCCCATGATTATGTACTTGCCACGTGCGGCCGCAATGCCACCCATCAAAGCGTTGCCGTATCCTCTGGCCTGAACATCGACCACGCGAGCGCCAAACCGGCCGGCAATTTCCTGCGATCCGTCGGTGCTGCCGTTGTCGGCAATGATAATCTCGCCCTCGACATTGTTTTCCTCGAACGATCTTTTCGCCTTCTGAATGCAAGTGGCCAGCGTCTCCGCCTCATTCAGACAAGGCATGACAATCGAGAACTCTATGGAAGTTTGAGCCATTACTTCTTCCGCCCCAGCCTCGGGTTTTTCATTATTGAGCTAAGTTTCAGCGGCAAATACGATCCACGAAAACACCCGAAACCAATACGGAGTTAGGTTAGTGTGATTTACCGGATCGACCGAACCTTAGCCACTTACGACCTCGCGAAAAATCTTCGCCAGCTTTGGCGCGTTGGCGGTTACGGAGTAATGCTCTTCGACCACACCTCTTCCCGCCTCTCCCAGTTCACGGCCCAGATCGCTCTCTGTAAACAAGCGCTCGAGTGCCGCGTACCAATCATTTGCGGCAGACGCAGCAAATCCCACTTCATCGTGGCCGAGTATCTCCTGGTTGACACCAACAGGAGTAACTATTACCGGCAACCCCACCGCCATGTACGACAGCATCTTGAAGCCGCACTTGCCTCGCGACATCTCTGAATCGTCCAAAGGCATTAGCCCGACATCCATCTGCTGAACCATGCCTACTTCAATCTCAATTGACCACTGCTGAAACACCCATTTGTCGTCTGGTATTTTCTCGAACGAAGGTCGACGGTCGCAAACTATCAGCAGCCGCGTCTCCGAATGTTCATTTAGAAACTGCGCCAGCGGCTCTTCAATGTCATAAAGAAACTTGAGGTTCGAGCGCGAGCCAATCCAGCCTATTGTCCACGGCTTGCCGGCTTGTCGATCAGCGGGCATCCAGACTTCAGTATCGACTGAGGTGGGCACTAGCCACACTTTTGCTCCCGCTCGTTCGTAGTGCTCTGCCAGAAAACGATTACCAGCAATTACGCCGTCGCATTGCCGGGCGATCTGCGCCGAGAAATCCGTCTTGTATGGCAGCCAGATCGCGTCGTCAACATCGAAGACGCGCTTCTTTCCCGCAAAGCGTTCCAGAGTGGACCGTCCCGAGACCAGCTCGCGGCCCAGCCACGTCACATCGCTGAACCTCGACGCCAGTAGCCCGGGAATGCGCAGTGCCATAGCCAGCAATGGCAACGGTTCAATCCGGTAGCGATTGATCAAAGGCCGATGTTCGTCGAGGTTGATACCCAGGTTCTTCAGAGGTTCAATGAACTGCCGGATGCGAAACCTGCTGGACGGATCAACTTTGCTCGCCGTCAAGGCGGTCACTTTGATCATTTTGGTGATGCGGGCAGCGCTCTCCGGTGTTTCGAGCCCGGACTCCGGGCACTACGCCGTTTGTTTTTGCCGCCTGGGAATTACAAAACCTTCGAGCAAGAGAATCTGGATTATCACGTTAACAAACAGATAGACGCTGGTCACAACCGCCAGCCCCATCAATCCATATTTCATGAACGCGATAACCTTGGCCGGCACGTACAGAGTATAGGTAACAATCGACATCCGCGTCGGCGTGCGTGTGTCGCCCATAGCATAGAAAGTTGTCGAAGTAATCTGGCCCATGGCGCCGCCAATGAAGAACCCCACCAGCGCCACCATGATCAGCCACAGCAGGTGAACGTTGTCACGAGTTACACCTCCATGGCCGATTAGCAAATTTAGGATTCTCTCGCCCGCGATCAAGAAGATCGCGTAGCCTGCCGCCGTCAAGCCACCAATTATCAGGAGCCGCTTTTGATAAATCCGCCTGAATACCGGCCACCTGTTTGCGGCTGCTTCGATGGCCAGTTGCGGCACCATCGGGGCCGCGATTGCTTTGTCCGCCACGATGTTGGCGACACCGTAAATCTGCTGGCCAATGTAGAGTAACGACAATCCGCCCGCCGGCGCCATCGATGCCAGGAATCGATCGACCAGTGGATCCATTCGGTAATAGGAAGTGCCGACGAGCAAAGGCCTGATGCGCCGCCACGCTTCGCGCATCGGGGTTGAGTTCCACTGAGGCCACTGCCAGCGTCCCAGGCCGGGCAGCAACCAGACCACCTGTAATAAGGTGCGCAGTACGATCACCAATGCAGCCGCAGCGACTCCGTAGATAGCGAGCAGCTTAACAATTAGGCCCAGTGCAATAAGGTTCGACAACACAGTCGATAGTTCGACCCAGATAAACTGCTTTCGCGCATGATAAACGGACCATAGTACCGATACGGAAGCCGTGAAGATCATGCTGACCAGTTGAATCCGGGTAAGGCTAACGGTCAAAGATTGGGCGGGCCGGGAGAATCCGGGTACCAGCCAGGGCACCCAGTAGCTGGCAGTGGCGAAGAGAGCCAACGCCACAACGGTAAAGAGAGTACTGACCCCGAGAAAGAAGCCCCACGCGCTTTGCCCAAACGAGACTTCATTTTCCGTCGCCAGCAACGGCACCAGTACGTGTGTCAGCGACGTGCTGACTACGCTTAGGATCAAGGCTGGCAAGGCCATGCCGGCAAAGAGAGCGTCAGTTTCGATTCCTACGCCGAGTTGTGTTATGACGTACCACTGAAAGAGCAGGGAAAGAAGAATGTTGGCGCCGGCCAGAGCTGCAAGGGTCAGGGTTTGCTTCATCAAGATGGTCAGCGGTCGCCCGGTTCTCTGGAACGCAAACTGTTAGTTTGCGGTAAGAGCTTATATTTGATAACCAGTTTTATTTCAAACTTTGGAGTGCCCCGGCAACGACGGCGCTTTGGGTTTACAAACCCGGATTGGACTGTTCCATAGCCATATCCAAAGCGGCGTCTCCCGACACGTCGGGATTGCCGCCGCACTCCAAATTACTTTGATCAAGGCCCTTCACATTCTGGATTCGCTGAATCGCGGTGGCGGCGAGACGATGATGCTCGACGTCTGTCGTAGCGCGAAAGCTTGCGGCCTGGATTTGACCTTTGTGGCTACGGGAGGCGGCGACCTGGAGGATGACTTCCGAAACTCCGGAGCTGAATTCATTCGGCTGCAAAGAAAAATGCCGGTTGATCTGTCGTTGGTTTCTGCGCTGCGACGTATTATCCGGGAGCGCGGCATTCAAGTAGTGCATAGTCACCAACCTGTCGAAGCGCTTCATCTTTATCTCGCTACCCGTGGCCACCGCACTAAACGAGTTATGACTCTCCACGGAGTTTATCCGGGGACCAGGAACGAGCTGGCGCTGAGATTCGTCCTGCCTCGCGTTGACGCGAAGATTATCGTCAGCCGGAATCTAATGACCCAGTTGCAGGAGAACCGGACTCTGGATTCAGGGAATTGTTTGGTTATCAACAACTGCGTCGATCCAGAGCGATTACAATCATCCGGACGCAACCTTCGAGCTGAACTAGCCATTGCTGACGATGAAATACTGTTTGGCATGGTCGGCAATTTTCAGCCTGTCGCCCAGAAAGATCAGCTGACTGTCTGCAAGGCTCTGCCGCAACTCTTTGCCAGGGTTCCCCGCGCTCGCTTTGTCTTTGTGGGCGCACGATCTGAAGCAGCGCCGAAACTCTTTGATGATTGCGTGGAGCTCTGTCGCCAACAGAATATTGCTGACCGCGTGCACTTCCTGGGGAAACGCGCTGATATTCCCGAGGTGCTGAGCTCCCTCGAGATCTTCGTGCTTTCAAGTCTTCGAGAAGGCGCGCCGATTTCGGTGATCGAGGCAATGATGGTTGGGGTCCCGGCGGTGCTTTCGGACATCCCGGCGCTGCGCGAAATCTCGGATGACGGCAAGTATGCTTTGATGTTTCAAACTGGAGATGCCGACGACCTGGCGGCGAAATTGCTCAGCCTTGCCAATGATACCGTCGAACGTTCTCGTCTGGCCTCAATAGCTAGACAGTGGGCGCTCGAACAATTTGGGATCGAACAGCACATCGGGAATTTGAAAGCACTCTACCAATCGTTGGTCGAGTGAATATCGGGAAGGACTTTATCTTTGCCGAATCTGGAATCTGAATCTGGAATCTGAGATCTGAGATCTGAACGCGCGGGCTTCGGCCTGACCTGCCAGATTGAGCCATCCGAACTTTTCGCTATCTCGGTTAACGAAAGCCGCGTTTTTAGTTCGCTCTCTGTCGGCAGGAACCAACGCTCCGGCAGCGTGTTGAAGTAAACCAGCACACCTCTTTGATCTCTCAGGGCCCTGCGCATCCTTTCCAACTCAGCTTCGTAGTCCTGATTGGGCTGGCCGGTAACGAAGACAGTCTTTGCGGGAATCAATACCGCTGGCCGGCCGGTGAGATAATAGATGGCGTCGTAGCCGTTGGAGTAAATGGGAATATTGGGCGGCAGGCTTCTGAGGCGGGCAATTGTGTTTGAGTCTTTCCAGATACTGCCGGCGTAATACTGGCCATCGGGCCGCGTTTGCGTAAACCAGTTTGCCGCACGCAGAGTATAAGAATCCAGCAGAGCGAGCGCCATAAGTGAAAAGGCGAGCCGGATCGCGCGCCGCGTCTGAACACGTGGCAGTAGCCTCGCCACTAGACCGATAACCAGAATGATTGAGACGACGTGCACGGGAACCAGAGTGCGCTCATCGAACATCACGATGTCAAAAAGCGTAGCCGTGATAACTAAAAAGCCCACGTAACTGATAATAAAAATCACAAGCACGAGAGAGAGTTTCGCCACGTCTGGGGCGGGGTGATGCGTTATGCCGGCGCTAACCGATCCACCTGATGACTGCCTGCTCTCTTTCAAGAGATAAAGAACGAAGAAGGCCGCCATAACCACTTCGGCAATAAAGAACCCCACTCTCAAATCTCCGCGAACCTTGCCAAGTAGTAACCACGAAGAGAGTGTGGACATTGCCACGACAATTTGTTTGAGACCAGGCGAATGAATAACCATCTGTCGATCGGTTGGGCCTCCGGTGAGCCGCGAGTTGCGTAGCATCCACATAAGTATCGGCGCGCAAGCTACCGCGCCGAAGACTATCGCCGAGCCAAAACGTTTCCGCCAGTCGTGTTTACCCACCAGCAACAAGGCAATCAAACCGGTAATTATCACTGCTGCCCCGACATATCTGGTAAGGACGGCTAGCGCCGCCAGCGCGGCAGCTATGAGCAGAAACCACCAACGATCGGTCTCCAGAAACCTGGCAAGAGTCACCAGGCAACTGACTGCCAGCAGAATGAACAAGGGCTCCGTGAGGACAAGCGCATGAATGCTGAGTACGTCGGGTGCTGTTAGCATCAACCACGCGCCAACGATCGGAAGCCAAAACGAATCGCGCGCATATCGTGCGATTGTAAGTCCGACCATCAGAACATTTGCTCCAAGCAGGATGGCTTGTAACCAGCGCGCGGCGACCTCAATCGTTATCTGCGTCAGGCCAATCAACGCGAGCAGGGAAGAGTAGAGGGGCGGATAGTGGGTCATTGGCCCCAGTTCGCCTTTAGCAGTCAGCGCGATCAGGCCACGACCATTAAGAAGATTACGAGCGGCCTCAATGTAGACGGTGGAGTCCGGCGTGATTCCGATTCCGAATTTCGTGACCAGGATGACGATCAAAACTGCCAACAGGGCGAAGACAACTACGAGCAAGTGATTACTTTTCAATAGGTTTTTCCAACTCTGCGAGAAAATGTAAACGAGCTATCAAAAATCCAGGTAGCCGGCCAGGGGTACAGTGAAAGCTTACTCTGCCACGATACTATCGTCATATCCAGGGTCTCAATCGCGCTGGCCCAATCTTCCCTTCTCAAATAATTATAAGGCAACGCAAAGCCTCTAACGCGGCGCTGATAGACATAACCACCATGAATACGATCGAGTAAGCGCGAGGGAGTTGTGCCTTCAAGAGGTCTCGCTGATTCCGGCTGGGACTGACTCATTGGGGTGATATATTACTCCACTTTGTGAGCGCTCTGACACAACGCGTTTGACGACAACGACAATGCCCTTTACTTCTGCTCTCCTGACCCGACTGTTCGCGTTGGCGCTGTTGTTTACTTTGCTGAACGCCTTCAAGCCGCTTTGCATTGACGATACGCTTTACCATTATCACGCCGAACAGATTGCTCAGCATCCGCTCGATCCTTACGGTTTCAGAATATTTCAGAACGACAGACCCGAGCCCGCGATCCGGGCCCTGGCACCGGTGCTAATGCAATATTGGTGGGCGATCAGCATCAGAGTTTTTGGACAGCACCCATTCTGGTGGAAAGTCTGGCTCTTTCCGTACGCTTTACTGCTTGTCTTTTCTCTGCACTCGCTGCTGCGAAGGTTCGCCGGCCGCTACGAAATGATTCTGACCTGGATGGTTATTCTCTCGCCCGTGTTCCTGCCGAGTTTTAATCTCATGCTGGACGTCCCCGCCGCGGCACTGATCCTTTTTGCGATCGTAGTTTTCCTGCACGCCTCAGAACACGAATCGTTACCGCTGGCTGCGGCCGCCGGCCTGGTCGCCGGGATTGCTGCGCAAACGAAATACAACGGGCTGGTTGCTCCGGCGGTGATGCTCCTGCACGCAATCATCTTCAAAAGATTCAAACTGGGAATGATCGCTGCTTTGATTGCCGGGCTCTTTTTTGTGGCGTGGGAAGGCTTCATCTTTCTTGGCGCGGGCCGCTCCCATTTTCTTACTCAATCGCAAAACTACGGCTCGGTGCATCTGATGGCAAAGTACGTATACCTGGCATGGCCGATTGTGACAATCATGGGAGCCGTGGCGCCCTTCTTCACGTTGCTGGCTTTGATTGCATTGGGAGTTGAGAAGAAAGGAATTCTCGTTGCCACCATCGCCATCACTCTCGGCTTTCTGTTGATTGCTTTTGGACCCGAAGGATTTCAGGCAGGGGCCAAACACATCACCCTTGCTGGCTTTATCTTCAGCGTATTTGGCATAGGCTTTTTCGTTAGCCTTCTCTTCGTCATCGCGCGGATAACCCAGATTTCGGGGAAGCTGAAAACTTACTTGGAAGCCTGGTCGGAATACAGGATCGAATGGTTCCTTGCCGGCTGGTGGCTACTGGAGATCGTCGCCTATTTTGTGCTCTCGCCGATTCCCGCGGTCAGGCGCGTGTTGTTGCTCCTGGTGGTCAGCACTCTTCTGGTAGGAAGATTACTGTCACAAGCGCCCGTGGCCCGCGCGACTTTGGTCCAATGGGCTGCGTTCGGCAGTATCGTGCTGGGCTTGCTCTTTTATGCGGTTGATTTTCGCGATGCCTATGTCGAGAAGGCCGCGATCGAGAAGGCAAAGCGAACTATCGCGTCGATGCCCCCGGCTGACAATACCTGGTACCTGGGGCGTTGGGGGCTGCAGTTCTACGGGGAACAAGCAGGCATGAAACCTGTGTTGCCTGATGAATCTGTTTTCCACCCGGGCGACTGGCTGGTGACTACTGATAGCGTCTACTCTCCGGAGCCTGTGCTTGCTCATCTACGCCGCTACCACCTCGTGGCGGTTGCTGAATTCGCCCTGTCGGACCCGTTCCCACTCTCCACGATGCTGGGCTACTACAACAGCGGCATACCGATTCATCACCAAGAGGGTCCGCGCCGCAGGGTTAAGATTTACCGCATTGAGGGACTGGCGGCCGAACCCGCCGTCGAGATCCTCACCGATGCACCAGTGACTGAAACCTATCGGTCTGGACAATGAGGTCGCGGATGGCTTGAGCCATGAGCTCATACCCCTGGGCGTTCGTGTGAAATCCGTCGGCTTGCAGGTATAACTTTCCAAACGTTTCAATCGGACGATAAATCTTGCTTCCGGACGAGGGAACTACAAAGTTTCGCACCTTCGGCAGATCCAGATTCTCCCATTTTCCTTCCTCGCCGCTGTTTGTGTACATGTAAAAGATCTTCTGACCTGGTGAAAAGGTTGCGGCGAAGGACCATACGTTATCACCCGCTTTTTGATCGCCGTGGGTGCCGTCATCAAACATCTCGACCTTGTTCGGCGCGTTGTCGCCAAGTTGTGGGTAGGGCCCCACAATGGACATTGTTTTCGGGACCGACGCGTGATCCATTAAAACGCGAAAGATGACCTGAACATCTCCTGCGTCGCGATTAGTCGAAGGAGAAAGCGTTTGCAGCCCCAGCTTTTGCTCCATCTCAGCTTCGATCCGCTGCCGCTCTTTGCCAATGACCTCGCAGCTATCGACCAGCGGAACGTTTGCTTCGCGGGAAATCTTCTGCAGCGCCGCCTGGTAAGGACTGCCAGGACGCAACTCATTATGAAGCAGGATAGGAACCGCCCCGCGTTCCCTGACCAGCCGGATCATCTCGCGAATATTTCTGTCGTAATCGGCCGGCGTCACACGCACTCTTGATTCAAGTCGCTCGTAATCCTTCGCTTCGAGCGCGTCCGCGCTTACCCAGGACTCATAGAGAAACTTATCGTTTGGATCGCTGACCGCCTTGATCGTATCGCCCATCGTTACCGACTCAAACTTCCTGAGTTGGCCCAGGTAAACCGCCAGTTTATAGAGTTCTGAATTCTCAGCGATGAAGTGCTTCAAACTGAACCGTTTTGATTTCGGAACCAGGACGTCTTTGTCATGCCATCCGGATATTGAGGCGTCATTCATCGAGTAGCCGATAAGCACAATATCCGGTTGCAACCCAAGCGCCTTCTGCCGCAGCAGTTTCAGGCCCTCGTGAGACGTGTATGCCAACATACCCAGGTTAAATACTTCGATGTGCTTCTCAGGAAAGTCCAACTTAAGCAGGGCGCGCAACCGGCTTGGATAGGTTTGGTCAAACTGGGCGTTATGTCCGAAGGTCCAGGAATCGCCGAGGGCAATTATGCGGATCGTGTTTGCGGTCCTGGCGGCGGGAAACTCGTTATCCCGGAATCCATCCGCGTTCAGAGAGACTGACCACACCGGGTTGTTCTTGAACTGGTCTGGAATCGACGGGCCAAACCGGCCTAGCAAAGCCTTACGTTCTTCTTCTGAACGCATCGGGCAAAATAGATCGAGATAGGTTCGCTGAGCGTGCGGCCGCCCCCGGTACAGCAATTCATCATCAGGATCCAGTATGCGCAAGCCGTCGGCCCAGGGTGGTACTGCGCCGAAGTTTCGCACCATGTAGGGAAGCATCACATATTCGACGCGCGAGTTCCGGGTGCGATAGGCAATTCTTATCCCGGCTTCCAGAGCCAGGATGCAGATCAAGGTGACGATCGTGACCGGAAGAAGGTTCCGCACGAAAATCTGCCGCAGCCGTTTGAGTAACGATGGTTGGAAGTCAGGTTTAGGCAACGAAGTGAACGTTCAAATTCCAGTTGGCTCTTTGTTGACAGCTAAACTCCACAGAACAATCAGACCGCGCAAGTCACGGTGCTCAAGAACCGTATCCCCTCAATTTTCCGTCAAAGCGTCCAGGATGCGGTCCGCAGTGTGTCCGTCCCAAAGAGGCGGGACGCTATGCCGGGTAGTTTTTGATCCGTCGAGTGCGGCGATGGCCCCAGCTATAATCTTTCGCGGATCGCTGCCGACTACCGTGTTCGTTCCCATCTCAACAGTGATGGGGCGTTCCGTCGTCGCGCGCAACGTCAAACACGGGATACCCAGCACCGTAGTCTCTTCCTGAATACCGCCGGAGTCGGTCAACACCAGCCGCGCGCCACTGTAAAGACCCAGGAAATCCAGATAAGGCAAAGGCGCTATCAAATTCAAGTTGCCCTTTTTAATTCGCTCGTCAAAGCCAAACTCGGCGATTGTTTTTTTCGTTCGCGGATGAACGGGAAAGATAATGGGCAGCCTCCGCGCGACCTCTTCCAGCCCTCCCAGGATGCGTGCGAAGGTCTCCCGGTCATCAACGTTCGCCGGTCGGTGCATGGTTAGAACGGCGTAATCTTTTCCTGCGACTCCCAGTTCTTGCGCAATATTTGATCTTTTCGCTCGCTCCAGATGTTTCAAGAGTGAATCGATCATGACATTGCCGACGAACCTTATTCGCTCTCGGGAAATCCCTTCGGCCAACAGGTTTTCGTCCGCGTCTTTGGAAGGCGTGAACAGAAGGTCCGCGATTTGATCCGTCAATAGTCGATTGATCTCTTCGGGCATGGTGCGGTCGCGACTGCGCAGGCCCGCTTCAACATGGGCCACCCTGACGCCCAGCTTCGAACAAACCAGCGCGCCGGCCAGGGTTGAATTGACATCGCCCACAACCAGGATCCAGTCAGGTTTCTCGCGCAGCACGACGGGCTCGAAGCGTTCCATAACGGCCGCAGTCTGCGCGGCGTGCGAGGCGGAACCGACTCCCAGATGAACGTCCGGCGCAGGCAGATCCAGATCGCGAAAGAATACGTCAGACATCAAGGCGTCATAGTGTTGACCCGTATGAACGACAAGCGGCGTGAACTCTCGCTCGCGCCGCTTCATCGCCTCCACAATGGGCGCAACCTTCATGATATTCGGCCGCGCCCCAATAACGCTGATGACCTTTAGCACTATTCGTAGGCCTTGCTACCTCTTACAGAAATTATAAGCGGATTATGCGGGCGCGGCTCTGGCGCCGTAGATCGCCGTTCAAAGCGTTTCGCGTATCGACCACCAGTGGAGCGAGATCAGTCACGCGTTGGTAGTCGATCTGGCTGTGATTGGTAACGATCACAATGCAGTCTGCGGTGCGAATCTCGTCGTCCGTCAGCTCAACTGACCGCAAAGGCGCGCCGCTGGCATCGATGTGGGCCTCGTCAAAACTCAACTCCGCGATGAACGGGTCGTGGTAGCGAACGTCAGCCCCTTTGCTGCGCAGACGATCAATGATGGACAGCGCCGGGCTTTCGCGTACGTCGTCGATGTCTCGCTTGTACGCAACTCCCAGCAGCAGGACGCGCGAGCCGTTCATTGCTTTCCGTTCGTCGTTCAAACCGTCGGAGATGAGCTGGACCACGTGGTCCGGCATGCGCGAGTTGACCTCTTCGGCCAGTCCAATAAACCGCGAATCAAAGCCGTGCTGACGTGCTTTCCACGAGAGGTAATGAGGGTCGAGGGGAATACAATGCCCGCCGATCCCAGGTCCCGGATAAAACGGCATAAAGCCAAACGGCTTTGTCGCGGCCGCCCGGATCACCTCCCAGGTATCGATGTTCAATGCATAACAGAGACGGGCCATCTCATTCGCCATGCCGATGTTTACCGCCCGAAAAGTGTTTTCCAAAAGCTTGGCAGCTTCAGCCACGCGCGCCGAGCTGACGGCGTGCACGTCGTTGACGATTTGTGAATAGAGATGTGCCGCTACTTCAGTTGAATCATCCGTCACCCCCCCGACCACCTTGGGAATGTTATGCGTTTGGTATTGCGCGTTTCCAGGATCGACTCGCTCCGGCGAAAACGCCAACAGGAAATCCTCATCGAGCTTCAATCCCGTGTCGGCAAACATTGGCAGCAGCACTTCATCCGTAGTGCCGGGATAGGTCGTCGACTCCAGAATGATCAACTGTCCGGGGTGCAGACGTTTCTTGATCTCTTCGGCTGCCGCCAGGATATAAGAAACATCGGGCTCTTTGGTTTTGCGCAAAGGCGTGGGAACGCAAATGATGATCGCATCACACTCAGTCAAATGATTGAAATCCGTCGTGGCGCGCAAACGTTTGGCGCCCACCAGTTCCTTGATTACCGCTGAGGAAATGTCCCCAATGTAGGAGCTGCCCCCGTTGATTTGCGCGGATTTGTTAGCATCGACTTCGAAGCCGGTGCAGCTAAACCCGCTGCGCGCAAATTCGGCCAGCAGCGGCAATCCCACGTAACCTAAACCCACTACACCGATGCGAGCACGCTTTTCGGTGATCAGAGAAATGATTTTGTCCTTGACCATGTAACAGGTTCCTCTTGCAAATCAATTCTCGCTCGCTCGACTTGCAGAAATACCCACCCCTTCCGAATTTATTGTCTCAGGCTCAGACCCAGCCAGTTAGCCGGGAGACAGCATATTAATCTCAGAAACATAGAAAGAATTGTGTCGCTTTGGCGGTAGCTCGACTGTCAGGAATACCTCGAGTCCTTCAGCATCTGGCAGCATTTGAGTAAGGCAAGACTATTTGAGCGCAGCACAGACTGTCAAGGAGGCGTTCCCTTGACAGCGAAGTGTCGGCAGCACTATATGCATTCGCACCATGAAGTCACAATCGGATAGCACGGCAACAAAACTTGTCCGCGGGCTGGGCCCGCTTGACGCCACGATGATCGTCGTCGGCTCTATGATCGGCTCTGGCATCTTCATCACCTCGGCCGAATCGGCCCGCCTGGTAGGAGCGCCGGGTTGGCTCCTGGCCGCCTGGGCACTGGCCGGCGTGCTGACGATTACCGGGGCGCTTTCCTGCGCCGAGCTGGCCGCCATGATGCCGCGCGCGGGCGGGCAATACGTATTCTTGCGAGAAGCCTATGGCCCGGCATCAGGATTTCTTTTCGGCTGGTCATTGCTTTTCGTTATCCAAACCGGGACGATTGCCGCCGTCGCAGTTGCCTTTGCCCGCTTCATGGGCGTGCTGGCGCCGCAAATTTCCGAATCAAACTACCTCATCGCGCCGACACATCTTTTCGGCAGCTACGCCATCAGCCTGTCCACCGCGCAGCTAATCGCAATCATCCTCATTCTGCTGCTGACGGCCAGTAACACGCGCGGATTGAAGACCGGGAAGTTCATTCAGAACACTTTTACTTTCACGAAGACCGCGGCGCTCATCGGTCTTATTCTGGTTGGCCTGTTATTGGGCTGGAACAGTCAGAGCGCAGCCTTTACTTCGTCCTGGTGGAATCCGGCCAACGGCTGGAACCCGCAGGCAGTTCAGCCGGGACTGGTAACGACCGGGAGCACCGCGCTGGTGATGTTGCTGGGCCTGGCTATGGTCGGGCCGCTGTTTGCGCAATCGGCATGGAACAACGTTACGTTCACCGGCAGTGAAGTTCGCGATCCCGGACGCAACTTGCCCCGGGCCCTGCTCATCGGCTGTCTCGCCGTCGTGGCGCTTTATCTGCTCGCTAATCTTGCGTATATCGTTACGCTTCCGCTGAGCACGATTCAGAAACCACCGAACAGCGTGGCCACCGCCACGATGCAGGCCGTTTTCAATCGGCCTGGCACGATCCTGATGGCAGTAGCGATCATGGTCTCGACTTTCGGCTGCAACAACGGTTTGATTCTTGCCGGATCGCGCGTCTATTACGCGATGGCGCGCGATAATCTTTTCTTCAAGCGGGTCGGGAGTTTGAATTCACGCCACGTTCCCGCGGTGGCGCTGATCGTCCAGGGGGTTTGGGCAGCGCTGCTGACCTTGCCGCGCACAATCGTGAGTACGACCGAGGCGAAGACCGGCGCAACCACAGTCAGTTACGGCAACGTCTATACTCAACTGCTTGAATACATCGTTTCTGCCGATCTGATTTTTTATGCGCTGATGGTGGGGGCGGTGGTTGTAATGCGCCGAAAAGCGCCGGCGACTGAGCGCCCCTATCGCACGTTCGGATATCCGTTTGTGCCTTTGATCTATATCCTGCTGGCGCTGCTGCTGGTGTTTGACCTTGCATTCCTTAAGCCCAGGACGTCCGGCATTGGCTACCTGCTGGTGCTGACCGGAATTCCTGTGTACTTCTTATGGCGAAGGCAGGCAGTAAAAACCTCGTGAATTCAACTGCAATATGTGATCGTTATTTTTCTTCACTTTCGTTAGGGTCCTAATTTCAAATTTTTTATCTCCATTCCCCTCCCTTTGGGAGGGCAAGGGAGGGCCTGCGGCGAATCAATCAAACATTTCGTTAACGCGCGGCCTCGATGGCCGCGCGCTTTCTTGGATGCTTGAAGTCACCACACCCATATTTCTTGTAGCGCAGCAGGCACGTCAAGCCCTCCCCGGCCCTCCCAGAGGGAGGGAGTACTCGAGAAGAGTAAACGCAAACCGGCACTATTTCGCTTCTACGGCGTTAGGTTTCTTCACACCGGGAGATAAATAAGAGGTGATGCAAGTCGCCTTTGCGACCTGAGGGTTATGGCTCATTTGTTTGCGGTTGCCCATCTGGTCTGGGTTGACCATAGGGCTGAGGAGCTGGCCCAGGCCCCGGTCCCGGACCGCCAGGTCCCGGCATGTGCCTCATCGCGCGAAGCCTGGTCTGCTGCTCCGGAGTCAGGTTGTTCTTGATGCGAATCGCCATTCCGATGTGCAGGTGTTTGATTTCGCGCTCAGCGTCGAGCACTTTGTCGAGCTGGGCCAGGGCTTGCTGTTCGTTCACCGAACTGCTTTTCATGATTTCGGACAGCGCTTCCACCGCGTCCTGCAACTGCCACTGCAGTTCGTTGAAGCGGGTGGTTGTTTTCTGAATCTCGCCGCGCATGAACATTTTTTGTTCATTCGTTAGTACGATCTCCCTCTGATGCTGCATGATCATTTCCGGCGGAAACATCGCTTCGCCTATCGGGTCACCGGGAGGCTGCAGGGGCTGCGGCTGTTGCCCCGACACCAGAACCACGCCTAAGAGAAATGCGGCGACCATCATTCCGACTAGCAATCCAGTTGTTTTCTTCATTCGATCCTCCTTCTAATTAGAGCGACTTGGTAGAAATGATTTCAACGCATCGACAGTTTCATTTAGTTGCGGCAGCGAGGTAAGCACTTCGTCACCGGGCGAGCGAAGCAGTGCGATGGTCGGCGATTGCCAACCGTAGATCGCGGCAGCATTACGAATCTCAGTTCGCCTGCCTGCAAGCATCGCGGCTTGACGGCGCGCTGCGACTCTTAATGCTCGAGGTTTTGGGCTTAAGTAATTGTGCTTTTCCGAGACTAACATCTCTTTAGGCTGCGACTGGTTTGCGGCCTGGCCTAGCGGGCCTTTCGTTGCTGCCGGTGCACCCGCGACATCGCGGATTGCTGGCGTTCGCTGCCGGCGCGCTGACCACAACCAGAGCGAAAACATAGCAACAACCAGAACAGCTGCCGTGGTGGTCACGGCAAGTGAAAAAGTAAATGAATGCCGACGCATGGCGGTTCTTGACTGCGCCAGATTGCACATCGCGGCAAATTCTGGTGTGCTGCGCTTGTCAGCAAGCTTCAGCTCGCTAAACAGCGCCCGGATTCTCTGTTCGTTTCCAGTTGACTCCATAATCAGTTTCCGTTTGTCCCAGGTATTTGCGCAGACGCTTCTTGCCACGTTCGTAGTGCTGGCGGGCACTCCCAATGGAGACGCCCATCACTTGGCCTGCTTCGCGCAAAGTAAGATCTTCGTAAAAGACAAGATGCAACACTTCCCGCTGGCGGCCGGGTAATCTTTCCAGCGCGCGCTGAAACCGCAACCGCGTTTCGGATCTTTCCAGAGCGTTTGCGGGCTCGTCCGCGGCTGAACCCGTTTCCCTTACTTGTTCCGGGCTGACTGCGAACCTCAGCTTGCGCAGCAAACTTTTGCGGTGTTCGCCCGCTGCCGTTTTGCGAATTACCGCGAACAGCCACGTCCTAAAGGTCGCCTCGCCGCCGAATCGCGCTTTGCCCTCAAGGATCTTCAAATAGACCGTCTGCAAAACTTCCTCCGCTTCCACTCGGTCGCGGCAACAACAACTCAACGCCCAGCCAAAACTGGCAGTGTGGTGTTTCTCCAGCTCATCCTTCAGCTCCGCGATGTCCATCGGGTCAATGCTCACGGACTCGGCTCACGGACTCGCTCCGTATTCAAAGTATTAGTCGTTTGGGCCAGCGAATTATATGACCGGATGCTTTCGCATTTGTTTAGAGTCGGGCCAACTTTATCGAACAGCACGCCGCACCGCCCGGAGCATGAGGCGGCGAATTAGTCCGCTGAACGGCCTTACGAGAAGCCAATAGGCGCGAAACTTCCTCCTGCTTGAACTATCGCCGGAAATGATCCGCGTTTCTGTCGAAAGTATGGTGCGCCTCTCGCCGACGTCCTCAACCGCGAAGTTCCAAACAGCACAGGCCACTCCCGGAGGAACGGCCCCGCGGAAGTTTTCTTCGTTGAAAGGCAACACGTTGCCCGCCGGCCGCCAGAATGGTCCGGTGACGCCCAGCACAATTTCGCGATTAGGCGCTTCGGCCAGGACGCCGAATCCGGCGTCGATGATAGTTTGAAGAGTAATCCGCCGATTGGCCTGTGCCCGCCGAAAGGGATGCCGCAGGAATTTCGGCAGGGAACGGAAAAGCAAAAGACCTTTGACGATCCAGGAGCGGCCGAAGTCAGTGGTCCGAAGAGCCTGATAGACAGCCTCTCGATTGGCAGCGATCTGAATGCTGTGCTTCTCGGCGGCATCCGGAACCGGCACGAAAGAATCTATCAGCATCAGCGCTTCCTGCTGGTGATTAGGAGCCGCGGATTAACGCGGATAAAAGGGATTACAAACCTGAAGCAGCAAAATTCCTAATCCGTGTAAATCCGCGTTCATCTGCGGCCCGCTTTCTGTTAGTGAGCTACCTGCTGCGCAACTGGAGCTGCGGATTAATGCGAATAAAAACTGACGACTAACCTGACGCAGTAAATTTCCTAATCCGTGTAGATCCGCGTTCATCTGCGGCTCGTCTTCTTGCTGGTGAGTTTACTTCACCCATTCATCGGCTATTTCAGTTTCAACTTTGACCGGCACCATCCTGAGATACTCTTCTCCCGCCGCGCACATTGCGTGTTCCACGCGGCGCGCCACTTCCCCGGCGTCGTCAGCATCCGCCTCGACTACGATCTCGTCATGAATAATGTTCACGATCTTGCCGGAGGTTTCTTTTAACTCCTCCCGCAGCAGTCGCAAAGCGCGTTTGAGGATGTCCGCGCTGGTGCCCTGAATCGGGGTGTTCTTGCCGTTCCGCCTGGTCATTGAAATCTGTTGCCGGTCCTGTTCGTCGTAGCGAAAACGCACCAGCCGGCCCGATCCGGTTCTGGCCTGACGATCCCGAACGGCGCGGTCCGCCGCTTCGTGCAAATAAGTATCGAGCTGGCGATAAGTTGCGAAATACTTGCGCAGAACATTCTCCGCTTCCATCACACTCAGCCCTGTCATCATGGAGAATCGTTGCGCGCCAATGCCGTAAACCACCCCGAAATTCAAACGCTTGGCAAAGTCGCGCTGCTCCCTTGTTACCTGGTCCAAAGCGACGTTGAATACCTGCGCGGCGGTAACGCGATGCAGGTCCGAGCCTGAGTTAAAGGCCTCCATGAAACCCTGGTCACCGGAAAACTCTGCCAGGATGCGGAGCTCGATCTGCGAATAGTCGGCAATAATCAGTTTTCTTCCCTCCGGATGCCCGCTGAAGCAGCGCCGGTATTCCAGTGCATGCGGCACCTGTTGAATGTTCGGATTCGTGCAAGAGAATCTGCCAGTGGGCGCGCCGATTTGGCGAAAGTCAGCATGCAAACGGCCGGTCGCTGGATTGATCAGCTCGATCATGTTCTGACCATAACTGGTCAGGGCCTTTTGCACCGTGCGATATTCGAGAAGCTGTGCGATCACCGGATATTGAACGGCGAGCGGCTGTAGCTTCCAGTTGCGCGTTGAGTCCGGCACCGGAATGCCAAGCCGCTGCAGTGCCTGGGTTAGCTGCTGATGCGAATCGAGGTTGATATCGTCGCGCTGCGGACCGCCAAACAACGATCCCTGCGACGACTCTTCCGCCAGAATCTCCTGCAGCTCCTCGGCTAATTTGGTGCGCCGCTTCTCCACGATCACCAACTGCTCGAGCCAGCGGTCCTTATGCATGTAGAAGCCGGCCAGCTCGATATCAGCTACCGGCATCACGCATTCAAACTCCAGTTGCGCACATTTAATAAGGTCGAGTGACTTGATACGCTCGATCAACTTTTCCCGCAACGGCAAGAGAATCGCCGCGTCGCGCGCGGCATATTCCAGCTGCGCTTCCGACAATTCCAAGTTCCAGTTGCTGAGTCGTTCCGATTTATCGATCGACTCGTTTAGATAGCGTGCGGCCACCGTTTCCAGGCCGTGTCGTTCTTCAATATCACCGGCGCCGATCAATTGGCTGGCCAGCAAGGTGTCGAACAAGCCGCCAAGATCGGCGCCGAGATTGTGTTTGATGAACTTCGCGTCGAACTTGGCGTTATGAGCAATCTTGATCGGGCGCGGCGCTTCCAGCAGCCGTCGGAGCGAAGTGAATGTTTCATTCTCAGAAAGATTCCCATTTGCAAAGGCGTCCAGATCGATGACGTGGACACCCTCGGGAGTCGCAAGCTGAATTAGCCGCAGGCGGGCGTTATAAGGATCGAGTTCAGTCGTTTCGGTATCGAGACCGATGGCGCTCTGATGCGAAAGTAATTCCACGGCGGCGCTGAGCCCGGCTTCGGTCTTGATTACCTGGTAATTCGTATTCATTGATTGCCACGAATGTTTAGCTCTGGTCTATTCCGCGAAGGATACTACGAATGCTCGATCGTAATCCGTGCCTGGCGCCGATCAGATAACGCACAGGCTCATCGCCAGGAACAAAGGCAGAATGGATCGTGTTCGCCGGCAGGAAATCGCGATCGCCCGCGTGCAATGTGTATGTCTCACCCGCCACGGTCAACTCAAGTTCGCCTCCGATTATGCAATGCGATTGATCTTCAGCATGTGAATGTGGACCGTAAGCTGTACCCGGCGCGTCGCTCCATTCGAAGACGCTGTAGCCTTCACTTTCGAGACGCCGGCGTAAATCTTTAGCGTCAGGCTTCTCGGGCTTATCCCACCGCTCAACTTTTAGGCTCTTTCCCACTGATCAGAATTCCTCATTCTTGAAGCCCAGCAAACGCTTCAGCATCAGGATCTGCCCCTTGTGCTGCGCCTCATGATCGATTAGATGATGCAAAATCCAACGGAGACTTTGCTCGTGGGTCTGGCCACGTCTCTCGAAACTGAAGATGCGTTCAAGGTCGGCGTCGCCTAAAGATGCCAGCGTGCCACGAGTTTGTTCTCGAATTCTGTCGATTTGCTGGAGGCAGAAATCCGCAGAGTAACCTTTGCTCGCAAAGCCGTCCGGATCCTTCAGCACGTCCCAGTAGGGCGCGCGGCGATCTTCATCCGTCAGTTTATGGCCGGTGATATTAGATTGAATCCACCACCATTCGGCCTCGCCGATGTGCAGCACCAGTGCGCCTATGGAATGCGCTCCCGGTACCGCGCGACGACCGATTTGTTCGTCAGTCATGCCGGTGATTGCTTCGCGCAGTCGCTCGCGCACTTCTTCCATGCCGGCGAGATAGAAGCCGATAGCTGGTGAAACACCGGCCGCCGGATTTAGAACTCTGTGTGGCATTGCTGATACCCCTTCAATACAAGATCGTTATGAATGTCCTAGCCGGTTGAGGCTGGTGCTGAGGTGCGCGTTTGCACCAACGTCAGAAGCAGCAGTGCGGCGGTTGCGCCTAATACCGCGCTAACCAGAAAAGCCGTTGCCGGTCCGCGCCAGTACCAGAGTCCGCCCATCAATAGCGAAGCCGGAAGCACGGTTATGCCGAAAGCGAGATTATACAACCCGTAGGCAGTGCCCCGCTGTTCCGGCCGCACCAGGTCTGCCACTAAAGCTTTCTCGGCGCCTTCAGCCAGTCCAAAATAAATTCCGTAGATCAGGAACAGCGCCCACACCGAAAACGCCGAGGCGACAAAGGCAAAGCCGGCGTAAACCGCGGCATAAAGAATCCAGCCGGAAACGATCAGACGGCGCCGGCCCAAACGATCCGAGAGATCGCCGCCAAAGATCGAGCTGAGGACTTTGCTGGCATGGAGTGCGGCCCACAACAGGGGAATGGTGGCGATGGAAACTCCGGCGTCGCGGGCGCGCAACAGCAGAAAAGCGTCCGATGAATTCGATAGCGTGAACAGCGCGACCAGCACCAGAAAGCGTTTGAAGTTGCCATCAAAGCCGCGCAGGGAAAAACGCGTTGGCGATATGGCCACCGACCCTATTGGAGTCTGCTTCCGTTGGGTTTCCCGTACAAAGAACACGACTACCAGCACCGCTGCGAGCGCCGGAATCGAAGCCAGGAGAAAGATCTTGGTGAAGTCTCCCGCCGTCGGCAAGTTGCGGTTGGCGGCAAACAACATCACCAGCAGGTAACCAATCAGAGGGCCAATTACAGCTCCCGTATGGTCCATGGCCCGATGGAAGCCGAAGGCCAGGCCGCGTTCCTCCACCGCTACCGTGTCGGCAATCATCGCATCGCGCGGAGCGCTGCGTATCCCTTTGCCCACGCGATCCGTCAGACGAATCGCCAGCACCTGATACCAACTGGTGGCAAAGGCGAGCAGAGGACGAACAAAGTTAGCGAGGGAATAACCGAGGACGACAAACCCCTTCCGCGTGCCGCGGCGGTCGCTGAAGTAGCCGGCAAATAGTTTGAGAAGGCTGGAAACGGATTCGGCCGCGCCTTCGATCAAACCCACGATTGCCGGCGAGGCGCCCAGGGTCAGGGAAAGAAACAACGGCAGCAGTGGATAGATGATTTCGCTTGAGACGTCGTTCAGCAGGCTGACAAGGCTGAGGGCAAAGATGTTGCGCGGCAGCCGGCGGTAGCGCCGCCACAAGCCGGGAGTGTTCTCATCAAGTTTTTCCGGACTGATACGCGCGTCAAACTGATCGGCGGCGTCGGTATCGGTCTCGGACATGATTGTTGCCGCGAACTAACGAGAGGGGGCGCGCTGGGTTGGCGTGGGTTGGGCACGTCTTGTCGCTGAACCGTCGAACCAGCCCTGCCACCAGCCGAACGCAGCACCGGCAAGCAGCGCTATGATAATCACACCGATGAAGACTAGTTTGACGGCCATACGAAACATTCTTCGCGCTATGAAAAGAAACAAAAAGAGCGCAACGATGCCGACAATGATCGCAATAGTAGTTGAGTCCATGAATAATATCCGACCCGAATTATCTGGCCTTGATCTTTCTCAAACACTTCCTCCGCCGGAACTGCACTCAGCTCGCCTCGGTAGTATGCGTTAAGACGCCTCTCCGCCTCTCGCGCCCATAGCTCATCCAGGCGTGGGTCTGGGGGCGATTGAAAAGTTGCCAATAGCTGCTCAACCAATTCGGCCCGCTCTTGCGGTGGCAATGCTAAAGCGTCCTTAAGAATTTGTTCACTGTTTGCAGACATTCCTGATCTCCCTCGACGCTATTGATCGTTTCAACCTTAACTGCTTTCTGCCTACCTCTACTTCTTCCTGTAACTTGCCTTCACCACGGTCTTGATGTTTCCGCGGACATGGAAGTCGCCTTCAATTTCCACGCCCAGAGGATCGCAGGCGCGCACGAAATCTTCCAGGATCACGTTGATTACATGTTCGTGAAAGATCTTCACCTGCCGAAACGAATTGATGTAAAGCTTCAGGCTCTTCAATTCGACACAGCGTTCGTTGGGAACATACTCCAGGCGTATGGTGGCAAAGTCGGGAAAATCCGAAAAGGGACAGATGGCCGTGAATTCAGGCATTTCGAAATGGATCTTTATTTCGCGGCCGGGAAATTCGTAAGGGAATGTGTCCAGCGGGTAAAGATCCATCTCTGCGCGCGGCGTCGAGCGAATGTCGAGGTCCTGCTGGTTCGCGGGGGGAAGATTTACGTTTGCCGGCTGCATTACGCGCTGCTCCTTATAAATCACCAACCCGGCGCGGCCGCCCAAGAGTGAAGAGTGTAACCAGCACCAGGCCGGCAATGAACCCGCCGATGTGCGCGAAAAACGCAACGCCGCCTTGTTGTGATCCACCACCAAGCACGCCCAGCCCACTGATTAGTTGAAAACCGAACCATATACCGATCGCGACCCAGGCGGGTACCCAGGTGAGAAAGCGAAAGAGGAAGACCATTACCCGGCGAGAGGGAAAAAGCAGAATATATCCACCAAGGACTCCGGAAATAGCTCCTGAGGCTCCCAGGCTGGGAACCAGGATGCTGCTGCGGTCGCCGCCCATGGCAGCGGTGGCCGCGAGCATGGTGGTTATGAAGACATGCGCCAAAGAGGCCAGCACGCCACAAACCAAATAGAAGATCAGATATCGCAAGTGGCCCATGCGGTCTTCGACATTATCGCCAAAAATCCAGAGAAAGAGCATGTTGCCGGCGATGTGCGCGATGCCGCCGTGCATAAACATCGAAGTAATCAGCGTGAGGTAAACCGAAACGGGCGTTGGTTGTAGTCCTGGCAGATTAAATCGCTCGCCGGTCACCGGCTCCACCACTACGCGATCCGGCGTTACCACATCGTGACCGGTGACAATTTCTTCGGGAACGGTCGAGAACGCATAAGTAAACTTCTCGTTCGAACCCAGCCCCTGGAGGAAAACAAAAACCAGGATGTTGATGGTGATCAGAATGTAATTGACGATCGGAGTCGTCTGGCGATCACTATTGTCGTCGTATAAGGGAAAAACCATTTGCCCTCCCGATGCTCGCGCGAGTTCCAGCTCCTGGGTTAATAAAAGTATAGCGTCAAGTAAACAAGTCTATTCACCTGCTAGAGAGTGGCCTCACCAACTCCAGCGCGCACGATTGCCGGGTCGTGATGCTTCAGCAACTCGTAACCTTCAGAACGAGCAACGTATGTGGCGGCGGTGATATCGCCGACGACGTTTAGGGTTGTGCGGCACATGTCGAGTATTCGATCTACGCCGAGAATGATCGCGATCAACGCCGGATTCACACCGATGGTGACCAGCACGCCGATGATGAAGGGGAGTGAGCCCGAAGGAACGCCGGCCGTACCAATCCCTCCCAGAATCGCGAGATAGACCACCATCAATTGCTGGCCCAGCGAAAGATCAACGCCGGCCAGCTGAGCCAGGAAGAGCACGGTGACGCCTTCGTACAACGCGGTTCCGTTCTGGTTTGCCGTTGCCCCCACGGTCAGTACGAAACTGTTAATCTCCTGCGGCACGCCGAGGTTTTCTTCTGAAATCCGCAACGCGGTCGGCAGGGTGGCATTCGATGACGAAGTGGAAAACGCCGTTAAGATGACAGTCTTAATGCGCCGGAAGAAATCGAGCGGCGATAATCGCGACAGAAAATAGATGGACAGCGAATAGACCCCAAACATATGCAGTGATAATCCCAACAGCACTGTCACGACAAACCAGCCCAGGGCTTGCAACAGATCCAGTCCAAACCGGGCCGTGTTATTGAAAAGCAGGCAAGCAACGGCGTAGGGAGCGAACTTCATGATCATTTCTATGATCTTCGCGGTAATCTCATAAAGCGCTTCCAACCCGCGCAGCAGCGGTGCGGTTACTTTAACCGGAACCAGGGTGATGGCAATGCCGATTATCAAAGCGAAAAACATGAGGTGCAGCATGTTCGGGTTTTCGCCGGCGACTGCAAAGACCGGATTTTTCGGAACAATAGTTTCAACCACAGCCATCAGAGGTTTAGGTGTGGCCGTGCTCGCTTTCTTTGCGTCGTCGACAGTCTTTGTGGCTTCTGTCGCATAGCGCTGTTGCAAGGCCGCTGAGGTCGCAGGATCGATGCGCTTGCCTGGCTTTATGGTGTTTGCCAGCGTCAGACCAATAACGACGGAGATCGCGGAGATGACCAGACAGTAAGCAAACGACTTCAATCCCACGCGTCCAAGCTTGCGTATGTCACCAATTCCCGCCACGCCCACAACCAGTGAAGAAAAGACCAGGGGCACAACGATCATCAGCAGCAATCGCAGAAACAACTGGCCGATGGGCTGCGTGATGTTGTCGATTACCCAGGCCACACGGGGATGATCCCCGCCGAATACGTAGTTGACCGTGACGCCCGCAATCACACCGACGGCAAGGCCGATCAATATGCGAGTATGAAGCGCAAGGCCCCTGGGCTTGTCCGGCGTTTCCTCATCCAGATCGGTCGTGACTTCACGTTCGAATGCGTCAGCATCGATTCGCGAGGCTCGGGATTTCTTATCGTCTTCAGGCATGGTTTCTAGTTTTCCTGGAACCGCAAACCTATCTTCCCCAGCGCAACTTGTCGCGCAGTACTTCGAAGTAGTTTCGATTCATTGGCTGCACCAGATTAAAGGTCGTGCGACTTTTGCGAATCACGACCCGGTCTTCGACCTTCAAGGGAAAGCCGACCTGGCCATCAAGTGTCAGGGCCACATCCTCCTGTTCGGTCTTCAAACGGAGCTCAATCTCGGCATCATCAGGTACTACGATGGGACGATTCGATAAAGTAAACGGGCAGATGGGGGTGATCACGATTGCGTTCATCGAAGGATAGATTACCGGGCCACCCGCGGAGAGATTGTATGCTGTCGATCCGGTGGGAGTGGAAATTATGAGTCCGTCAGCCCGGAATGAATTCACGAATTGTTGGTTCAGATAGGCTTCGATTTCGATAATGCGAGCCAGTGCGGACTTGTTGATGACAACGTCGTTCAGGACACGGTTGCCACTAACATGCTCCTTGCCGCGAAACAATTCGACCGCCAGCATGACTCGCTTTTCAAGTTTGTATTGTCCCTTGAATATTGATTCAAGCGCGTCAAATAACTCTTCGATGCGAAATTCCGCCAGATAACCCAGGCCGCCAAAGTTCACGCCCATGACCGGAACTTCTGCGTCGCCAACCATGCGCGCCGTCGCGATCATGGTGCCATCACCACCGAGCACCAACATCAGATCTACCAGGGTAGCCAGCTGGTTCTGTTCAACCACTTGAACTGAACAGCCCGTCTCGTGTTCAATGCGCTCGCGGTCGATCTCAGGGCCGCCCAGCAGCGTGATTCCACGCTGGTTCAGCCATTCGGTCAGGCGGCACAGAGTCTGTAGTGCATCCGGTTGATGCGGCTTAACCACAACACCGACGCGCTGGATCGAAGAAACAGCCATCTATGAAAGTCTCGTTAAGACGAAGCGATGATAATCATCTAAGAATCAGCCTGCCGTTCGCTGGTACAAAGCCAGATACTCTCGATTGCCCTCGGCCCCTTGAATTGGCGATTCAATTACACCGCCAACCATCAGGCCCAGCCGGTGCGCTGCGTCATTCACTTCGTCGATCACGCGCGCGTGCTGTTCCGGGTCGGTCACAATTCCCCCACGCCCCACTTCACCACGCCCAACTTCAAACTGAGGTTTGATAAGCGTAATCACACGGGCCCTTTCCGTCAACAAATTGACAACTGCGGGCAAAACTTTGGTGGCCGAGATAAAAGAAACGTCGATCGTGGCGAGGTCAAACTGCAGGCCGAGGTCTTCGGGTTTAAGATAACGAGCGTTGATGCCTTCGCGAGATTCAACTCGGGGGTCGTTGCGCAAGCGCCAATCGAGTTGATTGTGGCCGACATCGACAGCCACAACTTTGTGGGCGCCGTGTTGCAGCAGGCAATCGGTGAAGCCACCGGTCGAAGCGCCGATGTCCAGACAGAGCAGACCGTTCACATCGATGGCAAACTCGCGTAGCGCCGCCTCGAGCTTTACACCGCCGCGTCCTACGTATCGGCGGGCTGGATCATTCGCGCCCTTGATACGAACGTGGGCATCGAGAGAGATCAGATCGGAAGGTTTTTCGACGCGCTGCTCTTCAACCAGAACCGCCCCCGCCATAATCATCGCCTGGGCCTTTGTGCGCGATGACGCGAGTCCGCGTTCCACCAGTAGTTTATCTATGCGCTCGCGCTCCATGCTGCGATACTTTACAGCACAACCAGCGTTCACGCCGAGATCGGACGATGGGATCTACGACAGCCTCCGGTTAACGTCGAGCGCTATGAATCAGCGTTCGCGTTTCATAGAGATGTAGTTCGCCGGCACATCCCCGGCAGAGCCACACCAGGATGTGCGGCGCATCGGTCCAGTAAAAGGGACTGATGCGGCCTGCGATCTTCATTGCCTTATCGGCCGGCAAACGCTGGATCGCCTGTACGAAAAATACGCCGTTATAGAATTCGCCTTCGACCCCGGCTTCGCGGTGAAGACATTCGCGCTCACGAAATTCTTGTTGCTTCATCGAGAGATAACACCCCCCTCCCGCCCGTCAGGCGCGACAATACGATTAGCATCGGAGAGACCATGTCGGGGCGTTGTGTCTAATTGTGAGCACTATGGGGCGGGGCGAATCCGAAGTGTAGGGGGAAACTCTGGCACGCCTGTGCCGGCATGATGCCACGCTCCTGCGGCGTGGTCAACCGCATAACGTTACTTCGGTAGTAGTTCAGTTTGCATTTCTGAAGTTTCATTCACACCGCGGCTTCAGCCCGGTGACCACGCAAGTGATTTAAATTCGGAACCGTTTCAACGGGTTGCTCCGACTTATCTGAATCCTCAACATCGGAAGAAGCAAAAATATTCAGAAAGGACTCGGGCCCTCAAATATTTCCCGGATACTGCCGGCGTCCCTTTGTCGCCGGGTTTGGGTTGAGTCAACAGAACTGTGAACCTTTGCAACGTGACGTTGCTGTTCTGTTGGCCCCGAACGTTTCTCCACGCCTATAGTTCGCTCAACAACTCTCTCGTTGCCCTGGACCTTCTTTTGAAACTGGTTATCGTTCGTAGCCGGCTTGGTTTCTCTGGTATCAATCGGGGCAGGTAGGTTCAAATCAGTTTCTGCGGGGGTCATCGTGTGGGGGAAAATAGCAGCGCTGGATCGCGGAGTTGGCGCGGGCGTCTGGGATATTTCCGAACCCTCGTCGCCGGTGGGCGCTGAAGGTGCTACGGCAATCGCTGCTTCTGAATGGCGATGGTTCTGAAAATAATCCGTGGAAACAGCTGCCATGGCGCCGGCAATGGCGGCAGCAACGATGATTATGCCCGTGCCCAGGTAACTGCGAACGCTCCCCAGATTAAAAGCCTTTTTGATTGGAACAACGGGCCGAGCCATTAGTAACGTGGCCTCGTCGTCAAAATTTGGCGACGGAGGAAACACGGTTTCCGACTGAGGTTTGGTAGAAACAATTATTCGCGTAAAGCTTTTCATCAGTTCAGGCCGATCTTCCTTCTCTTGCCGTAGTTCGGTTTTTTTCCTGAGGCAATTACAGCAAGATCAGGGCCACGCCGGCGTCAGCCGTTCTAACATGCGATGTTCGCTGATTCTGATTACTGTTCTAAGGCAGCCGTTTACCAGTTCGTAGTGCGACCTACCCATTTCGTGCAGTCAGGCGCGGACCGGCAAGAATGCGATCGCCGCATGATATTTGGAATTGGGCACGAATTCACGCGCGCTCTTTCGAGAGTTACGGGGAGTGAAGTGTCAGCGCCGGAAGTAGCGCTGAACGGAATCAAGGGATGTAGCCTGTCAGACCTTCTGCCGCTTCGCGCGACGCTCTTCCAAAACTTCAATCGACTCTTTTACACGAGTGTAAATGCCGTCGGTGTCGAGTCCGTATTTCGCCAAGAGCAGTTTTGGATCGCCATGTGTCACGAGCCGGTCGGGAATGCCCATGCGCACCACATTGACCTTGTCCTGCAAACCATTCTCTTCGAGCAGTTCCATTATGGCCGAGCCGAAGCCTCCGGCGAGATAAGCTTCTTCCACGGTGACGATGAGCCGCTTCGTACGTGCCAACGCCAGCAGCAGCGCGGCGTCGAGCGGCTTCACGAACCGGGCATTCACTACGGTTGTTTCGATGCCTTCCCTGGCCAGGTTCTCAGCAGCTTTCAGCGATGGATGCACCATCGCGCCATAGGCCACGATTGCCACTTCGCCACCGTCGCGCAGAATCTCGGCTTTTCCAATCTCCAGAAGTTGTGGTTCCCTCAACGGCACACCGATGCCATTGCCGCGGGGGTAACGTATGGCCGCCGGTCCGACATGCTCGACCATGGTGAGCAACATGTCGCGCATTTCACCTTCGTCCTTCGGCGCCATCAGGATTATGTTCGGCACGCCACGCAAATAGGCGATGTCAAGCAATCCATGATGCGTCGGCCCGTCGCCGCCGGCGATACCGCCGCGGTCCAGGCAAAACTTCACGTTGAGATTCTGGATACAGACATCATGCACCAGCTGATCAAAGCCACGCTGCAAGAATGTGGAGTAGATCGCGCAAACCGGCTTGAGGCCCTCGACCGACAAACCAGCGGCAAACGTCACGCAATGCTGCTCAGCAATACCCACGTCGAATGAGCGCTCAGGAAACTTTTCCAGGGCCATCGCGACGCCGGTCCCATCGGGCATCGCGGCTGTCAGGGCAACGATCTTTTCGTCCTTCTCCATCAGCTCGCATAACGTATTGCCAAATACCGCCGTGTAGGTCGGAGCCTTGGCCGAGGACTTAACCGCCAGACCAGTCTGGAGATCAAAAGGTCCGGTGGCGTGCCATTTGTAGTAATCCTTTTCTGCGGCCGGATGGCCTTTGCCCTTCGTCGTCAACGCGTGAACGATAACGGGCCCATCCTTTACCTGTTGGGCTTCGCGCAGAGCGGCCACCAGGGCGCGCGGATTGTGACCGTCAACATATCCGATGTATTTGAAACCCAGCTCATTCACCAGCGCGCCCGGCAGCACGGCGGCGGCGAGCGCATCCTTCACCGTTTTCGCCGCATGATGCAGGCGCTCACCCACCGATGGAATTGCAAGCAATGTCCCCCCTACTTCATCTTTGAAGCGGTGATATGGTTGAGCGCCGCGCAGGCGGTTCAGGTAACCTGTCAGTGCCCCCACCGCCGGAGCAATCGACATCTCGTTGTCATTCAGGAGAACGATCAGCCGCGTCTTTAGGTGGCCCGCCTGGTTGATCGCTTCCATTGCCATGCCGCCGGCGAGTGAGGCATCACCAATCAAAGCGACCACATGATGATCCTCGCCTTTGCGATCGCGCGCGATGGCCATGCCGAGCGCCGCGGAAAGCGATGTGGAAGCATGCCCGGCTCCGAACGTGTCATAGTCCGACTCATCACGGCGAAGAAAACCGCTGAGGCCGCCGTACTGTTTGATGCTGGCAAGCTGATCGCGACGGCCGGTGAGAATCTTATGGGCATAGGCCTGATGGCCCACATCCCAAACCAGGCGATCGCGCGGCGTATCGAAAGCGTAATGAAGCGCTACGGCAAGCTCGACCGCACCCAGGGAAGCGCCCGTGTGGCCGCCCACGCGAGACATCGTTTCCAAAATGTACTGGCGAATCTCGTCTGCCACTTCCTGCAACTGCTCGGGTCGCAGCCGCCGTAGGTCGGCGGGGCAATTGATTTCCGTTAAGAGTTTCATTGCGCGCGTATTGTAACGCGGGATCCGGGCTTTTCCTATCTCAAGATTCGTTCACAATCGGGTGCGTCTATTCTGTTAGTCCGTGGCCACTGACCAGGACGGCGAATCTCTGTTGGTAAAGCCCGCCGGGCTTTACCATGCAAAGTTCTTTCTATCACCAAGGATATGGGCTTGTCAAATCTTTCCTGCGATTCAGCCTCGGCTTCTACCTTCGGCCAAATGCCCTCCAGCCGCGTCTAAACCTGCGGACGTTGATAGTCCTGGAGTTTGACCGCGGCAGTTTCCCCACGAAATTTCACCGAGTCTTAATAAATGAAGGAGTACAGAAAGACATGTCTTTTGTAAACAAATTGATGGGGGCCGGCATGACCGCGCTCTTGTCTCTGGGCGTAGCCGCTTTCGCGCAACAGCCGCAGGGTCCCCCGATCGATCGAAGTAACCGACCCGATCGCATGGGCCGCAGCGGTGGACCGGAAGGCCGCGACAAAATGCGCGGCCGGGAACGACACGGCATGAGGGGCGCTTTGCGCGAGCTTAATCTGACCGATGCCCAAAAGGAGCAGGTGCGCGCTGCCGTTCAGCGGAACATGGAAGGCACAAAAGCGCAGCGAGAAGAATTGCGTCAATTGGCTGAGAAACGCCGGCAGGGAACCCTTACTCCGGAGGAACAGGCGAGGACCAGGTCACTACACGAGGAGATCTCCAATTCAATGAAGAACTCCCACTCTGATCTATTTGCTATTCTGACACCCGAGCAGAAAACCAGGCTCGAGGAGATTAAGAAAGAACGCAAAACTCGTCATAGGGAAATGCGCGAGCGTCGCCAAGACAGGGGCGATCGCCAGAGCCCTCCGGCAAACATTCCGTAACAATCGAAGAAGTCAGTCGCCGGCCCCGCCCAGGGACATTCTCTTTTGGCGGGGCCGACTTCTCGACAGGCTATTGCTCTAACGCTCCAGCGCAGCAGCTTACTGAACGCCGCCTTTTTAGCCGCAGCAAGTAGAAGCACCAACCACAATTGCATCCCCGGCAACGCTCGTCGCCGTTTCCTTAGCCAATCCCTGCCGCGTAATGTCGGTGGTACAGCAGGCGGAAGTTTCCTGCAGGTTGTCTTCGAGCACGACAAACGCCTCCCATTGGTTGCCGTCCGGATCGCGCACCCAGGTTTTGTCCTGCAACGCATAGCAACAATTGGTTTGCATCTCATCGCGCGTCGCCAGTCCGGCCTCGGCCCATTTCCGGCGCATCGCCGAAACATCTTCCGTGGACCCGACCTGAATCCCGAGATGCGAGAGGGCGCCGCGCTCGCCAAAGGAAACCTCATTAAGCGTCAAGTTCAGGGGCGGATTCTGCATATCGAACTTGGCGTAACCTGATCTGACCTTGCTGGGCTCGATGCCGAGCATCTTCCGATAAAACTCCGTACTTATCAGCACGTTGTGCACGTTCAGGGCCAGGTGGGCCTTGAGGGCGCGCACCGTAGTTGTGTTGCTTTCCATGTCACACCTCCATTATAGTTACATTCGCCTGTGCGAATATGACGCGAGATTAGCGCTCTATAACAAATATGTCAAGGCGCATGTGTGATTCCTAATGTGCCGAAGCGAATCGGCTCCAAACGGGCGATGTCTTTTCAAATAGAAGCAATGTGTTCTGAAGACTGGGAGCAGGTGCGCGCGATTTACCTGGAAGGGATCGCCGGCGGTCAGGCTACCTTTGAAACCGAAGCTCCCAGCCACGAGCGATGGGAGAGTTCGCATCTCCCTTTTGCACGACTCGTCGCCCGCGATGGAGGAGGCATTGTGAAAGGTTGGGCAGCGCTCAGTCCTGTCTCCAGCCGGGGTGCCTATGCCGGCGTGGCTGAGACCAGTGTTTACGTCGGAGAACTCCACAGGGGAAACGGGATTGGGCGTACTTTGCTGCAATCCCTCATTAGCGAATCGGAAAAGAACGGGATCTGGATGCTGCAAGCTGTTGTCTTTCCCGAGAACAACGCGAGTGTCGCATTGCATAAACAGCTTGGCTTTCGCGAGGTCGGCCGGCGCGAGCGAATTGCCAGGTTGAATGGTGTCTGGCGAGACACTTTGCTTTTAGAGCGTCGTAGCAATGTAGTTGGAACGGTTTGAAATTTGATCGAGTAAACGCGGGTTTTTGAGCGCAAGAATCGGATAGAGGAATCTATGTTTTTATGTTCGAATAGCCCCGAAGAAAGGGAACCCGTAACTTACTAAAATCGTAATAAAGTTACCGGGCGCTGGAACGAAAAATGGGTGGTAAAGAATACGATATTGAGCTGCTTTTCAAAGC
>DASXRU010000182.1:0-24644 GCA_036506395.1 Pyrinomonadaceae bacterium | reverse complement strand
GCACTTCAGTGCGGTGATCTCGCGGTTACGAAGTGACAGCCCCTGTCTAAACAGTTTGAGAAGCTTGGAAGGGCTTTGCACAAAAAGCTTTAAGCGCCAACGGCGCGAAATGTAAAAGCCCAGGCCAACGGCCTGGGTCATAGTGGGCAACCGTCATTAAGCGCTGAAAGCGCGCCATCGACTTGTGGAGATAGGACGAGTTGCGTGAATACCAGCACGATTTCGCGCTTCAGCGCTAGGAGGCTTTTTTCCGCTAAGTCCTGGGCCGTTTGGCCCAGGCTTTTACATTTCGCGCCGTTGGCGCTTTAAATAAGACTAGATGCCTTATGTCTTACTTTTTTTGTAGAGTCGCCTGCAATTCGAAATGAACTTCGATGAAGCCACAAACTATCTTCTAGGCCTGGGCCACGAAACTCTGGCGATGAAGCTCGGGCTGGCAGCCATCGCGCGGTTGCTCGAAGCTCTCGGCAATCCGCAGCACGACTTTGCCGCCGTTCAGATTGCCGGAACGAACGGCAAGGGCTCTACTGCCATCGTCCTCGATGCGATTTGCCGCGCTGCGAACATCGATACCGGGCTTTACACCTCCCCGCATCTGGTCTCGATTACTGAACGAATCAAAATCAATGGCCGGCAGATCACGCCCGACAACTTCGCCCGGCCGACAACGCTGGTGAGACAAAGCACGGAAACGTTAGTACAAGATGGGCAACTCGAAGCGCTTCCCACCTTCTTCGAACACGTGACAGCCATAGCTTTGCTGGCTTTTCGTGAAGCGCGTGTGCAACTGGCTATTCTCGAAACGGGGCTGGGCGGCCGGCTTGATGCGACGACGGTTGCCGGCGCTCGCACCGTCGCCCTGACACCCATTGCGATGGATCATCAGGAATATCTAGGCGAGACGCTGGCGGAAATTGCCTCGGAAAAAGCCGCGATCATTCGGCCCGACACGAATGTGATCATTGGCCCACAACTGCCGGAAGCGATGGCCGTAATCCTTCGTCAATGCGATGCCGCAGGTGTTACGCCGCGCCTGGTTGAAAGCGACGGCACCGTCATCGGGGCCGATGAGCGCGGGCGCTTCCGCGTGAACTTCAAGAGTCCTCGCTACTCCTACCATAACGTGCAACTCGACTTGCCTGGCCGCCACCAGATCACAAACGCTGCGGTCGCCATCGCGCTTGCTGAAACTCTTAGCGATCAAGGCTTCGCCATTTCACGCGAAGCGATCATTGAAGGAGTCGAGAGCGCCAGACACGCCGCCCGTATCGAGTTTTACGCAGGACGTCCGCGCATTCTCCTGGATGGAGCGCACAATCCAGCGGCCGCGCGCGCCCTGCACGCTTATCTTGACGAGTTCGTCGAAGCTCCTGTGACACTCGTGTTCGGAGGAATGCGCGATAAGAATCTCCGAGAGATGCTGGCCACTTTGCTGCCCGCCGCAGACCAGGTAATCCTAACGACGTTTGCCAATGCGCGCGCAGCCAACGCCGAGACGCTCTTGCGTGAAATGCCCGGCGATTTTCCTTCCGCCAAAGTCACGGTTGCCGCTTCTGCCGGTGAAGCGCTCCGCAAAGCACTCGAACAAACGGCCGCTGAGGGAGTTGTGTGCGTCACCGGGTCGCTTTATCTGGTGGGCGAGATTCAAAAACTGCTGGCGCCGGCGAAGAACAAGGTTTAGCCGCAGATTTGCGCGGATAAACACGGATTAGAAAAAGGTACAAATAGACTGGTGGATGCGCCTTCAGCCCGCTTTTAGTTTTTTTCAGATCAGCTTTTATCTGCGTAAATCTGCGGCTGCTTTTACTAGCATGGCCAAGGTTCGACGCAATCAAAAGTTTAGCCGCAGATTTGCGCGGATAAACACCGATTATAAAAAGGTACAGATAGACTGTTGTAGTGGTGCGCCTTCAGCCCCCCTTTTAGTTTTTTTCAGATAGCTTTTATCTATGTAAATCTGCGGCTGCTTTTACTTCAGCTGCTTCAAAATCTGAACTCCGCTTGCCTCGGCACTCGAAAAGGTTGCGTCGGAGGGTTTAGCCGCAGATTTGCGCGGATAAACACGGATTAGAAAAAGGTACAAATTAGACTGTTGTAGTGGATGCGCCTTTAGCCCTTTTTAGATTTTTCAGATCTGCGTTTATCTGCGTAAATCTGCGGCTGCTTTTACTCAGTTGCGACGGCGCTTTGGTTGCATCCGTACGTCGCGACTAGTCGACGCAATCCAAAGCGGTGTCGCGCTGCGCTTGCCACCGCACTCCAAAAGGGGAAAGATCAGCTATGGCTCAGTCACAAACAGAGGCGCCGAAGATTCTCGGCAGCAAAGAAGTTTTTCACGGGCGAGTCTTCAGTGTAACTGTCGATTCGGTCGTTGAAGGCCATAAGACTTATCAACGCGAGGTTGTGCGTCATCCGGGAAGCGCTGTGATCCTTCCGGTCTTCGAAGACGGGACGATTGCACTGGTGCGGCAGTATCGTCATCCCGCCGTGCGCAAACTTTTGGAAATGTGCGCCGGCACGCTGAAGGAACGCGAGCGCCCGGAGGAAGGCGCCGCTCGCGAATTGGAGGAAGAATTGGGCCTGGTGGCCGGAAAAATGGAGAAACTGAGCGAGTTCTTCGTATCACCGGGCTATTGCGAAGAAAAGATGTGGCTTTACCTGGCTACTGATTTGACCGAAACGTCCCAAAACCTCGAAGACGACGAAATGCTTGAAGTGGTACGTTTGCCTCTATCGCGAGCGCTGGAAATGATTAGTGATGGCGAGATTGAAGACGCCAAGACAATCATTGGATTGATGCTGGCTGCGCCGCGAGTTGGCCCGACGATGTTTGAACCTGAATATCCAGCGGTTTGATTGTTGCACGCACCGCCACATCACGCCAGTCACAACCAGCTGAAAGTTTGACCACGCAACTGTAACTCTCCTACACTCGTTCCACAGTGAACACTTTCGAAGAATCCGCGCCACCACTAGAACATTTTCAAACACAGTTGAGTTCAGTCGAGCCAGATGTTGGCGAGGTTCTTGTTAGACAAGAATCAGATCCGAATAATCCGCGTTGGGGACTGGGGCAGGCTTTCCTGACCTGGATTCTCAGCGTAGTGCTCCTGTTTCTCGTTCCCATCGTCTTCAGCCTGCCATATATCATTTATCGCTATCGGGGCGGCGTTCCCAATCGAGAGGTCTTACTTCACGATAAGGCACTCCTTTTTATCAATGTGCTCAGCATTATTCCGGTCCACGCGCTAACCTTTTTGCTGGCGTGGGCAGTAGTTACCCAGCTTGGCAAGGTTGATTTCCGGGACTCGATTGGCTGGAGCTGGCCCGGAAACTTTGGCTTCTGGAAGAGTGCGGGTCTCGCCCTCCTGCTGTTCGGAATTGGATTGGTCCTGATCGTGCTTTTCGGCGGGCAAGAGACCGACATTGAGCGGATGATTCAAAGCTCGCGCGCGACGGCTGTTGCGCTGGCCTTCCTGGCTTTCGCGACTGCGCCATTGGTTGAGGAAACAGTCTATCGCGGCGTGCTCTATCCGGCCCTGCAGAGGGCTATCGGGATGCCTGGCGCGGTCATCCTGGTGTCGGCCCTTTTCGCGGCTGGTCACGTCTTTCAATATTGGCCCAACGTGGGCGTCATTTCCGCCATCGTCCTTTTGAGCGTTTCACTAACCGTGGTCCGCGCCCGGACCGGCCGGCTTTTGCCATGCTTTGTCATTCACCTGATTTTCAACAGTATACAATCCATAGAGATCCTTCTGGCGCCCTACATTCCCGCGCTCAACTCAGCTGGTGAACACAAAGCGGGCTTCGTCGTCGGGTTGGTCCGCGCCCTCGACTGGTTCGTCTAGCTCATGACTTACGAAGTTGTAGTGGTCGGCGGTGGCATTGGCGGCCTAACCGTTGCGGCTCTGTTAGCCGCTCGCGGTGTGAACGTTTGCCTGTTAGAGAAAGAAGACATGACCGGCGGCTGCGCCGCTAATTATGCGATTGGCGGCTATGTGTTCGAAGGGGGGGCCGGCCTTTATTCTTCCTGGGGATCGGGCGAGCTGCACGAAAATATTTTTACCGAATTGAAGCTTAGCCCCCTTGACGCTCGGCTCTCCGAACCTGCTTATGTCGTAAGACTGGCTGATCAGCGCGATGTCGCAATTTGTGCAGACCGCGAAGAGTTTGAAGACAACCTCACGTCGGCCTTCCCCGAGTGCGCTCGCGCGGCGATTGCTTTCTATCGCGAACTTGCATCAATCGATTCTGCGATTAGAAATGCCGCGGCGCGCCTGCCTGATTTACGGCATGCTTCGTCACTCAAACTCCGGCGCGCGCTCGGAATCATTCAGGGTCATCGCGTGATCGCCTCGCAACACGACACGGTGACAAGACATCTGCCCGACGTCTCGCCACGTTTCGTCCAGTTCCTGGATGCTCAACTCCAATTGTTGGCACAGTGTTCAGGCGATGAATGCTCGTACCTCTATGCCGCACTTGCGTTGATGCTTCCGAGTCATGGGTTGTACGTCCTTCGCGGTGGAGGGTCGGCCCTGGCAGATTCGCTGACAGCTTCGATTAAGCAGAGCGGGGGAACGGTCAGACTTAACACTCCAGTTTTACGCCTCGCCTACAGCCCGGACGGGAAAATTGCGGGTGTTGATCTGCTGAGCGGAGAGACTGTCTATGCTGAGCGGGCCGTTATCAGTAACTTAACCGTATGGGACACCTATGGAAAACTGGTAGGCGCCAGCGGAATACCGGCGCAGATTCGCGAACAACTAAAAGGCATGCTCAGCGAAGGTGCGTATTTGCTGTACCTCGGTATGGATGAAGCTGCTGCTCAGCGCTTGCCGGCGGACCATATCCTGGCGGTGACGGATTTGAAGGCACAACTTAAAGATGATTCCACGTCATCTCCTTTCATGTTCGCTGCAACCCCGGCCTGGGACACACGCGCGCCGGAAGGTAAGCGAGCAGTTACCGTCTGGACCCAGACAGACACGGAGGAATGGTTCAGTTTTCACGAAAACGAACAACAAATTGAGGATCAAGATCAAGAAACCCTGGAAACATGGTGGACAAGGATCCACGCATGCCTTCCCGAACTTGGTAGCGAAATCGAAATAATCGAAACGGCTACTCCGCGATCATATTACGATCAGACTCGCCGCCGGCTCGGCATGGTTGGTGGCGTGGCGCAATTCCCATCTGTCTTTGGCACAAACTCCTTTAGCCATAGGACTGCTAATCCAAAGCTCTACATCGTCGGCGACACGACGTTTCCCGGACAAGGAATTGCGGCTGTTAGCCACTCTGCGCGGGTCCTGGCAAATGAACTGGCTCCCCTCGGCTAACGACGAGACTCTCGACAAAGCCGCCAAAAGGCCAACAAAAAACTGCACCTCTTGACTAGCTGGATTGTATAGTGTATAGCTGCACCCAACACTTAGGAGGGAGGCCAGATGTACATTACTATTGACGAAGACGACCGGCGGCCGGTTTACCGGCAGGTGGCAGATGAGATTAAGGCATTGATAGCGAGCCGCGAGTTGCGCGACGGGGCGGCGCTACCTCCCGTCCGCCAGGTTGCGGCTGACCTTGGTGTGAATCTGAATACGATTGCTGCAGCCTATCGGGAGTTGCAAAAGGAAGGTCTTCTGACCGTGCGCCACGGAGCGGGTGCGGTGGTTACTTCCGGCGGGACGCGCGCAAAGAAGGATGTGGAAACGCGTAAGCCACTCCGCTCGGCTCTTGCGCACATGGTGCTTTCCGGTCTATCGCGTTCTGAAATTCTGGCCGTGGTTGACGAAGAAATCCGACAGCTACATAAGAACCACGGCTAGAAGTCAGCCAGCGCCATTCTTCACCGGGACTTCTACGGCCGGTTTGGATCTGAGGGTTCGATATTCTTGCCGCGAGGGCCCGGCGCGTCAGGGTCCCTTGAGCCCGGAAGCGGACCGGCCCCCCCTCGCCCAGGAGACGGCCCTGAGATTGGGCCACCGGATCCTCCGGAGCCACCGGATCCTCCGGGACCTCCCGAATTGCCCGGCGGGGAGTTGGTTACGATAACGGGGCCTCCGTGACGTTGGTAACCACCGCAAAAATCGCAGCCCCAATAGAAGCTCGAATAACCTCCGCCGTAGGGCGAGCCCCACCCGCCATAGAATGGCAAAAATGTGTAACAGAGAGAGCCGCGGTTATAGACCCAGATGCCCGAGCGACCAAAACTGGATCCAAACCAATCCGACTCGAAGGAAGCAAGAAACATGCTTAACGCTCGCGCCGGGATGCGCCTATTTGCCTGAGCCAGAGTCTCTGCCCGGTTTTTGCTCCATGAATCAAACTCGTCTCGTTCCTTGTCCAGTTTTGCCAGAATCCGGGAACCCCCTGTCAGCACGACCTTGTGGCCACCCCTAACCGGGCTCGCCGTGTCGCCGTCTACTATGGCTTTGCCCTTAAGGACCAATAGCTCGGTTTGGCCGGTCGAGACGTTTAGGCGATATATCCCCCTTTTGACGATGGCGAAGTGGGACTGAGGGGTGTCGATATCGATCTGCATATTGACACCGTCGGCCCCGGTCGCCTCGACGATGGCACTGCCGCTAAGCAGGCGTAAGGTGAGGTGCTCAAGCGAATTGTCCGCGAGCACAAACCGCGATCGCTCGGCGGCACGAAGATAGGATCCGGGATTCAGCAAGACCTCAACGCGCCCGCTTGTTCCCGTGTCTACCATGTCGCCGGCTTCAAGATCCTGCTGAGAGGTCAGAAGCTCGGGCTGAGATTCGCTTCGATGCTGGACGGTCACCCGCCCAATCACTGAATTCACCCCGCCAGCCTTTGCGGAAATGACAAACTTCTCGCGGTTCTGCGCGCGGGTTACCACTGCTGCGCAGAACACCATTGCCATGACGAGCGTGTATGCCGCCCCTTTTGAGAATCTCATGGGAGTCCTTTCGGTTAAGGAACGCGGAATCAAGCGGAGACTGCCCGCATTATAGTCGGAGTGAGGTAAAACAACAACAGATGCTGCTTCATATTCCGCGGTCAAGGACACATTTGGGAATCGCAACAGCAGGCACGCTTGACGCTGGTTTAGAACTCTCCTTAGAATGAACTTTAAGTCGGGCACTTGCGTACATCAGAATCAGATACCTAGCTGAAGGAGTTTGAACTTTATGAGTAGTCCATATGAGTCATATCAAGAATCCCAACCGTCCAGTGTGACGGATGATCTGATTTTGCGGGAAGATGAAGGTGAGCCGACCTCTGACCGGGCGCGGATGGCCTCGTCAGTACGCGAGATGGCCTCGCGCATTCCTGAGTCTTTGACGGCTATTGGCCGGGACATTAGCCGCACCATCGAAAAGGCTATATCAGCCAAAGATGAATATGTTGTCGCGGTCAAGATTTCCGCCGACGCGCAGAACAGGTTGGATCAACTGGTGCAGGCCGGCGTATTCCGCAGCCGGGCTGAGGCGGCAGCTTTCCTGATAGACGAGGGCGTCAAGACGCAGTCAGCGTTGTTCGAACGAGTAGAGCAGAAGCTTGCTGAAATCGAGAAACTGAGGGCTGAGCTGCGCGGCATGATTATCGAGCGGCCGAACTAGAACTTCGGGAAGTTGAGCATCTCGGGCAACTGTTTTCGGCCGGCTACATCCTAAGGGCCTTGCTTTGGCTCCATTGAGCAAGGGCGTTCTGCAAAGAGCGCTTGCGCAATGGAGCGTATTTGTGGATGGGCTCTAATCGAGGTACGATTTACCGCCAGCTTTGCGGCAAGCTTTGATCTGTTATCAACGGAACAGACCAGGGCCGGCGTGAAAATAGGAGCCTGAGGTCGAGACTTTGTCAGAGACAAGAGCGATTCGCGTTATTCCCATCGAACAGTACAGCCTCGCGAATGGTTTGCGAGTAGTGTTAAGCGAAGACCATGCGGTTCCGGTCGTTTCGGTTGCGGTGTATTACGATGTAGGCTCTCGCAACGAAAAGCCGGGCCGCACCGGGTTTGCGCATTTGTTTGAGCATATGATGTTTCAAGGCTCGGAGAATGTCCCTAAAGCAGCGCATTTCCAATACATCTCGAACGCCGGCGGGACCATGAACGGCACCACATCGAGCGAGCGCACAAACTACTTTGAAACTCTGCCGGCCAATCAACTACCACTGGCCTTGTGGTTGGAGAGCGACCGGATGCGCTCGCTGAAAGTCACGCAAGAGAATCTCGATAACCAGCGCCAGGCGGTGCAGGAAGAAAAACGTCTGCGCTATGACAACCAGCCATACGTTAATGGTTTCCTGCGGCTCTTTGAGATGAGCTTCAAGAATCCGGCCAATGCCCATTCAACGATCGGGTCCATGGAAGATCTGGACGCGGCTACTGTCGAAGACGTAAGCGAGTTCTTCCGCATTTATTATGCTCCGAACAACGCCGTGTTAACCATCGCCGGGGATTTCGATCAAGACCAGACGCGGGCGCTGGTTGAGAAATACTTTGCCACGATTCCGCGTCAGGCGAATCCGCCCCCTGTCGATGTTAGTGAGCCTCCGGAGGTGGCTCAACGACAGGATATTTTTCTGGACAAGCTGGCGCCGGTGCCTGCGTTTGCGCTGGGCTGGAAAATCCCTCCCCGCCGCACGCCGCAATTCTACGCCCTGATGCTTGCCAGCCACTTGCTGTTTGAAGGTGAAAGCTCGCGCCTTTATCAGAAGCTGGTTAAGGGGGAAGAGTCAGTGGTGCAGATCCAGGGTGGAATAGACGAGCGGCGCGGTCCATCCGGCTTGTTCATCGTCGTGATTCCAAAACCGGCGAATGAAGTAGCCACAATTCGGGAAACGATCATGAACGAACTTCACCGGCTGGCCACGGATGGCCCGGGCGCCGAAGAGATGGAGAAGTTGCATAACAATCTCCTCAACGACAGTGTGCGCAATCGTCAGTCATCTCTTTTCCGTGCCCAGCAGCTCGCCGAATTCGCTCTTTACGATGGTCGGCCTGAGCTCTTCAACACCGAGGTTGATAATTATCTAAAGGTTAGCGCGAACGAGATAAAGGCAGCAGTGGCAGGGTATCTGGATACTGATAATCGGGTGCTGCTGGATATCGTGCCTGCCGCCGAAGAGGTGGCGCCCGCTTCACCTCTGCCCCCTGGGGAACCAACGCAACCAGGCGCGCCTCCACCGCTGGTACCAGAACTGGAACCTGCGGAGCCGGAATCCCCCGTGAGCCAGGCCCCAACCCCAATTGCGTATGCGCAGCCTCCGCCCGATCAATCTGTGGACGATGGTTCGTAAAGAACGCCCCCGAGATTAGCGGGCTCAAGAGAACATACCGGAGCTGGTCCTGCTGATTGGAAGTGGCGTGCTGAATTCAATTCATTAATTTGACGTTGGCTAAGAATCAAACAATGACTGAAGCGGAAGCTTTTCGCAGACAGGCGCCGCAGCCCCTACCACCTCGCGGCTTAAACATCCCTGAGTTTGTCGAGAGCAGGCTGGACAATGGCTTGGGCGTTGTCATCGTGGAGGACCGTCGTCTGCCGTTGGTTAGTTTTCGTCTCGCGTTTCGTGCCGGGCACGCCAGCGATCCCGGAGAGTTACCCGGCCTGACCGACATGATGACGGGGCTGTTGAACGAAGGCACGGAATCACGAACGAGCCGGCAAATAGCCGAAGAGGTAGAGAAACTGGGAGCGACTCTGTCTGCCGGGGCCAACTCCGACTACACGACCGTTGCCGCCTCTTCCCTTTCGACATATTCCGATCAAATCCTGGAGCTGATGGCCGACGTTGCACTGCATCCGTCTTTTCCTGAGAACGAGATCGAGCTGACGCGCGAGAACGCCAAGCAGATGCTCATTCAGCAGCGCGCTCAGCCCTCGTTTCTTGCCAGCGAAAGAGTTGCCAGTGTCATCTTTGGCCAGCATCCGTACGCCATCGTCTCACCCACGCCGGCTTCGCTTGACGCGATGACCCGGGACACATTTCTGGACTTCCATCGCTCGATGCTGGTGCCTGACCGGGCAGTGATGTTTGTAGTCGGAGATGTTGTTCGCGATGACGTCATCGGGCGTATTAATCGTCTTTTTGGGCAGTGGAAACAGCGCCCGGCAATCGACCCCAACTTTCCGCCGCCGCCGGTGCGGACGCGACGGACTGCCTACATAGTTGACCGTCCCGGCTCAGCCCAATCCAATATCGTGATTGCCAACCTGGCAATCAATCGCACCAACCCTGACTTTTTTCCCATGCTGCTGCTGAACACTATCCTGGGATCAAACGCCTCATCGCGTCTCTTCATGAACCTGCGCGAAGAGAAGGGTTACACCTACGGCGCCTATTCAAGTTTGGATGCGCGGCGCGTGCTGGGCACCTTACGCGCAACCGCTGAAGTTCGCACGGGCGTGACGGGCGCTTCGCTTAAGGAGTTTTTCTATGAGCTGGAAAGAATCCGGCAAGAGGATGTGTCCGACAAAGAAATCGTGGATGCCAAGTCGTACCTGACTGGAGTGTTTCCCATTCGCATAGAGACGCAGGAAGGGCTGGTCGATCAACTGGTTCAAATCAATATGATGGACCTGCCCCGTAACTATCTTCACCTTTATCGTGACCGCGTCAATGCCGTCAGCATTGGCGACATTCGCCACGTGGCGCAGCAATACGTTACGCCTGACAAGGCTGCCATAGTCGTGGTGGGTGATGCCGCCGCCGTGCTCGATCAAATTGCGCCGTACTCCTCTGAGTTTGAGATTTACGACACCGAGGGCCATCCCAAGCCAAACAAGTCTTTGGTGGGTCCTGAAGCTGCCCTCGCGTAATCTCGAGCGCAATCACAACATGCGGCCAGCGCAGGCAAGAGACATCCGCCAAAAATAAAAGGCCGCCCGGCATGAACGCATACCGAGCGGCAATCACAGGAGGAACCGAAGTGTTATTTCTGTCGCTATCTAAATCCTGCGACTCTTTATATGAATAACCTCGGCTTCTTAAGATGATTCTCCAGGCGCTACCGTTGCTTTCGCGCGGCCAACCAATCAGCGCTCGTACCGCAAAACCATTCCATCGCCGCCAACGGCCCAACCTAGTTTCTTCCCAATAAAAAGCGCGTAGAGATTCTGTTTGGTCCCGGTTGTTTGCCTGATCCACGTCCTGCCTCCGTCTTCGGAGCGCAGAATCACGCCGCCGCGGCCCACAACCCATCCCTGGTCGTCGCTGACAAACTGCACGCTAAGCAAAGTCGTTCGCACATTAGACTCGACCGGCATCCAGTTATTCCCTCCGTTACTGGTCCTCAGGATGGTGCCCCGCTCGCCGACTGCCCAACCAAGTTTTTCATTACGAAAATCCGAATGGTAAAGCGTCGCCTTCACATCGGAATTCTGGCGAGTCCACGATTCGCCGCCGTCCGGCGTGTGTAGAATGGTACCGGAAGCGCCTACCATCCAGCCGTGTTTGTCGTTCACAAAATCCAGGTGAATCAATTCTTCACGAGCGGGCACTCGTTGGCGCTGCCATGAAATGCCGGCGTCGCTTGTGAATAGTACGATGCTGTCCACAACAAGGTCGCCGCGGCTGGCGGAGCCTACGACCCAACCCTTCTTGCTTCCCACGAAGCGCACACTATAGAGCTCGGGTTCGGCGCCATCGAATTCCGAAGCCAAAAGGCGCCGCAATGTTTTCCAGGTTCGGCCCCCATCGTTCGTGCCCAAAATCTCGTTTCCGGCAAGCAGGAAGCCTGTGTCTTTCCCTGAAAAATACACATCGTTAATGGCGTGGGACGTTGATAGAGGTTGCTCCGCCCACGAATGGCCGCCGTCGTTTGTGTAACTAAGGAATCCACCATCGCCGCCAATCCAGCCGCGCTTTGAGTCTGCGAAGTACACTGCATTTAGATCTTTCCCCGGCGGACCCAGGCGCGTGCCGGTCCAGCCCGTTTGTGCCAATCCGCCCGGGACGATGCCGGCCAACATCATGGCGAGCAGCACCGCGCCTGCCACTATTGCCGAATAGCGATCTCTGGTGACGCTTTGCATCGTTGTTTTTGACCTTATGCGCATCAAGAGTTCGAACGCAAGGAGAGCGGCCACAGATAAACACGGATTTTCACGGATTTTCACGGATTGATTTACGGATTACCGAAAACAAGTCGTTGAATTGTGGCCTCAAACCTCCGATGATCTTCTGAGTTGTTTCTCGTGCTTGAATCCGTGTGTATCCGTGTTCACCTGTGGCCTAACTGTATTTTCCCGTCTCGAGTTGCCCAGCAACGTTTACCGGCCGCGAATTTGCCGCTTGGTTGCGATGTGGGCCAACTTGTACACGAGTTTGCGCAAATTAGACAAGAGGCGCCGCGCAATTCGCGCAACTGCACACCACGGCCCTCGCCCGGACAGTCGTCAGAGTTGCCGCAAACGCGAGCTGCGCATGCTGACTACGGCCACAAAAATTGTAACGACCAGGCCGCCGGCTGCCAGCGTGTGCGGCACACCAAATCGGTGCGATACCACGCCGGCTATCAGATTCCCAATCGGCATAGCGCCAATGAACGAGAGCATGAACATACTCATCACGCGGCCACGCATCTCGTTGGTGACCAACTGTTGTAACAGTGTGTTGGTTACGGCCACGGACAAAACAATTGCGCAACCCATGCTGAAAAGAAATACGAGTGACACCGCCAGATTGGTCGAGAGCGCAAAACCGATCAAACACACGCCGAAGGCAAATGCGCCTCCCAGCACGGAAAGGCCCTTGCGTCTGAAGTCGCCCAGATACGCAAGAAAAAGTGCGCCAAAAAAGGCGCCCGCGCCCGCAACACCCATCAACATGGCCAAGCCCGTTTCGCCGAGATGAAAAATGTCGCGTGCGTACACCGGGGTCATCGAAAGGTAAGGAGCGCCGAACAGACTGGTGACTGAGGAGATCACCAGCAGCATCGACACCCGCGGACGATGGCGCACATAACGAAAGCCGTCGAAAAGGTCCCGCAGGAACGCGCCCCTTTCCCTCGCGACTGGTGGTGCTCCGCTGGCGCCGGGAACGGCTTCGAATCGAACCATCGCCAGCGCCGTCACCACGGCAACGAAGGAAAGCGCATTGGCAAAGAAGCAGCCTGCCAGTCCAAAAATCCTGAAGCCAAGTCCCGCAAAAACCGGCCCCAAAACACGGGAAAGCTGGAACTGGGTCGAGTTCAAAGCAACAGCGTTAGCGACATCATCGCGTCCGACGAGGTCAAAAGTGATCGCCTGGTACGAGGGACCGGCGAGCGAAAAGCATGAGCCGGTAATGAATGAAAGCACCAGGATCATCGGGACCGTGACCACGTGCATGACCACCAATGTTCCGAGCGTTAGCGCTGCCAATCCCGAGACCACCTGCGTATAAATCAACAACCGGCGACGATCGACGAGGTCCGCGAAGACTCCGCCCGCCAACGTTAGCACGATGCCCGGCGCCATACTCATGAACGCGTCCAGGCCCAGCCAGAACGGGGAGTTTGAAAGCTGGAACACAAGCCAGCCCTGGGCCACTGCCTGCATCCAGGTACCGATGTTCGAAAGGAAAGCCCCGGACCAGAAGAGTCTGTAGTTTCGATGCGACAGGGCGCGAAACATCTCGCTGGCGCGTCCGCTGCCGGGCTGCCTGGCCGCTTCAACTTCAGTCACTTCTGTCGACATGCTCAATGTTATTACCATCGCATGATGGAAAGCTCCAAATCAGGATGATTGTTTGCTCCAGGCCTTGCGGCTCCGCCGTCTGATTTGCGGAAAGGCTGCGCCTTTCCGTCAGGCTGCTTCGAGATTTGAGAGGCTATGCCTCGAAATAAGAGTCGGCGGCTTAGCCGCACATTGAAAAGACTGGCGCAACGGAAGGGCCGAGCCCTTCCGCACATCAGGCGGCAAAGCCGCGAGAGTCAAGGGACTCTTACCACTTTGCGATGTTCGCGGCACTCATGCTTTAATCGCGACCTCGCGCTTCCAAACTTGAAGAAGGAGAACAATGGTGCACTCGACTGCGCAATGTTCGCAAAGTTTCTTGACGTATATTTTGCCAACGGTGATCATCTTTTGCTCGATATGCGCAACAACTTTCGCTCAGAACGAAAAACCAACGCCAATGCCACAAACTACGCCAACACCGACAGCACCGACAGCACGTCCCGCGGATGTTAGTTCGATTGACGCAATCATCGCGGCAGTTTACGACGTGATCTCGGGACCTGCCGGTCAGAAACGCGATTGGGACCGCATGCGCTCGTTGTTCGTGCCCGGCGCCCGTCTGATTCCTACCGGCAGGGGACCTACCGGCGAGGTAGGTTCGCGCGTGCGAACGGTTGAAGAATACATTGCGAGGTCCAGCCCACTTCTGGAGAAGGACGGGTTCTTCGAACGAGAGATAGCGCGGCGCACAGAAATGTTCGGTAACATCGCGCACGCCTTCAGCACTTATGAGTCACGGCACAAGGCTGACGACCCCAAGCCGTTTCAGCGGGGCATCAACAGCATTCAGTTAATGAACGATGGCAAGCGTTGGTGGATCGTGACGATCTTCTGGCAGGGCGAGGATGAAAAGAATCCACTGCCGGAAAAGTATCTAAGCAAGGGGAATTAAGGGGCTCGCGCAGCGAGCACACAGTACGAAAAAATCGCTGGCCACGCGTGTTACTACGATCATTAAGGCGATGTCTCAGTCTTACTGAAATGTTTGAAAACTGCAGTCAGGAAGGGGGCATGCCCCCGCCTGTTCAGAGAAGAAAAGTTCGCCTCGATCTAAGCTTGCAGTGAACTCAGGCGGGATGGAATACAGCGTTGAAGCGGGGGCATGCCCCCTTCCTGACTGCGCTTTTCGCAGTTGACCGTTAGGTTCTCCGCCACTTCGAAAGTGATCCGCCCTTTCCTCCGCGGCGCACAGCCACAATCTCCGCCAGAATGGCCAGCGCGACTTCTTCCGGGGACACGGCGCCAATGTCCAGACCGATCGGCGCGTGCACCTCGCGGAGTTTTTCTTCCGCAGCGCCTTCCTCGCGCAGTTTCTCCAGCACAAAGTTAGTTCGCCGTTTGCTGCCGATCAATCCCACATAATCAGGAGCGCAGGACACCACCGCGCGCAGGCATTCTTCATCCTCCTTGTGACCACGCGTGACTATCGCCACTGAAACTCCGCGGCCGTTTCCGATCCTTGCGCGCAGTTCCCCGGCCCAACTCCCGGCCAGGACCGGCTCGATTGCTTCTTCAGAAAACAACCCGCTTCTTACGAACTCGGCGCGGTCGTCGATCAGGGTCACGCGATAGCCGATTTGCGATCCCAGGCGCGCCAGGGCTGCGCCAACGTGCCCTGCCCCGCAGATTACTAATCGCGGTTCCGGCTCAATTCGTTCGAGCAGCACGCGGGCGTCGGCCCACGCAGGAAGCTCTGGCGCAAAATCGCCAATCCTGGAAGTCCTTACTTCTTCATGCCCGCCGAGAACCGCGAATGCCTGTGACCGCACCACCTCATCCAGCTCATGATCGCCGAAACCTCCCATATACGTACCGTCTTCGACTACCAGCAGTTTGACGCCGACGTTCTTTTTGCCTTCGATTAGCGTCGCCAACACTGCGCTCGAACCCTCTCGCAGAATTCGGCCAATGGCTGCGGTGATGAGTTTGGATTGGGACCGATTGGGAGCGCTGTGCATGCGCGATGAGTTGCTATTCTGAGTGGGAAGATTTGGTCAAGCCAATTGCGGCAACGGCGCGCCGCACCAGCCACCATGGTCCAATCAGCAGATAAACAGGATTGCGGAAGAAGGCCGGTTGATTACCTTCGACGGCGTGTCCGGCGAATTGCAGTATCCAGCCCGCAATGAAGACCCCGAGCGCCCAACGCCAGTTGAAGAAAAACAGCGGCACTGAGATGGCAATCATGGGTATGCCGATGCTGTGCATCCACTTGTTCACCGGATGTCGATGTTTGGCTTTGTAGTTTTCGATGAAAGATTCGCTCATCTGTTTTCAGTTCCATGTCCGACAAAGTTCACTTTGTCTACGTGTGTTTAGAAGCGGGCTACCGCCCGCTTGGTCGGGCATTAGCCCGACTCTAAACAATGCGGATGTCTGAAGGCCAAACTGAAGTTTGTCGTCAAGTAATATTACCCTTTCGGCTTCGGGTCGCGCAGCCGTTGGTAGAACCACCAGTGATGGCCTTCCAGGTCTTCACATTCGTAGCCGCGATCAGCCCAATAATCCTCGCCGTAATCAGTGGTCTTGGGTTCTGAAACGATCCGGGCGCCGCCGGCCCGCGCGTGCGCGCAATGGGCCTCCACATCCTCTACGTAGATCATCATGTTTTGGGTATTGGCGCCACCCAGCGAGTGGGGTGACTGGCGAAAAGAAGGCTTATGCAGCAGGCCAGCCTGGGCCACCATGATGACCCCTTCTCCGTAGATTAGTTCGGAGTGTTCAATGCTGCCGCCATCACCTTCGATCTTAAGGCGCACATCGAAGCTGAATGCTTTGCAGAGCCAATCAATTGCCCCTGCCGCATCCTCGTAATAGACCGCGCTCGAAATGCGCGGCCAGCCAGGGGGTGTCGGTTTCATTTCGACCTTCTCCGCGTAAACAGTGAACAGTTAACCGTGAACCGAAGAAGAACAGTTCTTATTCGCAGTTTTCTGTTTCGGGTTTACGAGCCCCGTCCCAAACATCGATGAAGATATCCATGGTGCCGCCGCACACCATTCCCTCTTCGCTGGCTTCTTCCGCTGTCAATGAGAAGTGATGCAGACCTGAAGTCCCGGATCGGAATGCTTCGCGGGCTTCGGCCCAGACGTCAGCTTCGACACAACCGCCGCCGACTGTGCCGGCCACTTCTCCGTTTTCGAAGAAGAGCATCTTGGCGCCGCGCCGCTGTGGCGTCGAGCCGCGCGTGTGGGCCACGGTCGCCGAAACTACACGTTGGCCGCGCTCGTTAGCCTCGCCGATCATCCGATAAAGATCGTTCTGAGCAATGCTGGGCATGGCGTTCGTTAGCGGGAGACTTTCGCCGACTCTAAAACGACGTTGGACAACGTTAATTGCCCTTAGAAACGTACCCATTGTTTAGAGTCGGGCTAATGCCCGACCAGGCGGGCGGTAGCCCGCCTCTAAACCAGCCACGACACTTCTCAACTCGGCGGGAACTATGGCTTCTTCCGAGTCTTTGACGCGGGAGGCGCGGTTTGCGGAGGTTGCAAGCGCTCCTGGTCTCGTTGCTGTTGTATCTTGACACGCAAAAGGTCGACTTCCGAATCCGCCATGGAAATCGCTGGTTCCAGGCGCCCTTTACTGCCTTCGAGAATTCTAATCTGTGACTGCACTCGTGCTCTTTCGCTTTCCAGTTGCCGCCGGCGTGCATCGCGCGCTTCCTCCGGGTGCACCGTGCCATAACCCTGAGTTGCTCGATCGATATTCTCGGGCCTGAGCGAATACTCGATCTGATCGAGGCGCGCCTGAAGGTCGGCGAGTTTGCTCTCGACATCGATCAACTGGGCTCGGAGCGCTTCAGCCCGCTGTTCGGCCTTCGTTAGTCGCTCCATGTCCACTCGAGTGTCATCGTTCTCCTGCATCTGGTTCAGTTTATCTGTCAGCTTGTCGACCTGATCGGCGAGCTTGGTTATAGTTTGCTGCATTTCCTCGTCTGAAGTTGGCTTCGCCGCAGTCCTGGTCTTTTGAGCAGCCGTATCCGTCTCCGCGGAATTCTCCTCCGCGGTACTAATAATTTTATCCTCGGGTGTTGCCGCACCGTCCGGCGTCGTCTTCGTCGCCGTGGAGGGGTCGTAGATCGCCGGGTTCGTGATAACCGGTCTCTTGACGCGCCGTGTGCGGCGCCGCCTGCGACTTTGCCCGCTCGCATCAACCAGGAAGAGGCCGGCAACAAAAATCACTGCCAGAAAGAAAGCGATGTGACGAATCAATCGACTCTGCATTCCAACCTCCTAAGAACTATTGCCCAAGAATGCTCCAAAGATACGCTTTGTCAGAAGATGCGTACAAGCCCCAGCACGATGCCTTGATTTACACGTCCAGGCACCGGACAGGTTGCACAAAGGTCAGAACCGCCTGCGGTAGCGGGCGGGCCCTTATTGATATGGGAGGCAACGAGTCGTGGAGACAAGACGGCCCGCCCGCTACCGCAGGCGGTTCTGACTGTGATTCATCCTGCCTGCATCTGAAAACTAATGTCCATAGCCCGCACCGATTGTGTCAGGGCGCCGACGCTGATCAAATCCACTCCGGCCCGGGCATATTCACGCACGTTCTCCAAAGTAATTCTCCCGGAGGCCTCCAGGGTAAGCTTCGGAGCCACTTCACGCGCTATCGTGACCAGCCGCGCTGTTTCCTCCGGCGCCAAACCTTCGATTGACAAAACATCCGCGCCATTTTCGATCGCTTCGCGCAAGTCGCGCTCGTGGGAAATCTGGACCGCAATCTTACGCAGAGGCGCAATCTTCTGGCCCGCGGCTTTGACTGCCGTGCCCACTCCGCCCGCAATCGCGGTGTGATTTGCTTTAACAAATACGCCATCGTCCAGCCCATAACGGTGGTTACGCCCGCCCCCGAGCAGGACCGCATACTTCTCCAACATGCGCAGGCCCGGTGTGGTCTTGCGCGTATCAACGATCTGCGCGGCGGTACCTTCGACCGCGCGTACATACTCGCGGGTCAGCGTGGCAATCCCGGACAGGTGCTGTAGCAGGTTCAATGCAACGCGCTCCCCCGCCAACATCACATCGGCAAAGCCATGGGCCCGCGCGATTACTTTTCCGGCTTCGACTTCTTCACCATCTGCCGCGAACGCTTCGATCTGCTGTTGTGGATCGAGCGTGATAAAAACTTCTTCGGCGGCTTCGAGCCCCGCCACAATCATTTTTTCGCCGGCCAGGAAACGGCCGCGAGCCCGGGTGTTGCGGGCAATCGTCGCCTGCGTCGTTAAATCGCCCCGCCCGAGATCTTCGCGCAGAAAAAGCGAAATCGAAGAATAGAGCGTGCCTTCGTCCATCCAGTTCATTTCAGGGCCTCGAGCATTTGATCCAGCGCTGTGATGTGTTGCTTGATCTCGTCCGCCCGCGCTCTTAATTCTTCGACCTTTTCTGCCGGCGCGCGTTTGACGAAGTCGGCGTTAGCAAGCTGCCCTGCGAGTTTCGCAGCTTCAGTCTGTAATTTCTCTTTCTCGCGCGAAAGCCGCGCACTCTCCTGGGCGAAATCTATCAGCCCTTCAAGTGGAATCACTACTTCCCCGCTGCCGGAGATCACGGCTCGGGCGGAGGCTTTCGGCGGATCGAGTTCCCTGGCGATGGAGACTTGCGACGCGCGTGTCAGACGCGCGATTTGGTCCTGGTTTGCTTCAAACATGGCCCGCATATTCGTATTAGCTTCCCTGATTAGCACGGGAATGCGATCACCAGGCTTGATGTTGATTTCGGATCGAATGTTTCGAACGCTGGATATTAGAGTCTTAAGCCTGTCGATTTCCGACTCACCTTGTTCGTCTATTAGTTGCAGTTCACTTTGCGGGTATGCCGCCAGCATGATCGATGTCGTCGCGCCGGCGTATGCCGGGTGCAATAGTTCCTGGTGCTTTACCGGTAACCGCTGCCACAATTCCTCGGTGAGGTAAGGCATGAAAGGATGGAGCAGCCGCAGTGATTGTTCCAACACCCAGATGAGTCGAGCCCGCGCGACGTTCCTTTCCGGCGAAACTTCTTCGGCGATGACTATGGCTTTCGTCAGCTCAATGTACCAGTCACAAAAGTCGTCCCAGAAAAAGTGGTAAAGCGTCTGCACCGCTTCGTGAAACTGGTAATTATCGAGCGCGGCATTAACGCCGCCCGCAGTTTTATTCAAGCGCGAAAGAATCCACCGGTCGTGCAAGGGCAAGTTCGCGTGATCTCCGGCAAACGGATCGGCAACCGATTCGGCGCCCTCCGCATTCATCATGCAGAAGCGGGCCGCGTTCCAAATCTTGTTGGCAAAGTTGCGATACGACTCGACCTGCTTATCGTTCCAACGTGTGTCAGCGGCGCCGATCGAAGCCAGCGCCAGCCGTGTTGCATCCACGCCGTACTTGTCGAAAACCTCCAGCGGATCGATGCCGTTGTTTTTCGTCTTCGACATTCGCTGCCCATGCTTGTCGAGTACTGTGCCGGTAACAAAGACATCATGGAACGGCGTACGGCCGACGAACTTCAAACCCTCCATCACCATGCGGGAAACCCATAAAAAGATTATGTCGCGCGCCGTCACCAACACCGACGTCGGATAGTAAGTCCGCAAATCCTCTGTCTCATCCGGCCAGCCCAGGGTAGAAAACGGCCACAGAGCCGCCGAGAACCACGTATCGAGCACGTCAGGGTCCTGTGTCAGTTTGTCGGTCCCGGATTTCTGACGCGCCTCGTCTTCGCTGTGCGCTACATAGACGTTTCCGGCTTCGTCGTACCAGGCGGGAATTTGATGGCCCCACCACAACTGGCGCGAGATGGTCCAATCGCGCAGGTCCTCGAGCCAATTCGTATAAACCCGCTCGTAAGATTCCGGAACGAAGCGCGGCTTTCTTTCTTTGCGCATTAAATCCAGCGCCAGGTCGCGCATCTGGTCCATCCGCATGAACCATTGCGTCGAGATCAGCGGTTCTATCACCGTCTTGCAACGTTCGCACTTCGAGATGGCAAATTCGTAGTCAACCACTTTTTCCAACAGGCCAAGCTCCTGGAACTTTTCTATGACCTTCTCGCGGGCCTTGTAGCGATCGAGGCCCGCAAACTCCGGGCCGGCGTCGGCCGTCATGCGCGCATTCTGATCGATGACGAAGACCCGCGGCAGGTTATGCCTGACGCCCATGTCGTAGTCATTCGGATCGTGCGCCGGCGTCACTTTTACCGCGCCCGTACCAAACTCCGGGTCAACGTACTCGTCGGCAATGACTGGAATTTCGCGCCCGGTGATCGGCAAAAGCACGACCTGACCGACCATGCTGCGAAACCGTTCGTCGTCGGGATTAACCGCCACCGCCGTGTCGCCGAGCATTGTCTCCGGACGCGTAGTGGCTACAGTAAGGCGATGGCTGTTGTCCTTCACTGGATATTGCAGGTAATAGAGCTGTCCCCTCTGCGGCGTTTTTTCTACCTCAAGGTCTGACAGCACCGTCTGATCGGTCGGGCACCAGTTGACGATGCGCGTGCCGCGATAGATGGCTCCCTCTTCGTAGAGCCGTACGAAGACTTCGCGCGCTGCGCGAGACAAACCTTCGTCCATGGTGAAGCGTTCGCGCGACCAATCCACACTGGCGCCCTCGCGCCGAATCTGTCTCGTTATCTGGCCGCCCGAGTCCGCCTTCCACTGCCACACCCGCTCTACAAACTTCTCGCGGCCGAGGTCGTGCCTGGTCAAGCCTTCTTTTTTCAGCTCGCGACTGACGACAAGTTGAGTCGAGATTCCGGCATGATCCATTCCCGGCAGCCACAAAGTGCGATAGCCGCACATGCGCTTGTGACGAGTCATCACGTCCATCATCGTGTGCTGCAGCGCGTGCCCCATGTGCAGCGAGCCGGTGACATTGGGAGGTGGAATGACGATCGAGAATACCGGCGCTTTAGGATCTTTGTTGATCTCCGGAGCGAAGTAACCTTCACCCTCCCAGCGCGCATAGTGGCTCTGTTCAGCCTGCTGCGGATCGTAGGTTTTCGGGATGTCTGTCATTCTTAAGTGGTCAGTTGTTAGTTGTTAGTTGTTAGTTGTTAGTTGTTAGTTGTTAGTTGTTAGTTGTTAGTGATCGATGCTTAGTGTAATCGGTGCGCCGCATTTCGACAAAACCACTCCCGCCAGTTTAAGCGGAGCTTGCCAGGTTTCTTTCAGCCGTCTTCAGACGGCTTGCCCGCAGGTTACTAGACCGGCCCTTTGAGGGCCGGTTACGCTCGCGACGAAAACATTCTAGCCCGTTTCAACGGGCTTAATTACAAAGGAGGCTTTAGCCATGTCGCGTCGCGCCTACTCTGAAATCAATCTCCACCTCACCTGGCACGTGAAAGAGAGTCTACCTATCATCAACGAGACCTTCGAGGAAGGCCTGCACCGCCACCTCCGCAGCTATGCTTTGAAAGAAAAGGATGTCATCGTTCATGAGGTTGGCGGCACCGAAACGCACGTTCACATGGCAGTATCGATTCCGCCCACGCTGCAAATTGCCGAGTGGATTGGAAAACTCAAAGGATCCAGTTCACATCACGTGAATCATAAGTTGGTGAATCGACACTTGCTGGATTGGCAAGATGGTTACGGCGTAGTAAGTTTTGGTACGAAGGATCTGCCATGGATTGTGGATTACATTCGGAATCAGAAAGAGCATCATCGGAACGGAACAATATACGAGCGGCTGGAAAGATTTAGCATCGATGGCTAAAGCCGCTTTTGAAGAAGCACGCTGAAGCGCGCTAAATCGGTTTTGCCGCGCTGGACCCGGCCGTAAAACGGCCGGTCTAGTAACCTTTCGGGAAAGCCGCGTGAACGCGGCTTGTTGATAGCCAACAGGTCAGCGGGTCAAGCGGTTTAGTATCGATGGCTAAAGCCGCTTCTGGAGGAGCACGCTGAAGCGCGCTAAATCGGTTTTTGCCGCGCTGGACCCGACCGTAAAACGGCCGGTAGTAACCTTTCGAAAGCCGCGTGAACGCGGCTTGTTGATAGCCAACTGTCAGCGGGTCAAGCGGTTTAGTGTCGATGGCTAAAGCGCGCTAAATCGTTTTTGCCGCGCTGGACCCGGCCGTAAAAACGGCCGGGCTAGTAACCCCTTCGGGAAAGCCGCGTGAACGCGGCTTACTGAAGTGCTAGCATGTGTCTGAACAGAGGAAAGCGGTTTGAGGGATTAGCGCGGCGGACAACCCTTCGCACGGAGTACCCTTCTTAGACACTTCAGAATGAACCGAAGACAGCTTCTAATCTCCAGCGCTCTTATCCTCTGCCTCAACAGCGGCGCAGTTATCGGCCAACAACCAACCGCTCAGGACGACGAAGTCATACGCGTCGAATCGGATCTAACCAATCTCCTGTTCATTGCCACTGACAAACAGAATCACTTCATCACCAGCTTGCGCCAGGAAGACGTGCGGGTACTTGAGGATGGAGTGCCGCAGCAGCTCTTCACTTTTCAGCGGGAGACAGCTCGTCCTCTATCCATCGCCTTCCTCATTGATGTCAGCGGCTCGGAAGAGCGCACTCTGTCACAGGAGAAAGGCGCGGCCCGCACATTCATCGAAACGATCATTCGATCCAAACAAGACCAGGCGGCAATCATTCCCTTCACCGATCGCGCGTTCCTGGAACAGGCATTAACCAACAATGTGCTTGGCATTTACCAGGCGCTGGAGCGCGTTGACGTCGCGATGCCATCATACCTGGGTTCCGGCCCGCCCATTAGCGGCATCGCCTCGCGGCCCGGCATGAGCGTTCCGCGCGAAGGCTCGACCGCGATATGGGATGCGGTGCTGCTCTCGACGAGGGAAGTATTGGTGCGGGCTGCAGGCAAAAGGCGGCGCGCGATCATTCTCTTGACCGATGGGTTCGATACCAGCAGTCGCGTGGCCCGCAACGCGGCAATCAATCAGGCGATTGACTCGGAGACAGTCATTTACGCCATCGGCATCGGCGACAGCAAACAGGACGGCGTCAACAAGGGTGTGCTTAACACGGTGACGGACGGCACCGGCGGACGCGCCTTTTTCCCGAAGAACGAGGCTGACTTGAAGGCGGCTTTCGTGCAGATTGAGCAGGAACTGCGCTCGCAATACCTGATCGCTTATTCGTCCAGCAACAAGAAAAGAGACGGCACCTACCGTCAGATGCAAATCGAGATCACAAATCCTGCACTGTTGAAAGACCAACTAAAACTGCGATACCGCCCCGGCTACTTCGCCAAGCCTGTTTCTTAGTTGGAGATCCCGGCTTCAATTTCCATTTCTCATTTATTAGTTTCGTTGCTGGAGTTTATTTCGTGTTGCTTCGTGATTGCTTCGTGTGGTTTCGTGGATCGGTTGCTGCGCTGAGAAATGAAGAACGATCCACGAAATCACACGAACGGAGACGAACAAGAGCAATAAGTTTCACAGGCCGCTGCGAACGATGTCATGCACTCGAATCAAACCGATGCAGGCTCGCTCGCCGTCCACCACGGGCAGCACGGAAATCTGCGAAGGTCGATCTTCCATCAAACGCAGCGCGTCAAAGGCGAGCATTTCTGGAGTAACGACTACCGGGTCGCTTGTCATGAGCGCCTCGCTCTTGATGTTCGACAAATTAGCGTAGTCAATCTTCTGCAGCGATCGCCGCAAGTCGCCATCTGTGATGATGCCGGCCAACTTCCCTTCACCGTCTACGACATTCACCGCACCCAGGCCAAACCTGCTGATCGCGGAGATGACTTCCAGCCAGGGCGCTTCCGTCGAAATCGTCGGGTTCTTATCGCCGGCATGCATCAGATCGGCAACTCGCAATGTCAGACGCTTTCCCAGTTGGCCCGCCGGATGGTTGAGCGCAAAGTCATCGGAGGTCAAACCCTTCGCCTGCATCAGCGTCATTGCCAGCGCATCGCCGATGGCCAGCGCAACCGTGGTACTGGTTGTCGGCGCCAGATTGAGCGGGCACGCTTCCTGATCAACG
>DASXRU010000181.1:0-38581 GCA_036506395.1 Pyrinomonadaceae bacterium | reverse complement strand
CCTTTGAAAGCATCGGCGACTTAACAGATCCAAAGCGGTGTCGCCGCTTCGCTCTGCCACCGCACTCCAAAGTTACTTCCCGCTATTGTTCTGGTTCGGGCGCAGCGTATTTGAATCGATCTTGGGAACCTGTTTCGCTCCTTCCTCAGCTTTGAAGTAAGGTTCCTCTTTAAAGCCAAATAACTTTGCGGAGATTATGGTGGGGAAGTTCCCGCGCGTGGTGTTGTAATCCTGCACGGCATCGTTGTAGTCCTTGCGTGCGGTGGCAATTCGATTCTCGGTGCCGGCAACTTCATCCTGGGCCTTCAGGAAGTTTTCGTTCGACTTCAATTGCGGATACTGCTCCTGAAGAACAAGCAATCTGCCGATAGTTCCGCCAAAGCTGTTTGCGGCGTCAATCACCGCCTGTTTCTGTTCAGGTGTCTTGTCGCCGTTTGCGGCTTGAGGCTGCTGGCTGGTTGCATTCAAAAGCTGCGAACGCGCTTTGGCAATTGTGCCAAAAACTTCCTGTTCCTGAACGCCGGCAAGCTTGGCGGTCTCAATCAAGTTGTTGAGCAGATCGCCGCGCCTTTGCAGTTGATTTTCGATGTTCGACCACTTGGCTTTGACGTTCTGTTGCTTTGACTGAAGCGTGTTGTAACCACAGCCACCAGCCGATAGCGACAAAAGTATTAGCAGCGTTATCAGCGTAACATTCCTTCTCATTTGCTTCCCTCGTTAGAAAGTTTTAGCAGGCGGACTTGTCCGCCTGGTTTGGAGTGCGGGACAAGTCCCGCAGCCAAACGGCTAGTCAGCCAGTTGTTTCAATCGCGTCAACTGCTTCAATGACGCGCTCAACCTGGGCCATATACGAAGCAAACAGATCGTTCGCTTCCTTTTCCGTCAAACTGTTATCACCCGTTGAGCGCAGCGCGAAAATTCGCTCGAACGGTTGCGAGTCCAGGGCCAACAGCCTGGCAGTGACACGCACTGTGTCCGGCTTGGCCGCCGGCGGTTCCTGCCCTTTCAGCAATAGCACGGCCCGAAACAATGACGCGAAACTCGCCAGGCTATCGCTCATCAGCGCGCACAACTTTTCGGCCGACATTGAAGCCGGGATATAGAGCCGTCTTAACTGAATCAACTTACTTCGCAGCTCGTATTCGGTCTGATGTCGCAGGTTGGCAGTCGAGACCTGCATGGACTCAAATGGATCCCGGCCATGAAGCACCAGACGCGCTTTCTGCATGTGCAAAAACTCAATAGGAAATACGTCCGCCGCGTCTTGAAGTTCCTCCACCGTAAAATAAACCGGCAGCGGATGGCCCAGGCGCTGCCATTCCCGCATCGGCGCCCGCGCCAGACGCAGATCCTGAGGCGTAATCCGCTTCAGAGCTATTAGCAGGTTGTAGTCAGAGCGCAGCTCGATGTGATCACCGGCGGCCGCCGATCCGTAAAGAACCACGCAAGCGAGGTTGTCTCCATGCGTTGATTTCAAATCATCAATCAGATGATTGAGAGCTTCCTTGACGATTGATTTAGCCATTGTTCCAGATTGCGGTTCCTGAGTTTACCAGCTTCCGCCCGCGCCTCCACCTCCAAAGTCACCTCCGCCACCAAACCCACCGCCTCCGCCGAATCCACCGGAGCTGCCGCCGGAACCGCCAAATCCGCCGCTACTCCAGCCGCTCGAAAAAGACCCTCTGCCACCGCTATTCAACAGGGAACCGAGAAAAAGCATATTCCAACAGCCGCCGCGCCGGCCGCGGCTCGAAAGCAGGAAGATAAGAATGAAGATTACGATAAGAACGACAACGCAGGGCGATATGCCAGCTCCAGTTTGGCGGGGCGCTGCTTCCGGTTCGCGGTACGCAAGCCGGCGGTCCACATCACCAATTGTAAAGCCGCGCTTCTCCTCGAGCGTGGAGACAAAGGTCTGCACGGCTGTCATCAGACCTGTGCTGTAATCGCCGCGCCGGAACGGCCCCTGCATACGCCGGCCAATCTCGCCCACCAAACCGTCCGGTAGATCGCCTTCGAGATGGCGACTGACCTGCATGAAGTACTTGTGATCGTCAATGGCAACCAGCAGCAACGCACCATTCTTTTCACCTTCACTGGAGCCAATTCCCCAACCGCGCGCGACTGCCAGGGAATAATCGAAGATGTCCTGATCGCCGGTAGTTCTTATCGTGACAACCGCGAACTCAATGTCGCCTTTCTCCTTAAGACTTCGCAGGATGGCTTCCATCCTCTCTGCCGTGCCGGCATCCAGAACGCCCGCGTAATCGTTGACGAATCTAAACGGGTTGGGGGGCGGCAAGGGCGAGACAGCTTGCGCAGAAACAGCGGTCGAGCTTGCGACCAGCAGACTTACCAATAAAAGTGCTTTTAGAAAACTGTGATGGTGACCGGCAGAGACAAACATTGAAATCAGCCCCTGGGAATCAAACGGTGCAACGCATAAAAAAGGGCAACGCCGCCAAACACCACAATGGAAACCATGGGATTCTTTTCTTCTTTGTGATTTACCTCAGGAATCAGATCGCTGGCGGCGACATACAAGGTTACTCCGGCTGAAAACGGCAATGCATAGGTGACAGCGCTTGCCACGCGCGATTCGAGCAGGGCCACGGTCACGACTCCGGCAAATGTTGCTGAGCCAATTACAAGAGTTGCGACGGCGGCCTTGCCCGCAGACCGGCCCGAAGCCAGCACGATTGAAGCGACAGTAAAACCTTCGGGAACTTTGTGCAGCAGAATCGCGATAAAAACAAGTAGCCCGACTTTGAAGTTCACCAGAAACGCCGTCGCGATCGAGACCCCGTCGAAGAAAGTGTGAATCGTCAGACCGCCAATCGCCGCGTAGATGGCCGACGAGCGCAGGACCGATTCCGGATGAGTTTCGGCGCCAAAGTGAAAATGCGGCGCGATAGTATGCTCGAACAGTTGGATCAGAAGATAGCCACCCAGCAGCAAGGTCATCGCTCCAACTACGGCTTCTGCGGCAATGTCTCCTGTCCCACCGCCGGTCCACATGCTGATTGTCTCGGGCAATATCTCAATAAAGATTGCCGCCAGCATGAAGCCGGCTCCGAGTGCAATCAGGTACTTGAGAAATCTTTGATCGAGCCGGCGGGCGCTCGAGGTGGTAAGCAATAATCCGCCGATGAAGTTTGCCAGGGCGGCCAGAGCGCCGAAGAGAAGCAACCCGGCAAATCCGCTAAAGAGAGTACTCATTCGCTGTTCGTTTCTGATTTGAGCGCGATACGGCGCGCAACTATACATTATGCCGTGACGCCTAGCTAATACCTGCTGCCTCTGGAGCGCTTGCCGAAACACTTGCTAAATGGCGTCCTCGGGCCGGATTGAGAGGTGGTTTTCACTCCGGCGGGTCGAGCAGCAAAAATCCTGTTTCAATATTGTTTTTCCTATTGACACCCCGAATTTACGGGCGTAGTATGCGTTCGGGGTGGTCGCAAGTGGTCGCAAGTGGACCCAAATTCACCCGTTCGCTCATTTCTGGCTTATCCGTTTTCTGGTCACGTTCTTGACTCGTCCCAGCCGCCGAAGTCCATGTTGCGAGGAAACTACACGGCTCGTATTGACTCCAAGGGCCGGCTTAAGGTGCCGACTCTGTTTCGCCGGTATGTGGACGAGAAATACGGGTCGAACTTTTACCTGACCAGTCTGACCGGAGAGTGCGTGCGCATCTACCCTTTGCCGGAATGGGAGTCGATTGAGCAGCGACTGTCTTTGCTTCCTTCAATGGATCCGGCGCGACGCAAGTTTCTTGATCGCACGAACTACTACGGCCAGCAGTCAACAATGGATGGGCAGGGCCGGGTGCTGGTTCATCCGCTGCTGAGAAAGAGCGCGGGAGTTGTGGGTGACGTAGCGGTGCTTGGTTATCTAACGTACTTAGAGGTTTGGGAGCTCGAGAAATTCCAGCAGCGTTTGCTTGCGGATCCCTACACGGAAGAAGACGAGGCGGCAATCGCCCGGCTGGGAATCTGAAGAAGTATTGAGCAACAAGTGACGAGTGACGGTAACTGGTCTTTGAACGAGATCACGGGGCGGTGGTGATGGCAGCGCTTTTGGGGGGCAGGGGCGCGCCCCATCGCCCCGTGCTACTTCGCGAGACGATTGAATTGCTCGGGGTAGAGCGCGGCGGTTGGTTTATTGATTGCACGCTCGGATTGGGAGGCCACAGTGAAGCGATTCTCGAGGCCTCTGACAGGGCACGAGTAATTGGTATTGACCGTGATCGCGAAGCGCTTGGCTTTGCCGCAAAGCGGCTGGCGCATTTTGGTAGTCGCTTCCGCGCCATCCATGCAGACTTTCGCGATATTGCCAGCGTAGTTGCGAAAGCGCGAGCGAAGAGTGTCAGCGGCGTGCTGGCGGATCTTGGTGCTTCGTCGCTCCAGTTGGATTCGCCGCATCGAGGGTTCAGCTTTCGGCATGACGCGCCGCTGGACATGCGCATGAATGCCGGCAGCGACGAGGAAACGGCAGCCGAGTTGCTGGCCCGTTTGCCGCAGGAAGAAATTGCCCGACTGATCTTTGAATATGGCGAAGAGCGACGGTCACGCCGGATCGCAGCGTTTATCGTTACCAGTCGCCAGCGTGGTGAGCCTGTGACCACCACCAGCCAACTGGCGGACATCGTCATGCGGGCCGTGGGCCGACGGCCTGGTGATCGCATTCATCCGGCGACGCGCACGTTTCAGGCGTTACGGATCGCGGTCAACCGGGAATTAGAAGGGCTGGACCGGTTCGCAGAAAGCGCCATCGATCTTTTACAACCGGACGGACGCTTTGTAGCAATTAGTTTCCATTCGCTTGAAGATCGCATTATCAAACGAACGCTGCGAAGGCTGTCTGGACGCTGCGAGTGTCCGCCGCGCATGCCCCGATGCTCCTGCGGAGCGCGTCGCGCTGTTGAAATACTAACGCGGCGGCCGGTTGTTCCCAGTGAAGCTGAAACAGCGGAGAATCCGCGAGCTCGTAGTGCCAGGCTGCGCGCCTGCCGGAAGCTCCCGGCCGCTGATTAGTTTAGACAGGCCGTCCCTTGCGGCCGAAACATTCTTCCCCGAGGCTTGACCCGAAAATGAAACGAGTTCCCTCAAAGCAACGAAATTTTGTCATTCATCGAGAGCGGGATCGCGCCGCGCTCAAACGGCTGGCCTTGATGCTCCTTAGCGGCCTGGTGCTGGCCGGTGGATTTGTATACGCCGCCGGTCAGCACTTTTCAGCGCTGCGCTTCGGTTACGAAGGCGAAAAACTGCGTAGCGAACGCACGCGATTGTTGGAGGAACAACATCGTCTGCTGCTGGAGCGAGAAGTGGCAGCCACCCCGGCGCGACTGGAAATCGCCGCTCGCGAACTGGGAATGCATCCGGTTCAATCGGCCCAGGTTGATCCAGCCAAACGTGCGAAGCGGACTTTGGCGACCGCGGCTCCCGCGCTGATTGCTTCCCCCGTGCCCACGGGTGTAATCGCAGAAACACAGTAGTAGAACGCCTGGCGGCGAAGGCGCTCACCAGGCAGGCTACGGCCAGCCCGTTATTGTGGCCGCGACGCTCATTCCCCTCGCGCAGGTGGCATTAACGATCTTCCCCCGCTCTCGTCAGGGCAACGCGCTGACGCTCCAAAGTGGTAAACGGCTATGAACGAGTATTGAAATGCTTGCGCGCCCTTCATCAAAGCCCAGACCAGACACGTACCACAGGCGCGCCCTGCTCATATCTTTTCTGCTTCTCGGCTGGATGTTGCTGGTCGCAGCGCGTCTGGTAAATCTTCAAATCTATCAACATGAAGAATTGAGTGATCGGGCCCGCAAGCAGCAACAGCATGCGGTGGAGACGAGTGCGCGCCGCGGCGAAGTGCTCGATCGGCAAGGTCGCGAGTTAGCCCGCAGCATCGATACGGAATCTTTCTTCGCCGACCTCAGCGCAGAGATTCCCGATCTGGAGGGAACTGCCGAATGCCTCGCGGAAACGCTCAACCTCGATAGAAATGCGCTACGCGATCGCTTGCTGGAAGCGAGAAACTCGAACCGGAAATTTGTCTGGCTGGCCCGGCGTTTGAATGACGAGGATGCGGCGCGCGTTAATGCGCTGAATATCAATTGGGTTCATTCGCGTAAGGAGCCCAAACGTTATTACCCGAACGATACCCTGGCGGCGCACGTACTTGGTTTCGTGGGACTCGACGAGATCGGACTGGGCGGCGTGGAGCAGTATTACAACGAACGCATACGAGGCGAGGCCGGGCGACTTCATTCCGAAGAGGATGCTCGTCATCAGGCCTTTGAAAGTTACGAGATTCAGCCACATCCGGGCCAGACCGTAGTACTGACAATCGACCAGACAATTCAGTATCGGACGGAACAAGCGCTCCAGTCCGCGATGGAACTAACGCACGCCAGGTCGGCCAGCGCGATAGTGCTCGATCCGCGAACGGGTGAAATCCTTGCCCTGGCAAACGCGCCCACCTTCAACCCAAACAATTTGCAGACTGCAACTGCCGAAGCTCGGATCAACCAGGCGCTGCAAAATGTTTACGAGCCGGGCTCCACATTCAAAGTCGTAGCCTATTCGGCGGCGCTGGAGAGAGATCTGGTGAAACCGGAAGACGAGATCAATTGCCAGATGGGCCAGATTACGGTGTCCGGACGCGTCGTGCACGATCACCACCCATTCGGCATGCTTACCGTGGCGAACGCGCTTGAGCAGTCCAGCAACGTCGCGGCGATCAAGCTCGGTTTGCTGGTCGGCAATGAATCGATGTACGACTACATCACCCGTCTGGGATTCGGATCCCGCACTGGAATCGATTTGCCCGGAGAGACGGTGGGAATACTTCGCCCTCTGACTCGCTGGCAGGCGTCATCCATAGGATCAATAGCCATCGGTCAGGAGGTCGGTGTCACTCCACTGCAGATGGCGACCGTGTATGGCGCCCTGGCGAACGACGGCGTGCGTGTAGCGCCGCACCTGGTACGCGAGATCCGCTCGCCTGAGGGAGCGATATTATTCCGGGCTGCGCCGGAACAACGCCGGGTCTTGCGAGCGGAGACGGCGACAGCGTTGCGCGGCATGCTTGAAGGAGTAACACTGCGAGGCACCGCCAGGAAAGCTCAGTTGAACGGCTACACAGCGGCGGGAAAGACAGGCACGGCGCAAAAGATCGATCCCAGAACCAAAACGTATTCAAAAACCAAATACATCGGCTCTTTTGTGGGATTTGCTCCGGTGAATAATCCGGCCGTTGTCATTATCGTAGTGATAGACGAGCCCGCCGGCGCTTATCACGGAGGTGAGGTAGCCGCGCCCGTGTTTCGCGAGATTGCCGAACAGATCTTGCCGGACCTGAACGTCCTGCCGGACACGCAAGTGACGCCACCGCCTGACCTGGTGGCGCAGGCTAACGTGACGCCGGCGGCAACAAACGCCGTCCGGCAAACAGAGGAGCCTACGAACGAAGAACGTCACGCGACTTTGCCGCGCGTGATGTTGCGTGATTCAGCCGAGATGCGCGAAGTGGTCTATGCGGCGGCCACCAGGCGCGGGGCGCTTATGCCTGACCTGCGGGGCCAAAGTGTTCGCGATGTCGCACGTATGTGCGCGCAGCTCGGATTGCAGCTGGAAGCGCGCGGCGACGGTAGCGCGCTAAGGCAAAGACCAGATCCGGGCATAGAAATAGCGTCCGGGCAGTTGGTACGGGTGGAATTCGAAAGAAGAAACTGATGTGTTCATAGACGCCAACCCTCGCGGCCACTGGAGTTCGCCACAAAGACTAAGTCAGGCAGTAAGTCGCGATTTGCAAATCGCTCCGAAGGAAACGAAGATTAGATGAGCCCCCGCCAGCGAAACACCAGCCCCCTGTTTGAACGTGACGTTGGATTGCGAGTCAATGCCTGTCGAAAGCGCTTGCGGCGCATAAGGTCGAGGCGGATCTCTTCGACGCCGGTTGAGCGTGATGCAACGGGTAGCGAGAGCGCTCGAAGCAATGACGCCGGGGCGCCCGGGGATCCCGGGCCGTCGCCTTCTGCGGCCGTGGCCGGCAACGATTCGTTGGAGTTACAGCCGGACGGAAAGGAATAGGCAGTGAAGTGTGAATGTTAGAAATGCGGCAGAATTGATGGGCGCCACCGTGACGAGCTTGAGCGCCGAGTTGTTTGACAAACAAATAAAGGATTTCTCGATCGATTCGCGGGCGACCACGGAAGGGGAATTGTTCTTTGCCCTCTCCCAGCCTGATTACGAAAAAGCGGGCTTCAATGGCACGTTCGCGGACGCGCACAATTTCATTTCGGATGCTTTTGATCGCGGCGCCATTGCCGCGGTGGCGCGCCGCGATCGGGCCGGCAGCGACAGGAGCTTGTCCGCATTCAGCAGCCGCTTGCTACTGGTTGACGATGCCATAGCCGCCCTGCAAACGCTGGCGCGCAAAGTCTATGAACAATGGGCGCGTCCCGTAGTCGGCATTACCGGCAGCGCCGGCAAGACGACGGCAAAGGAGTTGACTGCACATATTCTAAAGAGCAGCGGGCGGCGAGTACTCAAGAGCGAGCGCAATTACAACAACGGGCTGGGACTGCCGCTCTCCGTCCTGCAGATGGTGAGCCAGGGACATTCGCCTGATGAGTACGACCTGGCCGTGCTGGAAATGGGAATGTCTTCGCCGACGCACGAGATTCAGCGTTTGTGCCGCATCACGCCGCCCGACATCGGAGTCGAATTGCTGGTGGCGCCCGTGCATCTGGAATATCTCGGCTCGATTGAAAACATAGCCGCCGCTAAAGCAGAACTGATTGAGGGTCTGAAGCCGGGTGGAACCGCCGTGCTGAATGCCGACGATGAACTTGTGATTGCGATGCGCGAAAAACACAACGGGCCGGTGGTCACTTTTGGCATCGACCATGCGGCCGGCGTCATGGCAAGCGACATTGATACGTCGCGTTTTGGCCTGAACCGCTTCCGGCTCAGAACGCCTCTTGGCGAAGCAGCCGCTGAGCTACCCATGACCGGTCGCCACAACCTTATGAACGCGCTGGCCGCAGCGGCGGTGGCTACATGTTTCGAGATCGAGCCGAAGGCGATAGCCGCAGCTTTGCAAACTGCCGTGCCGCCGCACATGCGTGGCGAGTTACTGGACTTCGCGGCCGGATTCACAGTGGTCGATGATTCATATAATTCGAATCCGCGTTCTTTGCTAAGCATGGTGCAGGCGGTGGTCCACGCGGGCGAACACGTCAAACGACGCATAGTAGTAGCCGGCGAAATGTTGGAACTGGGCCCGCGCGCTGCCGAGATGCATCGCGAAGCCGGTCGCGAGATTGCGCGATTCGGAATCGATCTTTTGTGGGGCATTCGCGATCTGGCCCGAGAGATTGTCGAGGGCGCCCGCGAGGAGGGAATGAAGAAAATCCGATTCTTTGATAAGTCGGAAGATGCAGCCACGGCGCTGGTGGAGGAAGTGCGCGAAGGCGACCTGGTGCTCGTCAAAGGATCGCGCAGTGTGAACACAGACAGGGTTGTCAGCGCTTTGCGAAAACGTTTTCCTTTAGTGGGCGAGGACGCCGGGGTTTGAAATGCGAAGCAGCGACATAGACGCAGGTCTGTGCCACTCTCCGTTGACGTGCTGAAAAGATGATTTACTACCTCTTTTATGAGCTGCTTTACAACCACTACAAGGATTCCGAGTCCTATCTGGTCAAAGCGCTCAATGTCTTTCAGTACGTCACATTTCGCACCGCCTACGCCACGGTTACGGCCCTGCTGATCTCTTTGCTGTTTGGCGGAAAAGCGATTCGGGCCTTGCGCGCATGGAACATTGGCCAGCAAATCCGGGAAGAGGGACCGCAGGGGCACCTGGTCAAGCGCGGCACGCCGACGATGGGCGGCGTCCTGATAATTGCTTCGGTCCTGATCTCGACGCTGCTGTGGGCGCGTCTTTCGAGCGTTTATGTCTGGATCACGATTGTGGCTACGCTGGCATTTGGCACCATCGGTTTCCTTGATGACTACGCCAAGATGGCAAAGCAGCGCAGCCTGGGGTTGACCGGCAAGCAGAAGCTGGCCGCGCAGTTTGTGATTGCGGTGGGGGTTTGGGCGGTGCTTTTCATTTCGACTAAGTATTTTGAAACGAAATATTCGTGGAACGTGAGTATTCCTTTTATCAAAGCCACCGCCATTCCGGACGGCGTCAGCTATATCGGCCCATATCTTTATCTAGTGCTGATCGTGGTGGTGTTGCTCGGTTGGACCAACGCCGTGAATTTGACCGACGGCCTGGATGGTCTGGCAATCAGCGTAACGTTTATTGCGATGGCTGCTCTGACGGCCTTTACTTATGTGATCAGTGACGCCCGCTGGACCCGATATCTTGATCTGACGCATCGACCTGAAGCCGCGGAGCTGACCGTGTTTTGTGGCGCCATGGTGGGCGCCAGTCTCGGCTTCCTCTGGTTCAACGCGCCGCCCGCCGAAGTTTTCATGGGGGACGTCGGCAGCCTGGCCATAGGTGGGGCCATTGGCACCATCGGCGTGCTGACGAAGCAGGAATTCATCCTGGTAATGGTCGGTGGTGTTTTCGTGATCGAAGCGCTGTCCGTCGTGTTGCAGGTGAGCTTTTTTAAGATGACCAGAGCCAGCACGGGCACAGGGCGGCGGCTGTTTCGCATGACGCCGTTGCATCACCACTTTGAGATGCAGGACTGGAAAGAATCGAAGATCGTTTTCAGGTTCTTGATCCTGGCGATACTTTTTGCGCTGCTGAGTCTTTCCACCTTGAAACTGCGATAAATACTTCGCGGCTTTTGCGCGCTGCTTGAGATGACCATTGGACGTCGCGGAAAAGAAAGTTCTGGTGATGGGGGCGGCCCGCAGCGGCATAGCGAGCGCGCGTTTTCTTTCTCAGCGAGGTGCGGTTGTCGCGCTCAGTGATCGCAAACCTCTTGACGAGTGGCCGGCAGAAGCGCTGGCGTTGAAAACTGAAGGCGTAGGTCTCATCCACGGCGATCCGCCATCGTGGTTGTTGGATCAGATTGAGTTGATAGTTATCAGCCCGGGCATTCCTTCCGGGACCATTCCAATGCGCTATGCGGAACGTGCAGGCGCCGAGGTGATAGGTGAAGTCGAGCTGGCGTCGCGTTATCTACGGGGCCGAGTGGTTGCCATCACGGGAACGAACGGCAAAACGACGACCACGACGTTGATTGGAAAAATGCTGAAGGACGCAGGCATAACGGTTCAGGTTGGGGGAAACATCGGTACGCCGCTGATTTCGCTGGTCGATTCGTCACGCGCCGATGGTTGGACGGTGGCGGAGGTTTCGAGTTTCCAGCTTGAGACCACGGTGAGTTTTCACCCTGAGGTCGCCGCCGTTTTGAACGTAACGCCAAACCACATGGATCGCTATGAGTCATTGAACGATTACGCCGGCGCCAAACATCGCGTCTTTCGCAATCAAACGGCGGAGGACATCGCGATTCTGAATGCGGATGACGAGATAGTTTCGTCGTGGGCCAACGGATTGCGCGCGCATGTGGTTCAGTTCAGCGTGGCCAGAGAACTGGAGGAGGGACTATTCCTGCGCCAGGGTCGAGAGTTGGTGTCGCGAACCAGAAGCGGGGAGCGAATACTTGCGATACGCGACGAGATGCAACTGCGCGGACTTCATAATGTCGAAAACGTTCTGGCGGCACTGGCTGCGGGTCTGGCATGCGGCGCCGCACCCGATGCGATGCGGCAGACAATCGCGAGTTTTCAGCCCGTCGAACACCGGCTGGAGCAAGTGGCAGAAATCAATGGCGTTCGCTTCTACAACGATTCGAAGGCCACCAGTGTTGACGCAACCATGAAAGCGCTTGAAGCCTTCGCCGATGATGAAGGGAAGATTATTTTGATTCTGGGCGGTCGGGGCAAGCAAGCTCCATATGCGCCGCTGGCGCCGCTGGTGAAAACCAGAGTGCGCAAACTGATCTTGATTGGTGAGGATGCTGAGAACATAGAACGGGAATTAAAAGAAGAGGCGCCTTTGGAGCGAGCCGGAGACATGGGAGAGGCAGTGCAGCGCGCCTTCGCCGCAGCCAGGCCTGGCGATACAGTTCTGCTGGCGCCCGCATGTGCCAGTTTCGATATGTTCGAAAGCTTTGAGCATCGGGGGCGGGTATTTAAGGAAGAAGTATCGAGTTTGAAGGTTAAGGTTTCCGGTTCAGAAATCCAGATCTGAGATCTGAGATCTGAGATCTGAAATCTGAAAAATTGAGATTTGAAAATGGCCAGAAAACTACAAGCTGACAAATGGTTGTTTGCCTCGGTGACAGGCCTGGCCCTGTTTGGCATCGTCATGGTTTACAGTGCGTCGGCAGTGATCGCGCAGGGGGAAAATCACGGTCAGTTTCACTACGTCATCAAGCAGGCAATGTGGACCTTGATAGGTTTTGCGGTAATGCTTCTGGCCACGCAGTTCGATTACCAAACTTTACGCAATCCACGCATTGTTTACGCCCTGCTGGCGATAACCGTTTTGATGCTGCTGGTTGTGTTTGCTTTTCCTCGAATAAACGGCGCGCATCGGTGGATCAAGCTCAAGGGATTTTCTATCCAGCCTTCCGAGGCCGCAAAGCTCTCCCTCGCAATTTTCCTGGCTTATTTTCTGGAAAAGCGCGCCGGCGAAGAAGGGTCTTTCTGGCGAACCTTCATGCCTTGTTTGCTTGTTATGGGAGTGCTTGCCGGGCTAATCCTGAAGGAACCGGACCTGGGCACCGCCCTGATGCTGGGGATAGTTTGCTTCGTCATGTGCTACGCGGCCGGCGTGCGTTTGCTCCATCTGGGAATAATATCGTGTCCCATGTTGCTGGGAGTGATATGCATGTTGATATTCACTCCTTTCCGCATGCGACGTCTGATCACATTCCTCGATCCCTGGGCTGATCCGCAGGGTGACGGCTATCAGGTGGTCCAGTCGTTAATCTCGATCGGTTCCGGCGGCCCCCACGGACTCGGGTTCGCTCAGGGCAAGCAGAAAATGTTTTTTCTTCCTTTCGCGCATTCGGATTTTATTTTTGCCGTCGTGGGAGAAGAGTTGGGGTTGCTGGGCGCCTTAATTGTGGTGCTGGTCTTCGGCGTGTTCCTTTGGCGCGGAATGCGCGCGGCGCTACGCGCTCCGGACCGATTTGGCATGCTGCTCGGTCTCGGTCTGGTGGTTGGCATTGTGGCCCAGGCTCTTTTCAACATTAGCGTCGTCGTTTCGCTTTTGCCGACCAAGGGAATTCCGCTACCGTTCATTTCGTACGGCGGATCGTCCCTGGTGCCGACGTTGGCGGCCGCCGGAATTCTGCTGAACATTTCACAGTACGCCAGCGTCGCCGCCGATCCGGCGATGCTGAATTCCGGCAAAAGGCGTAGAAGACAAGGCCGTCCGGTAGCGGCCAGGAATTTTCCCGCCGGCCTTCGTTTGCCGGCATCGGCGCGTCACGGATGAGCGCGATGCGCGTGTTAATTGCCGCCGGCGGCACCGGTGGCCACATTTATCCCGGCATTGCGGTGGCGAATGAAGTGCTTGACCGCGAAGCCGGATCGAATGTCAGGTTCGTAGGGACCGCGCGCGGATTGGAAGCGCGGCTCGTGCCCCAGGCAGGTTTTGAACTTTCGATCATTGAAAGCGCCGGACTGAAAAACGTCGGAGCGATTGCGAGATTGCGCGGCGTTGCAGTGCTGCCAAAGAGTCTGATGGCTGCCCGGCGGGTGATCCGCCATTTCAGTCCTGACATCGTGATAGGAGCGGGTGGTTACGTTTCCGGACCTGTGGTCCTGATGGCGGCTTTGATGCACATACCGACGCTGGTGATGGATTCGAATGCGATGCCGGGATGGACCAACCGCAGGCTGGCGCAGTTCGTTGATCGGGCGGCTGTTTCGTTTGCCGAGGCGCTACCCTACTTCCGCGGCAAAGGCGTGTTGACCGGCAATCCAGTGCGTAGCGAATTCTTTGAAATCCCGCGGAAGATGCGCGATCCTTCGCAGTTCTCGTTGCTCGTCTTTGGTGGTTCACAGGGCGCGCGTGCCATCAACGAAGCGATGGTTGACGCCCTGCCGCACCTGGCGACGCAGCAGAAGACTTTGCGCATCACGCATCAGACGGGCGAGGCGGACTACGAAAAGGTGCGCGGTGGTTACGCCGCAGCAGGTTGGAGAGAGAATGTTGATGTCCGAAAGTACATTGACGACATGGTGAAATCCTTCGCTAATGCGGATTTGATCGTATGCCGCGCGGGCGCGACTACCAGCGCCGAACTGGTCGCCGCCGGCAAAGCGGCCATCATGGTTCCGTTTCCGTTGGCGGCGGACGATCACCAGCGCAAGAACGCCGAGGCGCTTCAGTCAGCGGGCGGTGCTCGAATGGTGCTGCAAAGAGACTTGACCGGCGAGAAACTTGCGAAGGACATTCTATCGTTGGTGGCTAATCCGAACGAGATCTCGCAAATGGAAACGGCCAGCCGCGGGATGGCGCGACGCGATGCAGCAGCAGCCACGGTGGATCTAATGGAGCAGTTAGTGAGCAGTAAGCAGTAAGCAATAGGTGGGTGGTATCGAGGCGAAATCGGCAATCGGAAATTGGCAATCGGCAATGCAATGGCAATGAACCATGTTTAGACGGATTCAAATAGTTCACTTCGTTGGCGTTGGCGGCATAGGCATGTCCGGAATCGCTGAAGTGCTCGCGAACCTGGGCTTCTGCGTGTCCGGCTCCGACCAGAAAAGGTCAGAGGCGATCGATCGCCTGCAACTCCTCGGAGTTGATTTCAAAGAAGGGCACAGCGCGGAGAACGTCGGCAACGCTCATGTGGTGGTGCGATCGACGGCGGTGCGCGATGACAATCCGGAGATCGTGGAAGCGCGCCGGCGGCTGATTCCGGTAATTCCGCGGGCGGAGATGCTGGCAGAGCTAATGCGATTGAAGCCTTATTCTGTCGCCGTTGCCGGCTCCCACGGAAAGACAACGACCACGTCCATGGTGGCAACAGTGCTGGGCAGCGCGAATCTCGATCCGACTTTTGTGGTAGGCGGAGTGGTGCGCGCTTACCGATCGAACGCGCGTTTAGGGAAAAGCGACCTGATGGTCGTCGAAGCCGACGAGAGCGATCGTTCGTTCCTGATGCTTTCGCCGACGATTGCAGTGGTAACAAACATTGATCGAGAGCATATGGACTACTACCACGACATGGACGATGTTCGTAAGTGCTTCGTGAGTTTCGTCAACAAGGTCCCCTTCTATGGCGCAGCCGTCTTGTGTCTGGACGATCCTAATGTGCAGGCGGTAATTCCCGACATTGAGCGGCGGCGGGTCACCTATGGCTTGAGCGCGCAGGCGGATGTCTCGGCGCATGGTATCCGTTTTGATCATGCGTTTGGATCAAGCTTCACCGTCTGGAGCGGAGTAGACGTGATCGGTGAAGTGTCGTTGCGCGTGCCCGGCATGCACAACGTCTATAACTCCCTGGCAGCGATTGCCGTCGGCCTGGAGCTGCAGGTTAATTTCGATCAGATCGCCAAGGCTTTGGGCGAATTCACCGGCGCGGATCGCCGTTTTCAGTTCCGGGGCGAAGAGGCTGGTGTAATGGTGGTCGATGATTACGGTCATCATCCAACTGAAGTAAAAGCCACCTTGGCGGCGGCGAAGATAGGCGCGCCCGGAAAGCGCATCGTGGTGCTTTTTCAACCGCATCGCTACACGCGCACCCAGGACCTGATGGAAGAATTCGCCCGTGCTTTCAACAATGCCGACGTCCTGCTGGTCACGGATATCTACGCGGCCAGCGAGAATCCGATTGAAGGAATCGATGGCGAGGTATTGACCGAGAGGATTAAGAGTTACGGTCACAAGGATGCAAAGTATGTCGGCGCGGTCGAGGATGCGGCCGAAGTGCTCCGTGAAACTGTTCGCGCCGGCGATCTCGTTATCACCCTGGGTGCGGGCACCGTGTACCGCGTCGGCGATCAATTGCTGGAACTTCTGCGCGGACGTACTGACGCGCATACCGCATAGCTAAATGGCAAGTGAAACGGTTAACAGTGTGGACCTGCGAAAACGCGATGAGGCGATCGAAGAAATCGCGTCGCGGCTGAAGGTGCGCGCCGAGCGAGGCCGCCGCTTTGCCGAGTTAACGAGTTTGCGTGTTGGGGGCGCGATTGATTGGGTCATATCTCCGGAAACCGAGGAGCAGGGGGCCGCTGTGGTCCAGGCCCTGGATAGCGCAGGGGTGGCGTGGAGAGCGCTCGGGTCCGGCAGCAACGTGCTCGCGGACGACGACGACCATCATTACGTTGTCCTGAGTCTGAAAGAGTTGAAAGGCGAGCCCCGGTTCGAAGGCGATCGAGTTTCGGTGAGCGCCGGCTATTCGCTGCCGCGCCTGTGCATCGACGCCGGGCGGCGCGGCCTGGCGGGAATAGAAGGGCTAGGCGGAATTCCCGGGACGGTGGGTGGGGCTCTTTGGATGAATGCGGGCGCGTACGGCCACGAAATCGGCACCGTAACGGAAAGCGTCAGAGTAGCGCGCGCCGGCCGCGTGATGGCGGTTCCGGGTAGAGAGATCACCTGGGACTATCGCCATACTTCTTTTCCCGAAGGCGAGTTGCTTTTGGGCGCAACGCTGCTGCTGCGTCCTGACGATCCGGAGAAGATACGCGAGCGAATGGAAGACGCGAAGAGCAAGCGGCTGGCCACACAACCGCATGGCGCTCGCTCAGCCGGTTGCTTCTTCAAGAATCCACCGGACAGCGCCGTGGGCACCGGCAAGATCATCGATGAGATGGGCATGAAAGGATCGCGACGCGGCGGCGCTGTGGTGTCACCCAAACACGCGAATTTCATCGTGACTGAAGGTAATAACGCCCAGGCGTCGGACGCGCTCGCCCTGGCGGAGGAAATTCGCGAACGCGTCAAACGGGAGCACGGAATTGATCTGGAATACGAGGTGGAGCTGTGGCGCTCTCGGCCCCAGGCCGCCGGCCCTGATGAAGTTAACGAAAGGGACAAACGCTCTTGAAAGAACAAATAATTACAGCCAGAGGCGCACGACGCACATCGCCGCCCAAGGGTCGATCGGCGACTTTCATGCAGAGACCGGCACGCCGCGATCGGGGTGGTCCCACGCGCGCCAATGGTGGCCGGCCGCGGCGCGTCTTTGCGTACCTGCCAATGTTCGCAAAAATAATTCTGGTCATCGGTACGGCTGTACTTGTTTTTGTCGGGTACCGCACGGCGTCGTCTGCTTCAGTGTTCCAGGTTCGAAGAGTTGATGTGGCTGGGACGTCGCGCACGTCTGCCGACGAGATTAGTACGCTGGTGCGCCGCGCGGCGGGTAAGGCCGGCGTTTGGCGTGCCGACCTGCAGGCTATTAGCGCCGAGCTGGAACGGCTGCCGGGAGTGAAGACTGCGGTCGTATCGCGAGTTCTGCCGGACGGTTTGCGCGTGCGCATCAATGAGCGCGTGCCCGTTGGCGTCGTGCGCACTTCGGCCGGTCATTTTGTATGGACGGACGCAGATGCAGTTCTGCTCGGGGAGATGTTGGCCACCGATCACATTCCGTCTTTCTTCGTACGCGGATGGAACGAAGATGAAACCGAAGAGGCGCGCGTTGAAAATGTCGAGCGTATTCAAAAGTACATGGAGCTCGCCCGAGAGTGGGATGCCTCCGGTCTTTCTGAGCGTGTTAGTGAAGTGAATTTGATTGATGTACGAGACATTCGAGCGCAACTTGCCGGCGCGGACTCGCAAATAGAATTGCGGTTAGGCGGGCAGGAACCCGGCAAGCGTTTAAGAGAAGCGCTTAAAGTCTTGGACGGTTATCGCCAGGTGCCCCAGGGCGCGCTGATTACTTATGTGGATCTGACGCAGGGCAACCGGGCCATTGTTGGTTATGGCACCGGCGCCCAGATTTCCGCCGTCGGAGAAAACACAGGCAACGAGGAGAGCCCTTCGCAGTCGTCGGCGCAGAATGCCGGCACCCAGGTAAGGAACGCAGCAAGCACTAATGGCGTTGGCAGTTTCCGTGAAAGAGCTAATGTGAAGCCCAACGGCAGGAAGTCGGAAACGCGACCGGCCGGCGACAAAAGCAAATCACACGACGAAGCAAAGGCCCTGACCCGGTCACGTCGCACTGGCTGAGGCCGGTGACAATAAGGAGCGAAGCTGAATGGCCAAGCGCGTGCACCACACGGTGGGATTAGACATCGGGACCAGCAAAGTGACGTGTATCGTCGGCGAACCCGGCGAGAGCGGACTGCTCGAGATAGTGGGAATTGGAGAGTCGGAAGCGCGTGGTCTGCGCAAGGGCGTTATCGTCAACCCAGAAGCTGCTGTTGATGCCATCAAGCGTGCGGTTGAAGAGGCGGAGAGAATGAGCGGTTTGGAGGCCGAAGAGGTGACCATCAATCTGGCCGGGTCGCACATTATCGGCTTTAACGGCCAGGCCATCGTGGCCGTGTCCGGCCGCGATCGGGAAATCGTAGCCGACGACGTGCGCCGCGCGATTGATTCGGCCTGCGCTATCCAGCTGCCTGCCGGACGCGAGATTGTGGATCGCTTGCCACAGGAATTTATCGTGGACGACCAGGACGGGATTAACGATCCGATTGGCATGATGGGAGCCCGCCTGGCTGTCAAGGTTCATATCGTTACCAGCCCGGTAACGGCCCGTCAGAATGCCATTAACGCCGTCAATCGAGCCGGCCTGGTCGTGGCTGACATGGTGCTGGAACAACTGGCGGCGGCAGAAGCTTCTTTGAGTGACGACGATAAGGAGTTCGGAGCCGCCCTGGTGGATATTGGCGCCGAAACGACCGGCCTGGTCGTCTATCAGCGCGGGGCTGTGCAGCACACCGCTGTGTTTCCACTTGGGGGTTCGCACTTTACGAATGACATAGCCTTTGGGCTGCGCACTCCCATTCCTGAAGCGGAAAGAATTAAACGCGCAGTGGGCTGCGCCTCGAGTGGTTCGTTATCAGATTCGCAGCGAGGCGAGTTGGTCGAAGTGCCTTCGGTAGGAGGTCGCGCGCCGCGTCAACTGTCGCGCCAGATTCTCTGTGACATTTTGCAGCCACGCGCCGAAGAAGTCTTGATGCATGTCGCTGATGAAATCAAAGACTCTGGTTGGGAGCGGCAGCTATCCAGCGGAGTAGTCCTGACAGGCGGCGGCGCGTTGTTGGAAGGAATGGTTGAAATTGCGGAGCAGGTCTTCGACGCGCCAGTGCGCGTTGGTTATCCTGAGCGCGACCGCTTTGGCGGCCTCGTCGAAGACATTCAAAGTCCGTCGTGGGCTGCAGCCGCCGGTCTCGCCCTGGTGTCGCAGCGCGCGCAGACTCTGGAATTGCGCGCAGGCGCGGTAAAAAGAGGCACCACAGGCAAGCTGACGCATTTTGTCTCCAAATTTCGCAATCGTTTCAGTAGTATTATTTGACTAGTTGTTGTATGCTGGCGCGCCGATCGGCACAATATGTAGTCCGCAAGATATAGATGCCTATGACGGAACCAGCCCAATATAAACGAAAACGGCCTTGGAAACCTTCCCGCTTTGGGAGAGAGGAAGTAACCATGACACCTGAAGTCCGCGAGCCGGCCAAAGGCATCAATATCTTCATCGACGACGAGCCGCCGATTACCGGAGCCCGCATTAAAGTAATTGGCATCGGCGGCGGCGGCGGCAATGCCGTCAATCGGATGATCGAGTCGGGAATCGAGGGAATCGAGTTCATTGTGGCGAACACCGACTTGCAGGCATTGAAGCGCTCGAGAGCCCCCATCAAGATCCAACTTGGCGGCCGGCTGACCAAGGGACTGGGCGCCGGGTCAGATCCGGGGGTCGGTCGCGAAGCCGCGCTTGAAGACACGGACAAGATCATTGAAGTTCTGGAAGGCGCTGACATGGTCTTCGTTACGACGGGTCTGGGAGGCGGCACCGGCACGGGTGGAGCGCCGATAATCGCGTCGCTGGCCACTGAGCTCAACGCCCTGACTGTGGCCGTGGTTACCAAGCCGTTTCACTTCGAAGGGCGGCGCCGGATGCTGCAGGCAGAAGAGGGGCTGCGAGAGCTGCATGAGTGTGTCGACACCGTAATCACTATTCCCAACGAGCGTCTCCTTCATACCGTGGACAAGAACGCGCCTCTGGGCGATGCATTTCGGGTTGCTGATGATGTCCTGCGCCAGGCGGTCCAGGGAATCAGCGATTTGATCACTGTTCCCGGACTGATCAATCTCGATTTTGCCGACGTGAAAACGATCATGGCGGGCATGGGCATGGCCCTGATGGGAGCGGGGCGAGCCAGCGGCGCAAGCCGGGCCGTCGAAGCTACGCAACAGGCGATCTCCTCGCCTTTGCTGGAAGAGGCTACGATTCAGGGTGCCCGCGGAGTGCTGATAAACATCACGGGCGGGCCCGACCTGACCCTTTATGAAGTCAACGAAGCCTCGTCAATAATCCGAGAAGCGGCGGACGAAGACGCGACTATTATTTTTGGCGCCGTAATCGATGAAACGATGCGAGACGAAATGAAGATCACAGTTATCGCAACCGGATTTGCGAGAGAAACTATTGCCATGACCTCATCTCCGGCGAGTGTTCCTCAGACTGTGGCTCCCCCGCGCTACACTCAGCGTCCCGGCGACGACTTGACGCGAACTGGTGTGAACTCTTCGCGTGCGGACGATCTGGACGTGCCGACTTTCATTCGCAAGAAAGCGGACTGAGGTCAGAAGTCAGTAGTCAGAAGTCAGTAGCCAGTAGCCAGTAGCCAGTAGCCAGTAGTCAGTTGCATTAGCGGACAGTCGTAACCTCTGACCTCTGACCTCTGACCTCTGACCTCTGACTCTCTGACCTCTGACTGGCTTTCCCCGTTTCCTTTGCTTTTTTGGATTGTCTCGTGTAGCATGTCGCGCAATCCCTGATATTTAATTACGGATTAAAGTTTTCACTTCTCTCCTCGAAGGCCGTCGCCTGCGAGAGTAAGTAAAGAATCCCCATCATGCTCAGAGGTGCCGGAATGTGCCTGACAGGGAAGGGCGTGCATTCCGTCTTAACCGATGGAGGTAGAAAGTCACAGTGAATCGCAAACTTATACGGACAACGTTGGCCGACATAAAGGCTAAGGGACGAGAGATGCCTCCTCAGAGGCCGCGTCATAACGGCAGCCCTCCTCGGGGTGGCAGCGATGGATCACATGCTTCGCCACGACCCGCGCCGCAAGCGTCATCGCCATCAGTTCAGGTGCGCAAACGCGTTCCTCCGCCGATGGAAACCAACGCCGAGATCTTCTATTACAAGAAGCAGATCGACGCGCACACGCCGATGATAATTGTGCTGCAGGATGGGGAGGAGATCGAGGGCACCATCGAATGGTATGATCGCAGTGCTCTCAAAGTGAATCGCAAGTCGGCGCCAAATCTTCTCGTTCTCAAACACAACGTCAAGTACATGTACAAGGCAGAAGAGCGCGTAGCGCAATAGCTCCGACTCGCGGGAGCTTTAGGCACGAATGAAACGCCGGGGGCTTCACGGCCACCACGCCGGCCAGCATCATCCGTGTTAAGCCATGGCAGATTTGCCGCACAGCCCAACCCACGGTAACCGGTCGCGGCGGTCCTTGCCTCGTATCGGAATTACGATGGGTGACCCGGCGGGAATTGGCCCCGAGGTCGTTCTAAAAGCCGTTGCTGAAGACGATGTCCGCCAGGTTTGTGTGCCGGTAATCATAGGGGACGCGCAGCTTCTGGCTCATACAGCGCGAACTCTTGATCTTCAGAGCGGCTATGACATCGTACGCAAGGGCGAGCCGCTGCCGGACTATCTCGACTCGCCAGTTATTTTTCATCTGGACAACATCGGCGGTTACATCGAGCCGGGCATCGAGTCAGGGGCCGCGGGCAAAGCGGCAGCAGGTTACATCGAGTCGGCCGTCGAGTTGTGCGCCGCCGGACGCATCGATGCCATCGCCACCGCGCCCATCAACAAGAGAGCGCTGTTCCTGGGGGGTTACAGTTTTCCGGGCCACACTGAATTCCTCGCGCACCTGACGGGCGCCGAAGACTATGCAATGGGTTTCGTGGCAGCGAATCTGCGCGTAGTTTTGTTGTCCACTCACGTGCCGCTTTCCGAGGCCATCAGGATGGTTCAGCGCGAGCGGGTAGAAAAGAGAGTCAGGCTCGCGCATCATGAGCTGCGGCGCTGGGGAATCGAACGACCGCGTCTGGCAGTTGCCGCGCTGAATCCCCACGGAGCTGAGGGTGGTTTGTTTGGAGTCGAAGAAGCGTCGGAGATCGTTCCGGCTATTGAAGCCTGCCGCGTCGCTGACGATATCAACGTGACGGGACCGTTTCCGGCAGACACCGTCTTCCTGCGAGCTTCTCGCGGAGAATTCGACGCGGTCATCGCCTGCTATCATGATCAGGCAATGATTCCGGTAAAGTGTCTTTCATTCGGTGAAGCCGTGAACGTGACGCTGGGGTTGCCATTTATTCGCACCTCGGTGGACCATGGAACCGCTTTCGACATCGCGGGCAAAGGTTTGGCAGAACATTCCAGTATGGTGGCGGCGATCAACCTGGCGGCGGAGCTTTCCGCCCGCGCCGGCGAGAGCAGCCGTGCCGTGGAGGTCTAGTCGACAAGAATATGAACGATTCCCGAAAACTTGAAAAAAAAGATGGGCGGCGCATCATCGTCGCTGATGATGACCCGGCCATACTCCGGCTGGTTACGACGATTCTGGAGAAGGAAGGCTATACCGTCGTCACCGCTCGCGACGGGCGTGAAGCGTACAAGCTTTTGCAGGAAGACCAGAGCTTCACCGCAGCCGTATTCGATGTCGTCATGCCGCACATTTCCGGACCCGAGCTGGTTCGCTTCATGAAAACCGAAAAGCGCCTGATGAAGATTCCGGTGATGATGATGACGGCCGAGCAGGATCCAAAACTTTCTTCTGACAGCTTTGCCGCGGGGGCGGTCGTGTTCCTGCCGAAACCATTCACCACCGCTCAATTGCAAATAATGCTGCGTATGTTGATTGGCAAGAGCGCGGCCCAACAATAAAACGCCCACTCTAAAATGAGTACTGCTTCAGTTTGAGCACCCTTCGTCTACCCTGCTTCAGATCTCATTCACACCGCGGCTTTAGCCCGGTGGGGAAAAGCTCCTTACAATCCGGAAACCGTTTCAACGGTTTCCCAATCAATATTTTCGAACTGGTAATGCCTGAGAAACCGTTGAAAGTGTTCCGACATTGGAAGCACTTGCGCGGTCACGGGCTGAAGCCGCGGCGTGAATCAAAGTCCAGAAATGCAATTGAACCGTTAGCCTTTCGGTACTGCGGACAGCGTACTTGCTTAACCTTCCAGGAGTTCGATCATGACTCGACGACGATTTGCTTTGATTGTTTCAGGCGCCGGCCTGATCGCGCTGGCCATAGTTGGGTTTTTGCTTGAACGGCGCGCCACTGCAGCCGGTGACTTAACGCCCAAAGAAGCGCGGAAGGTAATCGCGCGCATGGCCGGCATAGAGCTGCCGTCCGATGCGGTGCGAATCAAAGATATTTCAGCCATGGGCAATTCAGCGGTGGTCGTGGCGCAAGTGGAAACGGCCTTTCGCCTGACGAAGGGCGAGGGCGGCAAATGGCGCGTGGCCGAAATCCGCACCGGGGACAGGAAGTGGGAAGACGTGGACACGCTGGTGCGGGCGCTCAATAACGAAAAGGCAGCGCGCGCGCGTTCTGAAATGGAAGCCGTGGCTACGGCGCTCAAAGCCTTTCAGCGCGAACGCGGGTTTTATGTAGTTTCCGATAGTATGAGCGCACTCATGGACCATCTTAGCCCGGCGTACCTGACGACTGTGATTCGCGTCGATCCCTGGCATCAACCTTACCAATATGAAGGTGATCGCGGCGGGTTCACCTTACGTTCCGCCGGCGCCGACGGAAAGCCAAACACAGCCGACGACATCGTCGTGGTCCGGCGTAACGGCTAGTAGAACAGGCATTCCTGCCGTCATCTCCATGGGAGCGTCACCTCCTGAGCGTATCTGTGATTGAGCGACCGCTCGTTATACTTAGGGCAAGCGCTCAAACCGCATCACATCCAATTTCTAAACGTCTTGACGCGCTATTACGGCCGGTGTTAGGTTTCAGTCGGGCCCAACGCGGGGCCGACTTGTTTTTCTAAAGAGGGAACCGTGATTGCGGGACGCAGGCTTTTAGTTGCAGACGACTCACTTACCATTCAAAAGGTCGTTGACCTTACTTTTTCAGATGAAGGAATGGAGGTCACGACTGTCAGTGATGGCGATCAGGCCATCAACAAGCTCGAAGAGCTCGCTTTTGATGTGGTTCTCGCGGATGTGTTTATGCCCGGACGCAATGGCTATGAAGTCTGCGCCGCCATCAAACACAATGAGCGATTTCACAACATTCCTGTTATGCTTCTGGTTGGCTCTTTCGAGCCTTTCGATGAAGCGGAGGCGCGCCGGGTGGGCGCGGACGATGTCTTGACGAAGCCCTTCCAATCAATTCGGCAGCTCGTCAACCGGGTCGGTACGCTCCTCGGGGGAAGGCCCGCCGGAGCGGAAGCGCCCACGCAAAGGCTTTCGGCCCTTGGCCTGGAGCGCAGTGAAGGGCCGGCTGCGGAAGGAAAGGGCCAGGACGAGTTGATGAGCACCGCAGAGATTGAGCTGACCACAGCCGACACTCTGCCACTATCTGAATCGCAAACAGAACACCCGCACACGCTGGCCCATGAAAACGATAACGCGTTGACCGCAAAAGAATCTCAGCCGGAAATGAACGGGGCCGAAAGCTTTTCGGCGAGCAGCTCGGCCTTCGATGAGGAGACAGCTTCATGGGCCGAGGTTCTGGCGAGCAACTCGGAGCCGGCGATAAGGGATCGCGAAACTGAACCGACCTTTCAAGTAGAACCCATGAACAACACCAGCAAGCGGCCGCCGATCGCGGGGGGCGCGGACGAGTTCGATGATGGACTTTTGGACTTGGGCGATTTCGATTCTCAGCCCGCTGCATATTCACTTGATGACGCCATCCTGGAGATTGAAGAAGAAGCTCCGGCAACTTTCCCGGGCTTTGACGATGTTCAGCCGGCGGCATTGGAAGCAGAGGGCTTCAGCTCAGTTACTGCGCATGAAAGCATAAAGCTCGACGACCGCTCCTACGAGGCTGAATTCGCGCCGGAGTGGTCCGGCAGCCCGCCTCGCCTGGAGTCGGGAAGTGGAAATCCGCCGCAGGATTCAGACTGGCAAATCGTGCCACGCGCGGTCGCGTTTGAGCGCGTTACCGACGAAGACAAGTCGGCCTCGTCTTATGATCAGCGGCCGGCTTCATACGAGGTCGAATCTGCCGAGTCAGGCGGCACACTATATGAGCGACGCAAGAATGTTCAGGAGGGTACAGAGATGAATCGTTTGTCTCCCGAAGACATTGACGCCATCGCGCGGCGGGTTGTCGAACAAATATCCGACAAAGTAGTGCGCGAGATTGCCTGGGATGTTATCCCCGATCTCGCCGAGCTCTTGATCAAGCAGCGCCTCGAAGACGACAAATAAGTCACTCGTTTATCCTCACCCACAATTCCTCGCTCACCACTCCTGTTTAGATCTATGACCGATTTTTCCTTTGCCAAAGAGCGGGGGCAGGCCCCCTTCCCGACTGCAAGTATTCCCCGTTGACCCTCAAAGGTTGGAATCTGACTCGACACGTACCTACTCGCAATCAGGAAGGGGGCCTGCCCCCGCTCTTCGTTTCAAGTTGCATCCGCCCCTTTATTGCAATTGGAAGGCTTTAACATTGGCCTTCCCTCGCATTCTTATTGCATTCCTCAGAACCCATGGAACCCGTGCTCTGCTATCTCTTTCCTCCCGAGTAGGGGACAAACTCTCGTGTGCTTATTAGCTTTGCTGACGCGCGGTTAATCACGACTGTCAGAGGGCAGGTTGAACCAGCCTGCTTCAGCACACGAGGCATCTGCCAGAGTTAGGGGGGAATGATGTTGACTCAAGCGACCAAGCGGTCCACTTCCAGTTTTATTCCACCAGTGCCCCACGGCTCGCCGCGCCGGATGCTTCAGGCACTGGTCACCACGCTCCAACGTCACGATGCTGAAACCTATGAGCATTCGAGGCGCGTGGTCGGCTTCAGTTTGCGATTGGCTCGTCGATTACTTCTCGATCGGGCACAAATGGAATCGCTGGCCCTCGGCGCATTGCTGCACGATATCGGCAAGATCCGTGTCCCGGATTCAATCCTGCATAAACCTGGCAAACTAACTGAGGCAGAGTGGCTCCGCATGCGCAACCATCCACTGTACGGGCAACAGATTCTGTCGGGGATAGAGTTTCTGGAAGGCGCGTCGCGAGTGGTGGTCCAGCATCATGAAAAGTGGGACGGCTCAGGTTACCCATGGGGCCTGGCAGGGAAGGACATCGATCGCAACGCCCGCATATTCGCCGTAGCAGACGCTTTCGACGCCATGACGAGCGATCGTGTGTACCGCGCCGGTTCATCCTACGAAGAGGCGGCCGCAGAACTAACCCGGGCGGCAGGCACTCATTTTGATCCGAACGTAGTGGAAGCTTTCGGTTCGATACCGCGGCAAGAATGGTACCAGTACCGCCTGCGATAGCACTAATGGGTTAGTTTGCACTGATCTCATTAACACCTGGCTTTAGTTAGCCAGGTGATCGCAGCCAGTTTATTCATCCATAAACCGTTAAAATGGTTAGCGTGAGATCGGCCCTCATCGTTCCGCACTTAAGCGGGGTGTTCCGCAATCCGCAATCCGCAATCCGAAATCTGCTGTATCATTCCCCGCATGCAAAACAAGGAAATCCGGCTCGCCTCGGCAAGCAAATCGTCAAAGTCGCCTACGCCTGAATGGCCGGGAGTGCCGGCCCTGGCCTGCCGGTGGACTGCGCCATGAAAAAAACACTTCGCGAAACATTAAATCTACTGCTCATCATCCTGGGAGTCTTTTCCGCCGCATTCGGGCTCAAGGGTTTCCTGCTCTCCAGTCACTTCATCGACGGCGGCGTTACCGGCATCTCCATGTTGCTGGCTGACCTGCTGCACCGGCCGCTATCAATTCTGATTCTGGTTATCAACCTTCCTTTTATTGCCCTGGGGCTTCGTCAGGTAGGCAAGATCTTTGCGCTCAAAAGTGCGCTGGCGATTGCCGGGTTATCGCTCTGCCTCGCCCTGGTTAAATTCCCTGATGTCACGTCTGACAAACTCCTGACCGCTGTCTTTGGCGGCTTCTTCATCGGCGCCGGCATCGGGCTGGCGATTCGCGGCGGGGCCGTCCTTGACGGCACCGAGATCGCGGCGCTGCTGATCAGCAAGAGCAGCAATTTGCTGAAGGTCGGCGACGTAATTCTCATTCTGAACATCTTCATCTTCCTGGCCGCAGCGTTCTTTCTCGGCATCGAGCCGGCGCTCTATTCGATGCTTACCTACTTTGCCGCTTCCAAGACGGTTGATTTCCTGATTCACGGGCTGGAGGAATACACGGGAATCATCATCATCTCTGAGCGCAACCAGGAGATTCGTCAGGCGATCATTCGTGATTTGGAGCGCGGAGTGACTGTGTATAAGGGCCGCGGCGGCCTCAGCGACACAGAGCAGGACATCTTGTTTTGCGTAGTAACGCGGCTGGAGATAGGCCGCGTGAAGACGGTCGTGCACGAACTGGATAAGGGCGCCTTCATTGTCGTTCATCCGCTCGCCGACGCCGAAGGCGGCGTGCTGAAACGGATTCGCCTTCACGCTTGAGGCCTTTCCTTTCATCGGCACTGACTTCAGTAACCTCTGTATGAAGTCTGGCAACCCCGTGCGCGCAACTCTACCGTACCACCGCGCATAGACACTTCAGCCAAAAAGAGCGACCATGTTTCTTCCCCGTGGAAAATTATCAAGAGGGTTAAAAGAATGCCAAATACGCAAGTGATTCGCTGCCCATCCTGCGGCGCCAACAATCGAGTGGATCGCGAAAAGATTGAAGATGGGAATGAGCCGATCTGCGGACGGTGCAAAAAGCCTCTGTCCCTGTCCAACAACAAACCGCTGACAGTCACCGATGCAAGTTTTGCGGCTGAGGTTGAGCAGTCGCCGCTGCCGGTGTTACTCGACATGTGGGCGCCGTGGTGTGGCCCTTGCCGAATGATTGCGCCGGTGCTCGAAGAGTTGGCGGTTGAGGTAGCCGGGCGCGTGCGGATAGCAAAACTGAATGTGGACGAGAATCCCGTGACCGCGAATCGCTTCAACGTTCGCAGCATTCCGACTTTGCTTGTGTTCAAAGCTGGTGGCGAGGTTGATCGGATTGTCGGGGTGCAAAGCAAGTCAGAGCTGATGCGACGCCTGGAGCGAGTAACAGCGCAGGGCGCGTCCGCATAGGGTGCACCTCGGAACAGCGCAGTCAGGAAGGGGGCCTGCCCCCGCTCTTGTTTTGTTGTTGATCTTATAAAGCACCATGGAAGACAGCGGGGGCATGCCCCCTTCCTGACTGCGGGTATTCCATGGCGTCCCCTGAAGTTGATGTTACCGTTTACCATTCACCATTTACCATTCACCATCCATGAAAGCCATTCAAGTCTCCCAGGTCGGTGGTCCCGAGGTTCTCCGGCTCGTCGAGCTGCCCATTCCCAATCCCAAACCAAACGAAGCCCTGGTGCAGATCAAAGCCGCGGGCGTGAACTTTATCGACGTCTATTTTCGCGAAGGCCGCTATCCAGCGCCGCTCCCTTTCATCAATGGCCAGGAAGCCGCGGGCATCGTTTCTGCAACCGGCGCAAATGTCATCAACGTAAAAGTAGGAAACCGCGTAGCCTACTCCGGCGCCCTGGGAAATTATGCGGAGTATGCATCTGTCCCCGCGGATCGCCTGGTAAAAATCCCCGACAAGCTCGACTTTAACCAGGCTGCTGCCGCCATGCTGCAAGGGATGACGGCGCACTACCTCAGCCACAGCACCTATCCGATTAAGGCCGGCGAGACTGCCCTGGTCCATGCCGCTGCGGGAGGGGTAGGTTCGCTCCTGGTCCAGCTGTGCAAACTCCTGGGCGCGCGCGTAATCGGCACCGCGGGTTCAGAAGAGAAGGCCCAACTTGCGCGCGATGCCGGCGCCGATGAAGTGATCATCTATACAAAGAAGGACTTTGGAGAGGAAACAAAGCGGCTGACTCAAGGCAAGGGCGTTCACGTAGTTTATGACGGGGTAGGGAAGGACACGTTTGATAAGGATCTGAATGTCCTGCGTCCCCGCGGCTACCTGGTGCTCTTCGGCGGCGCGAGTGGCGCGGTCCCACCCTTCGATCCTTTGACGCTAACGCAGAAGGGCTCGCTCTATCTCACTCGCCCGAGCCTGCAACACTACATCGTGAGTCGCGCAGAACTCGAACAGCGCTCCAATGATGTCCTGCAGATGATTGTGCGTGGCGAGCTAAAACTCCGCATCCACAAAACCTACCCCCTGGCCGAAGCCCAACAGGCCCACCGCGATCTCGAAGGCCGCAAAACCACCGGCAAGTTGTTGCTAATTCCTTGATCAGAGGTCAGAGGTCAGAGGTCAGAGGTCAGAAGTCAGAGATCAGAGATCAGAAGGGAAGCAGCAGTCCGACCGTTAGAGAACCTCTGACTCTGACTCCTGACTTCCGACTTCCTGACTTCTGACTCTCCTGACTCCTGACCTCCGACTTCTGACCTCCGACCTCTGACCTCTGACGTCGGATCTCCTACATTCCATGCACGAAATGGGTACTTTTTATCGGCGAAAATCCCAATATTTTCCAGGGAAATAAGTGGCACAAAGGTTGCACTTTTCCCAATTGAAACGGAGGGAAGGATCAAAAGGGAGGGGAATATGAAAAAGACATTTGGCAGCGCTCTGATAGCGCTTGCGTTTGTTTTCGGAATAATTGCTACGACGAGCACGACGACCAGCGCACAGTGGCGCGATGATAGAGGCTATGGCGGCTACAACAACCAGCAGGTACAGCAAGGTTTCCAGTACGGCGTGAACACAGGGGCCAGCGACGCTCAACGGAACAAGAGCTATAGCCCACAGCGTTCAAAATATTATCGAGACGCTCCATCTCAGGCTTTTCGTGATGGCTTTGTGCGAGGCTACGATGAAGGGTATCGACAGTACTCGGGCGCCTACGGCAACGGTGGTTACCGGAATGGAAATGGTGGCTATCGAAACGATCCGTACTACGGAAACGATCCCTACGGAAACGGCGGCTACAACAATCGGGAGATTAACGCCGGTTACCAGCAGGGAATAAACACCGGCGCCAGCGACGGACAAAGTGGCAAGAGCTATGATCCACAGCGCTCGCGTTACTATCGTAACGCCTCGACGCAGGCCTATCGTGAGGGCTTCGTTCGCGGTTATGACGAGAGCTATAGGCAGTACTCGAGGAACGGTAGGTATAGAAGGAACAACGGGGCGGCTACGGCTGCGCAAATCCTGGGGCAGATCTTTGGTCGACCTTACTAAGGACTGCTTCCAAAAGTTTTGATGGGTAGACAAGCTTTGTTTGTCCTATCCCCACGATGCCGCGACTAAAGTCGCGGCATTTTTTTGTCTGGGTACCTATTCACGTCAGCGTGATAAACCGATCGCGGCTTTGCCGCTTGATGTGTGGAAGGTCTCTGACCTTCCGAAATCTGGAAGTCTCAACTGGGGCTACGCCCCCACAATTGGGCTGAGCCCAAATTTATTCGGGGAACGTGACGGAAGGTCGAAGACCTTCCGCACATCAGACGGCAGAGCCGTAGGCGTCCTCCCGACTTGCAGTTATTCATGCTTGAATCTTGAGCTGGCCGCCTGAGTAGGTGCCGAGTTTACTCACCAGAACGGAAGATGAGGCAGGTGGTGGTGGCGTGCGCGTAGAGCTTGCCTTTCTGATCCAAAACTCTTCCTTCAGCGGTCGCAGTGCGGCCGCCGACGTGAATGATGTTCGCTTCGCAACGCACTTCGCCCGTCTCGGCGGTCATTGGCCGGATGAAGTTTACCTTGATTTCCAACGTGGTGTAGCTCGCGCCTGCGGGAAGAGTTGAGTGGACCGCACAGCCCATCGCTGAATCGAGTAAGGTTGCCGCGAGGCCGCCGTGCACGACGCCGATGGGATTGTAGTGATACTCGGCCGGCTCGACGAGAAAGACTGCGTGGCCTTCACTCAGCTCGCCGATGCGAAAATTCATGAGCACACCGATGGGCGGTGGCGGCAGTTCGCCGGCAACAATCTTATTCAAGTATTCCATCCCCGAGAGACCGGCGGCGGCCTTTGCCAGGGCGCGCGGGTCTTCCCACGTGATCGTGTGCGTGCGTGCGTTGGACATTTTTGAATAGTAAACAGGAGAGAGGGGAAAGCAAAGAGCTGGGGGCAGGAGCCAGGGGCAGGAGCCAGGGGCAGGAGGCAGGAGCGGGAGCATCTCCCCTTTAACGTTAGAACATAGATTTTCCATATAACATTTTCCATTTCTCATTTGCCATTGAACTGATTGTCCATACTCAAACTGAAAGAGGAATCTTAGCCTTGAAGTACCAATGAAAAATGAGAAATGGAAAATGTTATATGGAAAATCTTTTTAGCATCCTCATTCACCCAACTCCTATCGCAATTCACCTAAGCAAGCTGAATTACCATGACGGGAGGCAGGCCCTCCAAAGGTGGCGCCGCTGTCCTACTGCGACCAGGGGGTGGGTTTGCGGACCCAGCGGTGCTGCTTTAGTTGCTGGTATAACTCGTTCGGCAGCGGGCCGGCATCGCCGGCGGCGATGTTTGATTCCACATGAGCGAGCTTGCGCATGCCGGGAATGATGGTGCTGACAGTTGGGTTGTTAAGAATGAAGCGCAGGGCCAGCTCCGGCATTGTGATCTCAGATGAATGCTCCTGATTCCACTTGCGCAGCAGCTCTTTCAACGCATCGGCTCGATCCACGCTCTCGTTGAGATTGTCCGGAACGAAGTACGTGTTGCGCCAATCACCTTCGGGCCATCGGCTGTCTTTCGTGAGCGTGCCCGTCAGGGTTCCTTCATCAAAAGGCACTCTGGCAATCACGGCCACCTTCATCTCGTCACAGGCGGGGAATAAATCATCCTCCGGATTCTGATCGAAGATGTTGTAGATCACCTGCACCGAATCAATTTGCCCGGTCCTGACTGCGCGCACGCCGTTCCAGGGCTCCCAGCGGTTCAGGCTGATGCCAATCGCATTCAGAAGGTGCTGGCTGCGAAGGTCGTCCAGTTTGTAGAGCCAGCGGTCATCGCGTAACCAATCATCTTCCCAGGTGTGAAACTGGATCAGATCAAAACTTTCCAGCCCCGCACTCTCGAGGCTGCGATGAACATACTCTTCGACGTGATCCGGCGAGTAAGTGTCCTGGAGCTTAAACTCATGGCGCGCCGGCCACTGTTTATTCTTTGGCGGGATCTTTGTGGCGGTGTAGAGCCGCTTGTCGCGGTTGGCTCCAACGGTCTGCCCTAACAGCTTCTCGCTGTGGCCGTCCCCGTAAGCCTGCGCGGTGTCGAAGAAGTTGCAGCCGAGCTCTACTGCGGCCTGCAATGACTGGAGCGACTCGTTATCGTCCGAGGCTGACCAGCTTCCCATACCCCACATCCCGTAACCGATCTCGCTAACCTGCCAGCCGGTGCGGCCGAATTGTCTGTATCGCATGTGGGGAATAGTAAATGGTAAATGGTAAATGGTGAATGTGGCAACGACGGGTGACGAATGACAGACAGGAATGTCTGGCCTACTTCAGCAAATTCGTTGTGTTTTCGGTAACGCTTGCGGGTGGGCCAGATGAGGAATTTCGGATTTCGGATTGCGGCTCGGAGATTGCAGAAGCGTTCGCGATGTTGGCATCGATATTGACATGTCTGGTGGGCCGAATCAGAAGTCCGGCAACGATGCGTCCGGCGCCAGATAGGGTGGGGATTAAGCCCAACAGCCAGAGGACGCGGACCACAGGATCCACCTCAAAGGGAATTTCCGCCATCACGTTTGGAGGGAGTTTTAGAACCAGAGCGGCCGAAAAGTAGTAGAGGAAGATCATCAGGCCGACGCCCGTAAACATCGAGACTGTACCTTTAACAAGATGTTTCTCGCGGCGCTCTTCAGCGGTCTTCTTCTCGATCCATCGCCACCGGCGGCCCGACTTTCTGAAGGGAGTGGTGTTCACGATCTCCTGGTTCATTCGCTCCAGTGCGCCCGACACTTCATCGGTGACGTGCTCGATCCTTAAGTTCTTGATCATCTCCTTGATCTTCGGCAGGGGGCCGCGATCGCTGCGAGCAATCGCCTCGCTAAGCGTGAGTGCCTTGCCAATCACCTTGAGGTTGGCGCCGCATGAGCGGCAATACTGCAGACCGGATCCAGATTCCGTGCCGCATTGCGGACAATACATAGTGGTGAATAGTAAATACGTACCGGTGAATAGTAAATAGCGATGAGTGATGGAACCCGACCTCTACCGCCGGTGGGAGCGTGGCGATATACTAAACCTGGGCGTGCAATCAAGCGAAACAGAATTTGAAACACGAATGGCCGGCCTTGGCGATGCCGCGGCAATTTCTTCGCTACTGCATGAATCCTTTCTCGGCTACAAATCTCGTTACACGAGTGAGGGATTCGCCGCCACCACCCCAACTGCCGAACAAGTACTGGCGCGAATGAGCGAAGGTCCAATCTGGGTGGCCCTGCTGAACGGCGCGATTGTGGGTACTGTTTCTGTAGTTCTCAAGCAGGAATCTCTCTACATCAGAGGCATGGCCGTACTCTCCACCGCCCGAGGAAATGGATTGGGTGAATTGCTCCTGACTCAGATCGAGAATTATGCAAACGAAAAAGGCTGCACGCGTCTATTTCTCAGTACAACGCCTTTCCTTGATCGGGCTATCCGGCTGTATGAGAGGTCTGGATTCAGACGAATTGATGAAGGTCCGCATGACTTGTTTGGAACACCATTGTTCACTATGGAGAAGCGGCAAGAACTGCGCCGATGAACCCGCCCGCTAAGCTTCGCACCCTCACCCGACCTCTCCCAAAGGGAGAGGAGAGAGCTTCGCACCCTCACCCGGCCTCTCCCAAAGGGAAAGGAGAGCAGGTGGTACTGGCACACGTGGTAACCTTGTCGGCAGTTCATACATCAGCACGAGCGGGAGTCTCAAATATGACCAAGGTACTTAACCTAAACAGATCGGTCCTGGCGTTGTTGATCCTGGTGGCAGCGTCGATTTGCGTGCCGGCCCAGGAATCCGTCACACGTCGGAGGCAAGTGGTTTCATCGGCCGCGCCCGAAGCGGACATCACCATAAACGAGCAATTCGCCAACTCATTTCTTGATGCCATCTTCAACAATTTGAAAGAGCCCTCGGTTACGCTCAACCGCGGGGATCAGTCGGGGCAATCCGGTTGTGCGAGTGTTGCGGTACTGAAACGCGAAGTTGGCGGTGTCAGAACTACCGTACATTTTGACAGTGGCCGTGTCATGGCGCCGCTGGCATTTGCGGGCTCGTATTACTCGTCGCTGTTGGGGTGTATTCAATTCGAGGGCTCGGCCAACGCGATAATAAACCTGGAGTTTGATCGCGGACGCCAGGCGCTGATTGGACGGGTCAGGGTCGAAGAGGTTCGTCTCACGAACGTTCCGCCGCTGGTGAGCGGTTCACTTCTCAGCCTGGCACAAAGCGCGATTGATGTTCGCTACAATCCTTTTACGATCCTGACGCTGGACCAGCTTTCCGCGCGAGTTCCAATTGCGCCGGCCGGCGGCGCGTTGCGTTTGCGCGCCAAAGAAATTCGCCCGGAAATCTCTCCCGGCCTTTTGCATCTGAAAATTGTTTATGAGTTTGTGGGCGCGCCGTAGGCACCTGAGCCTGCGTAGCAGGCGACAGACTGGTAGCCCTGGCGAAGGCGTAGCCGGAGCCTGGGGAACCCATCGCATCATAGATGACCAGAGCCTGCGAAGCTGGCGATAGATCTCAGCTCCACAAATGAGCGGCGTCGAAATCGATTCCATGCGACCGCAGTAAAGCCTTAAACTCTTCCTCGAATGACATTTTGCGATGATGTTTCTCCTGATTCCGAATGTACTCCCGTACGTAATCAACCTGTGATTCACTAACAGTAAAAGCACCGTAACGCGCTTGCCAGGCAAAACGTCCTGCCGTTTGCCTTTTGGCCCAGCCTGAGGAATTCGATTTTAATTTGCTTAGAAATTCTGAGACAGATAAGACCGGTCCAAGCCTGACCAGCAGGTGCACGCGATCCGCCATTCCATTTATCTCAATAGGTACACCATGCAGGCCATGCACGATTCCGCCGAGATACTCATGAAGTCGTGGACGCAAGAGATTGGTGATAAGCGGGGCACGCTCTTTTGTTGCATAAACGATGTGGTAGAGGAGGTTGGTGTAGGACATCGCATTCCTTTCGCCTGCTTCGCAGGCTCTTACAATCTTGGGTGGTTGGATCCCCAGGCTCAGCTGCGCTTCGCCAGGGGCTAACACTCTGTTGCCTGCTGCGCAGGCTTAATTGAATTATCCTACCGATGTTGAGTAAGGAGGGAGCGTCTCTGGGTCAGGCTAAGGGAGCCATCATTGCAAGTGGTTCGGATACTATGAGGTTAGGCAATATTCAAAGCCTCGGCCGCCACCGGCATATCGACGATATCCCAGGCTTCTCGATTTCGCAGCAGCGTGGACATCAAAGCCGCGTGCATGATGTGGCCGCTGCGCTCCGCTTTCACCCTTCCCAGCAGAGGCATGCCCAGCAACGCCAGGTCGCCGATGATATCGAGAATCTTGTGGCGCACAAACTCGTCAGTGAAACGCAGGGCAGTCTCGTTCAGCATGCCGTCTTTGGTCAGCACGATAGCGTTATCGAGCGAGCCGCCGCGAATGAGGTTAGCCCGGCGCAGCGCTTCGATCTCTTCCGTGAAACCAAATGTTCGCGCCGCAGCAATCTCGCGGCCAAAGGCGCCATCGTTCACGACGAAGCAGCGATGCTGCACGCCTATCAGCGGGTGGGGAAAATCAATCAGGCAATCGATCTCGTATGCTTCGCAGGGGTCGAGGGAGATGCGGCGGTTGCCATTCTCGACGCTGACCTTTTGCCGCACCAGCAACGCCCGGCGCGTCAACTGCTGATTCATCACACCCGCCTGGTCAATCATATCGGTGAAGGCCTCGGCCGAACCGTCCATGATCGGAACTTCCAGGTTATCCACGTCGATGAAGGCGTTGTCTACTCCCGAGCCGCGTAGCGCCGCGAGCAAGTGCTCTACCGTCGAGAGCATTACGCCGGTGCGCATCAACGTGGTGGCATAGCTGCAATGCGCCACTGACTCCACCGTGGCGGGAATCTCAAAGCCGCCGAGGTCAGTGCGCCGAAACACGTAGCCAGTGTCGGGCGGCGCCGGCAGTAAACGCACGTGTACCGGCACTGCTGTGTGAAGTCCCGTGCCTCTCGTCTCAACCGGCGAGGCCAGAGTTGTTTGTTTGATCAAGGCGTTGAAAGCGTCCTACTCTCGAGAGATTTTTACAAGAGCTCTGAATAAGGAGCAACGCCTGTGCCGCCTGCGAAGTTCAGTAATGCGAAGAATTCAACTGAGGCTTGTCGCGCTCAGGCAACAATAACTGACGAGTGTGGGGAAATCACGCAACAAGTAGTCATGGTGGGTGGCGATGGAATCTTGTATGGGAGGGGAGTCGGCAGGAGACAGATTTTCCATATGACATTTCTCATTTCTCATTTTCCATTGAAATGATCATGCAGATTTACAAGCGAGTGATGAATGATGGATGAAGAGCTAATTACTACTGTCCCAAGGGACGGCAACTGGTCTCATTCACACCCGAAGCAATCACTTCGATGATTTCAGGACGTGCTTCCACGCCGCAAAGTTATTGGGAGGTTTTCAGTTCAGGAGACCGATTTAGCCTTCTCGTTTGTTGCCGTGCTCCGCGATTTCCTCTTGCCTAACCGAAGAGGAATGATCATTGGAATTTGCTGTCGATAGTTGCGGTATACGTCTCCATAAAATCGGATCATGTCTCGTTCCTCGAATTGAATGGCCACCATGATGTAGCCGGTCGTAGCTATCGCAAATACCAAGTGGGCTGCAGTCATGGTCGGCGTCAACCAAAAAGCCATCAGCCAGCCGAGATAGAGTGGGTGGCGCACAAAGCGATACAGGGCCGGCGTTCTGAACGTGATCGGCGAATACTGCCTCCCGCGCAAATAAAAATAGACCTGCCTCAGTCCGAAGAGATCGAAATGATTGATCAGGAAAGTGCTGGCCAGCACGAGCAGCCAGCCGAGCGCGAACACGCCGTAGAGCGCGATACGGCCGGCGGGGTTCTCGACATTCCAGACCTGGCCACCTATCGGACGCCATTGCCAGAACAGCAACAAGAGCAGGAGACTGGAAAGCAAGACATAGGTGCTGCGCTCGACCGGCTCCGGAACAATGCGGGTCCATGCGCGTTTGAACCATTGGCGAGCCATCACGCTGTGCTGGATGGCAAAAACCAGGAGCAGTCCGGCATCTATGAGCAGAGCCTGGCCGAGCGGTTCCTGGAGTCCCGAATCGATTGACTTGGGGACCACCAGATTGCCCATGAAACCAATCGCGTACAGAAAAGTCCCGAAGAAAACCAAATAGCAAAGCACTCCATAGACGAAGGCTGTTATTCGACCAAACATAGGACGCTCCTTTCACACTGCCGACTGATGCGGCCCTTCTTGCTGAAGAAAATTGTTATTAGTCTTGCCGCTTTGTGAAACCACCCGGCGACTAACGTGGTTTCAATTGAGTCGCACTTTTACGGTCCGAATCTTTGCCGGTATTCGGGCGACTCAATAAAACCGCGAACCATAATGTTTTCTATCTCGGCTGGGTCGAAAGGCAAGGCAAAGCGGTTGTTGTGGAAGATGTAACCGCACTGATTCACGTCGCCCCCAGTCCAGTTATTCGGGTTATGACAGTCTTCCGGATCGCGATGTAAATAGCCGAAGTACCCCATCGTGCCGAATGCCGGTCGGTAAAACCTGGCACTGACCTCCGGACTCTCGGCAATCGCGCGCAACACCTGAGCGCGCGTCCTGCGTCCGGCATTCAAGTCGTCAACCAACGCCTGTTGATTAGGTATGGTTACGCCCGCCGTGTCCAGCAGCGCCTGTACGAACGCTGTATTCGACAAACCGCCGTATTTGTTTTGAATCTCCACCCGCAGCATCCAGGCATCAGCCAGAGCTGCTTTTTTGCTTTCCGTGAGTTGCGGATCGTCGTTCGGAGTTGAGATGCTCTGCAAATCTGTCATGAACTCGACGTAGTGAGGCCGGTCGTTTAGCGCCGGGTCGTTCTTCGTTGAGAGTTCTGCCGGCGTTACTGGTCTCTGCCCGATGGAGACCATATACAGGAACATTACATAGTTGCCTTTTCGCTGAAACTCCGGTGAGCGCAGGAAATTGGCTGACTCGACACCACGTATGACCTTATTGCACTCGATATCGCCGGGCGTGCATGGTGCCGT
>DASXRU010000180.1:0-26632 GCA_036506395.1 Pyrinomonadaceae bacterium | reverse complement strand
TTAAGATTCATATTCTATGGAGTGCGCCGGCAGAGCGAAGCGGCGACGGCGCTTTGGATAGCGTTCCATTAGCCTGCCCACGAATTGGAGTGCGCCTGTCTAAATCCAAAGCGGTGTCGCGCTCCGCTTGCCACCGCACTCCAAATTGGCGCCGCGCCAAGGCGGATAGTCTCGTTAGCCTTTCAGCTTCTCTTTCAGCCGCTCGTTTACCACCTTGGGGTTGGCTTTACCCTTTGAGGCCTTCATCACCTGGCCCACGAAGTAGCCAAACAACGCTTCTTTGCCGGCCCGAAACTGCGTCAGTTGTGAAGGACTGGCGGCAATGACTTCGTCGATGATCCGATCAATCTCGCCCGTGTCGCTCAGTTGGACCAAACCACTCTCTTCAATGATAGCCGCGGCGCTCTTCCCCGAAGCGAACATTTCCGACAGCACTTCCTTACCCTGCTTGCCGCTGATCGTTCCTTCATCAATCAAGCGCACCAACGCTCCGAGTTCACCGGGCGATACGGGGCAATTGGACGCGGAGATGCCTGCATTTTCTATTTCGCGCAGCAGCTCCGATCTGATCCAGTTTGACGCCGCGCGCGGATTTGCAGCGGCCGCGGCTGCCGCTTCAAAGTAGTCCGAAAGGGCCCGCTCGGAAGTTAATTGCGACGCGTCGCTGAATGAAAGATCATATTGCGCCATGAACCTCTGGCGACGGGCCTCCGGCAGTTCCGGCATCGCCATCAGCACGTCGTCGATGAATCGCCGAGTGACGAGCAGCGGCGGCAGATCAGGCTCAGGAAAATAGCGATAATCATGCGCTTCTTCTTTTGAACGCATCACGCGAGTCTTGGCCGCGCGTTCATCCCACAGCCGCGTTTCCTGGTTAACTCGTTCCCCTGCTTCCAACGCAGCAATTTGTCGCTTCACTTCGTATTCAATGGCCCGCTGCATGAAGCGAACCGAATTCAGATTCTTGAGCTCCACTTTGGTGCCAAAGCTCTCGCCGGCGCGGCGCACCGACACATTGGCTTCACAACGCAGGTTTCCCTTCTCCATATCGGCTTCGGAGGCCCCCACCCATTGCAACGCCCGGCGCACGTGATTGACATAATCGTAAGCCTCCCACGAAGAACGAAAGTCCGGCTCAGTGACAATCTCAGCCAACGGCGTGCCGGCGCGATTCAGATCAATATACGAATAGCGATCGACTTCCGGCAGGCCTTCGTGAACATTCTTGCCGGCGTCTTCCTCAAGGTGCAACCGCGTGACGCGAACTGTCTTGGAGCTCCAGTTGCGCGCATGTCCGGCCTCGTCGCGCTCGGCAGTCATGATTTCCAGCACGCCATGCGCTGAAAATGGCTGATCGTATTGCGATATCTGGTAGCCCTTTGGCAGGTCAGGGTAGAAGTAGTTCTTGCGGGAGAAAACAGATCGCTCATTAATGTGAAGGCCCAGCGCCAACGCTGCCCGCGCTCCCAACTCTACTGCTCGCCAATTCAAAACCGGCAACGCTCCAGGCAAGCCGAGACACACTGGACACGTGTTCGCATTTGGCTGGTCACCGAACTTCGTCGAGCAGCCACAAAAGATCTTCGACTCAGTGCTCAGCTGAGCATGAATCTCAAGCCCGATAACAGTTTCCCAGTTGTTTGCCATTTCCCTGATGTTGGGTGGTTGGGGGTCACAAGGTGATCAGAAGTCGGCAGTCAGAGGGTCAGAAGTCAGAGGTTAGAAGCGGGCGCTCAGTCGCAAAATCAATGACAAATGAGAAATGTCAAATGATATATGGAAAATGGTTCGTTTGATCTCTGACCCCTGACGTCTGACTCCTGACTCCTGCTCTTCACGGTCTGAGCCAGCCGGGATACGCTCCGGCGCGACGCGCTTCGTCGTTCAACAGCCGCCAGCGAACGGCAAGGCCTTCACGCCTCACCAGCAAGCTGTTCAGTTGCTCAACCAGCTTGGCCTGCTCGTAAGAGCGGTCGTAAGACTGATACGGCCGCGTCGGGAAGCTATAGGGGTAGGCTGAACCGTAGGGATCAAATATCGGTCCTCCGTAACCATAAGGCACCCGCTGCCCATAAGTCCGTGATCCCCGACCGCGCCAGCCGTATGGGTTAGGGATGACCGTTGTGTAGCCGGGGATGGTGCTGGAAAACGGCGACGAACTGGAGAATTCCGTCAGCCGCGATTGCAGGTAATAGATCTGCGCATCAACCTCGGCCGCCTCAGCTCGAATCTCGGTCGCGCGCGAGCGCCAGTAGGCTTCCTTGCTTTCCTCGCGAGCTTTGTGTTGTTTTACGAACTCAACCGTATCCTCAGCTTCCTGTTTTTCGCGACTTCGCGATTCTGCGAGTGAAGGCAAGCCCAATTGGCGGCGCCGCTGCTCGTAAGCCTTTTCGCTTTCCAACCGCGTGCGGCGCGATCGTTCCAGGTCCGCGTTGGTGATGCTGAGACGCGCCTGACGCGCCGGTGCTGGAGATGAAAAAACTGTTGGGAAAGCCGCTGCTGCCGCCCTTCTGAGAAAACTTCCGGATGGTTCCTGATTGATTCGTTCCGTTGCAGGGATGTCGATAACGGACAACGAGACCGTTACGTTAAATCCGGGGGCCCATTCATAAGTTAAGGTAGTTCCCGTAACTGTGAACGTCGCGGGAATCTCTTTGTGCCGGCCGTCCCTCATCACAAGCGTGTAGGCACTGGCAATAATGGGAAACAGCATCGCCATCACCAAAGCCAATGCAAACTGTAACAGTTGCCGGCGCGGTCTATTGGCAGAGACGAGACTCTTCAAGTTAGGGTAGGACATACTTTCTCCTTCCTTACCGGTCAGCCTGATTCTCGGGAGCGCACGGAGTATAGCACCAGGTAAAACCGTGCTCAACAAAAGCCTGCGCTTTTGCGTTCCCGGGGAAAATGTTTGCACCCGCGGACGCCTATTGATGCTACAATCCGCGCCGTTCAGAGGCACAATCTCGCGGTTTGAACAGGGGCGGCTCGCCTGAAGTTCTGAACCATCCGCCCAAGCTAATCAACACCCATTCACTGAGGAGAAAAAAAGAAATCATGGCAAAAACAATTGCTAAGATTCTAGGTATCGTATTGCTCCTGGTTGGCATTCTAGGTTTCACGACAGTTCTCGCTCCGCTCCACGCACATCTGAATCCGGCGCACAACGCAGTCCACATAGTCAGCGGCATCATCGCTCTGTATTTTGGTTTCGCCGGATCGATGTCGGCGGCCCGGGGATTCGATCTCGTATTCGGAGCCGTCTATCTGCTTCTGGGCGTGGTTGGTTACCTGGTGGGAGATGCTGCCAACATGCATATGCTGCACATCGGCCCGCTGATGTTTGGGAATATGGACCACATCATTCATATCGCCGTCGGCATTCTGTTCCTTATTGGCGGTTTAATGACCGGACCCGAGTCCTGATCGCGAGGGCCGAACCTAAATACGCCGTAAAGAAGTTTCAGGTTGGATAGAGTCTGACAGCTTGCTTCATTGAACCCGGCCGGACAGTTTGGAATCAGGCCGTCCCGCCAACCTGAAACTCTCTTCGCCAATCTATTGTCCATAAGACAGCGGCTTTTTACTTACCGTTTTCCCCGTACGGACAATGGCGGCAACGGTTCTCGCAACAGTACCCGCGGCGAAGGTGATAGCGGGCCGTGAAGATAATCATCTCAGCTTCCAGGTAATAATCCTGCTCCTCTAGAAGAGAATATTGTGGATTGAGTACAGCTTGTCTTAAAGGCTGAACGCTCTTCGCCGTGGAAGTAAAGGTGCCACTTAATCCCTGAATTGCCTGGCGCAGGCATTTGGGGCAGAGGCAATCCTGATCTTCATTCGCTACGAATGAAGCATGCGGCATGTTATCGCACCAGCATTTCTCTTCACCCCTTTCAGGACCACAGCTAAAACTCTCTCCACAGCTTGAGCAGCTTTTTTCCTGGACAGATCTCATAATGTTAGGGCCGAACAACGTTTGGAATTCGGTGGCGCCTTCAGACCGATTAGGGATGAACGGGGTTCGGTTCACGCAAAGCGGGCCACCATTTCGCGGCAAGCGCAAATCCGCCAAACAGTGCCACCGTGTAGACTGCATCCCCGAAAAGTGAATTCTGGAAAAACGGAATAGCAGCCACGTAGCAGGCAAGCAGACCGGCCATCGTCTTCGGATACAATGAGCCAAATGCCCAGACACCGAAGTTGGTTATGACAAAAAATAGTACCGAGCTTGCCAGTGCGGCCCCGCCAATCGCGAGCGGGGTGCGACGCCTACGAAGCAGTAGTCCAATGCACACCACCAGAGCAAAGCTTCCATAGACGACTTCCATGTGACCATAGAGACCCAGAACCAGGTCGCTGATAAACAGCGCCGCCATCGGTACAAGAAACGCCAGGCGTTTATCCGATATGTAGGCTCCGCCGAACAGAGCCACAGCCGTGATGGATGCGACGTTAGGTGGATGTGGGATTAATCGAGAGGCCGCCGCGGCCAGGATCATACAAGCGACTACAACAAACCGTCGTTCAGGCATTTGTCTTCTCCTTTTTCAAACTTCGGCAATTCAGAATACTTACTCAACCGGAACCAGTTCCGGCATCATGCCGGCAACAAGTCCCGAAACCAGAAGCAGTCTCTTAGAACCGTCTCACCGATAGAGAACGTCACTGCCTCTGCGAAGATCGGTCCATCAAACACAAAAGAATGAAACTCTCCGTTCTCGCCACAGGGATCGACATGCGAAGGCAGCGATGAAAGAAACTCTTCGTCAATTATTCTTCCGGCAAAGGACCGGTCGAGCACCTTCGAATCGACACAGGTAACAACCGCCTTGAATCCCAGTTCCACAAAGCACTTGATGAACGCCGACGTGTTGCGTCGCCACACCGGAAACACGCCCTTCATACCATGCCGGGCCAGGAACTGCTCGCGATAGGCCCTTATGTCCTCAAGAAATAGATCACCAAACACAATTGAATTGGTTCCCTGATCGCGGTGTACCGCGAATGCTTCGCCCATCCTCATCTCATATTCATCGTTGGTCGCGTTTTTTGAGATGAGAACTTGATGAAGCGGCAACCCTAAGCTGCGCGCTTGTTTTTCGAGTAATACGCGCCGGACGCCATGCATGCTGATCCGGTCGTAATCGCGCGTCAGAGTTGTTAGCAGTGCAGCCACCCGATAGTCATTCCTTCTTTGAATCTCGTAGAGCGCAATGCAACTGTCTTTGCCGCCGCTCCACGACATCAAAACTGAAGTGCTGCCAACGCCGAGCGCATTGCCGGATGGAGTTCCCATTTCTTCCATAATGAACTCAGAAGCTGAGCGAAACGCCCGCCCGACCTGTTCGTCCCGGCGTACGAAAGCCGCTCTCGAAATACTCCCGGCCGAATAGATTGTCCACATAACCAAAGAAGCGCAGCGAACGTGATTCCTTAAGCGGCAGGGTGTAGCTTCCGCCCAGGTCGCCCTTCGATATTCCGCGGAAGCGATAGGCACGGCTGGCGAAAGTGTTGGGGTCAAAGATCGGCGCCAGGTAATCGCTCGACGCTGCGAGATCAAAATTAATCAAAACGCGGCGACCGAGGCGCTGGGTAACAATCAGCGAGAATTGATGATCGGGAATCACGAGGGAACGGAGGACGCCCGTCACCTGAGGCGTGCGCTGCAGGCTCTTCGTATAGGTATAAGCCATCGACACGTTTAGCGCGCGGCCTGGTGTTGCCGTCATGCTCAACTCGACACCGCGAGCGATACCCCCATTCGTGTTGCGATAGCCGCCAAACCGCCCGAAAGGATCTGTTGCCGGATTAATGGCCCCCGAGAAGTCGAAAATGATCACTTTCTGAAGCTCCGTGTAGAAGTAGGTCGCCGAGGCCCGCAATCGGCCCTTGTAGAGCGTCTGATCAATCCCAGCGTCAAAGGCAATTGAGCGATCCGGTTGCAGGCGCGGATCGCCAAAGACAGAGTAACCAAAGAAACTGCTGAAGAACGTGCCAAAGCGCTCAAAAAGCGATGGTGCCCGATAGCCATTACCAACGTGGCCGCGCAACTTGGTGCCCGACGAACGAAACATGTAGGCGACGGATCCGTCGCCCGTGTAGGCTGTTGGCGGTGACAGAAAAGTAAGGCCTGCATATGGCGAAGAAGCTGCGGGCGTAAACGCCGGTTGTTGGAGTCGGAAGAACTGCGTGCGAAATGCTCCGGAGAGTTGCAGCCTATCATTCATAAACCGCAATTGATCCTGGACAAAGAGTGTGTGGCTTCTTTGCGAGACATCGACGTTGGAGTTGTCCGCCGGATTCGGTTGAATAGATGGATTCCTGAAGTTCTCGCTTTCGAACTCGTAACCACCGGTGATGAAGTTGCTGCGCGAGGCCTGTACATCGAAACGCGCACCCAGCGTATGAACGCGCGCATCGAAATCCGATCGCTCCGTGCCTCCAAATGGCTGGAAACCGACACCCAGCGGTCCATTAATGCCGCTGCGATTGGTGGCCAGACCCTGATAGCTGATGGTATAGCCCAATGCCTCAGTAGGCCGCTGCGTGAAGATGATCGCCCCGGAAAAGAAATTTGCTTTCCGCAGGTTGTCAGGGTCATTTGCAGCGGGGATAAAGGTCGCGGCGCCAACATTCAGTTGCGAGGTTGGCGCGCCCGCTTCATAACGACGCAACTCTGTAAGCGAAAGCGGGATCGCTTCGATGATGCCGGTCGGGGGTATATTGCCAACACTCTCCGGACTATTGTTCAGTTGCGAGCGGGAAGTGGCGGCGAAGATGCGTGCCGAGAGCGTGATCCCAGGTGTCGGGCGAAAGAGAATGCGCCCCTGTCCGCTCGTGTTGCGCGCTTCATCCTGACCATCAACTCCACGCGTGACATTCAGGTGTGAAAAACCGGCGCTGTAAACAGTTGTGTCATTGCGCGAGCCACCAGCGACCTGGCCTCGACCGCGAAACATTCCCAGTCCGCCACCTTCGGCGAGCACATTGCCGTGGACCGGCCCGCCACCCTCGTCAGTTACGAGATTGATGACGCCACCGATAGCATTCGAGCCGTAGAGCGAAGAGCCCGAGCCGCGCAAAATCTCAACCCGGCTAACATCGGTGACAATCAAGTCTTCCAGGAATCCCGAGGCGTCGCCCTGGGGCGCCGCAGCGTCGCGAAAACGGAGCCCGTCAATCAGGACCGCTGTGTCTTCATTGCGCAATCCGCGGGTCTTGATCGAGGTGAACGAGCCCGGGCCGCCAAGCTGTTGGACTCGCAAACCCGGGACGGTGCGCAACGCTTCGGAGATCGCGGCCTCGTCGCGTTCATCTATTTCCTGCTGGCCCACGACCGAAACGGCTTTTGATACTTCATCAACCGGTTGCGCCGTGCCTTGCGCGGTGACGACTACTTGCTCATTAATCCCTGCCAGCGGCAACGAAATATCGAGTGTCTCTGCCGCGTTGCGCCTAATACGCAAAACTTGCGTGGCCGAGCGCGCGAAGCCGGCTGCTTCAGCTTCGATGAGATACTCGCCCGGCGCCAGCTGTGCAAAGAGATATGTGCCGCTATCATCGGTGATCCCCTTGATGCGAATTCTGTTGTCGCGCGTGTAGAGAGTGACGGCCGCCTTGCGTACAATCGCGCCTTGCGGGTCTGTGACGCGCACCGTGATTCCGGTCCCTGCCGCGTTGTTTTGCGCCAATGCCCCACTTGAAAAAATACTGACGAGAAACAGCAGGGACAAAATCCTGAGTGGCTTGTTCTTAGAATGAAAATGGTTCGTTCGATTGTTCTGAGTCTTCATGTGTAGCTTCTCCTGCCCGTCGCAGTGCGAGCTGAAAGTGAACGGCGAACAGGTTTCCTGACTCGCGGCTTGAAGGAGCAGCTCTTCCAGCTCGATCCTGCGCATGTACCTTCCCAGGAACTTTCCCAGTGGCTAACACATGCGAACACCGCATACAGTTGCGCGGGCAGTGGCGGCTTCCGTACCGCCTTCCCTGATCCGTCGTCCAGAGTTAGTTAATTGTCGGCGACCTCCTGGCGCCGGCTTAGTGTTACTTTGGAGTGCGGCGCCTTGTCGCCGCTTTGGTCTGCTCAGTTTGCTGCCGCCCTCTTTGAACGACGCGACTAAAGCGCTGACAAGTCAGCGCACTCCAGAGTGTTGTCGCTATCACTTGTTCAGAAGATCCTAAAGTCTGCCGGACAGTCTTACCGGCGTCTTCAATGCACCGGTGTGATTCGTGGCGCCCCGGTTGTGGGATGCGCATCTACCAAAACCTGCAAATCGAAAATATCGTGCAGTAACCGGGACGTCAGCACCTCGCGAGGCGAACCCTTAGCCAACGCCCGGCCGCCCTTGAGCAGCAGAACTTGATCCGCAAACTGCGCTGCCAGATTAATATCGTGCGTCACCACAACTGCGGAGGCCCCCTGTTCGTCACAACGATTGCGAACAAGTCTCATCATCGTCGCCTGATGCGATAGATCGAGGTTTGCCGTTGGCTCGTCGAGTAGAAACACTCCTGCTTCTGTTGCCAGGGCGCGTGCCAGCACGGCTCGCTGACGCTCCCCGCCCGACAACTCGTTCATCAGCCGGCTGTCGAGATCCTGGAGCTCAGTCTCGCGCAGGACAACGCGGGCTATCGCAACGTCGCGTTCTGTTTCCCAACCCCACGCGCCCGCGTTGGCCCAGGCGTACCGCCCGCCCAGCACAAATTCAATAACGGTCACCGGAAAACGCAGGTCAGCTTCCTGCGCCACTACCGCGATGTGCCGGCTGACGGCGCGGCGCGCATACGAATTCAACGACGTGCCATCCAGCAAGACTTCACCCCGCGCCAACGACACGGCGCCGTTTAGTGCCCGGAGCAAAGTTGATTTCCCGGCTCCGTTGGGGCCTACCACTGCGGTAATCTGATGTGGCTCGGCGAACAGCGAGAGGTCCGTTACGGCTTCGCGCAGTCCATAATTCACAGTGATTTCGCGTGCTTCCAGCATCCTACTTTGTCGACTACCTACCTCGTTTCAGCAGATAGATAAACAGCGGCGCGCCTATCAACGCCGTGATGGCGCCCACTGGCAGCTCGCGCGGTGCGATGATCGTGCGCGCCACCGTATCAGCCACAATCACGAACAGGGCGCCGGCAAGCGCGGCCGCAGGTATCACCAACCGGTTATCGCTGCCGAACGAGAGCCTTACCAGATGCGGCACCACCAGCCCGACATAGCCCACTGATCCGCTTGATGCGACCGATGCTCCGACCAGGAGACTTGCGGCTACGAACACTGTCAACCGCACTCGTCCAACTTCGACGCCGAGATCAAAAGCGTCGCGTTCGCCCAGCATGAGTAGGTTCAAAGAGCGTGCGTTCATCGCTAAAACTAACGCGCCCACCACCGCCGAAATGAGGGCCACGGCCAACAGGCTGGTTGTGGTACCTGAAAGATCGCCCAGCAACCAAAAGGTGAATGACCGTATGCGCGTCGCATCCATCAACGTGGTAATGAAGACTATCGCCGAGGAAAGAAACGTGGTGACAATCACGCCGGCAAGAATCAGCCGCTCGGGCGATGTGCCTGTCCGCCCAAGCGCCAGCCGGTAAACCACCATGGTCGCTACCAGCGCGCCGGCAAAAGCCATCACCGGGCGGCTCCACTCGTGCCCGCCCAAAAAGACCAGCGCCGTCATAGTGCCCACCGCAGCGCCGTTCGAGATTCCCAACAGGTATGGTTCAGCCAGCGGATTGCGCAGCAGAGCCTGATAGCCCGCACCCGCAGCAGCCAGCGACATGCCCACGGCAGCCGCCAGCAAGATACGCGGCAATCGGATGTCCATCAGGATAGCGCGTTGTTCGGCAGTCAAGCCGGAGGCCGATTTTCCCCCAGTCAACACTGCCCTTAGCGCGGCTGAAACCGGCAGGGATTCGCTGCCAATAACCGCGGCCGCCAGCATCACACAAAAGAGCGCGAGTAAAAGCGCAAAGCAAATGGCGAGCGTGCGCCCTGGTGTTGCGCGTCTCTGCTGAAATCGAAGCCGTCTGGTCATTATCTCGGCACTTGTCTTCGCTATCTAAACGCCTCCGGGTGAAGCGCGCGGGCAATCTGCTCCAGTCCATCCACCAGTCGGGGACCGGGACGCGAAACATAATCGCCGTTCACTTTGTAGACGCGTCCGGCCAGCGCCGCCGGAGATTCCTTAAGCGACGGCGCGACCCCGGCATTCGCACTCCCACCCATGGATTCGGCGGTAGCCATGATGATTGCTTCCGGCCGGGCGGCGATGGCTGATTCGGCACTGTATCGCGGCCAGGCTCCCGGCACATCCCTCGTGACGGACTGTCCTCCGGCGCGCTTGATTAAGTCAGTAACAAAAGAATCACGGCCGGCGGTATAAAGAGGTTCGGCCGACAATTGGTAGAAGACTTTTACAGGGCTCGCCTGCTTAACGCGTTCCTCGACGGCGGCAGTTCGCGCCCGCAAGTCAGCGATCACCTGGGCCGCTCGCTCGCTTTGTCCAAGGAGGTCTCCAATCGCCTTGATGGATCGCAGTACCCCTTCGAGATCGTGCGGGTCGGTGACGTAAACTGCGATGTGTTGAGTTTCGAGCTGCCTGGTAAACGACTCAAGTTGCGAAGCTGTGGAGACCAGAATGAGTTGCGGACGCAAAGCGATTATGCGCTCGATGCTGGGCTGCAGTGTGTCGCCGACCTTCGCAATGGTCTTTGCTTCGGGGGGATAGTCGCAGTACGTCGTATTTCCTACCAGTCGATCGCCGGCGCCTATCGCGAAGACAATCTCTGTTAGGTTGGGGGCAAGGGTAATTATCCGATTAATTGACTTTGGAACCGTGACCCGATGCCCGGCCTCGTCCACAACGTCGCGTGTTTCGCTTGATCTGAGGTTCGCGTCTTTGCGTGTTGAACACGCCGAGACAAACACCATTGCGGCCAGGACGCACAGCAGAAGCCTGAGCCCGCGCCTCGATCGAGTAGTATGGTTTGTGAAAAACAAAAGTCCCGTCGCTCCTGCCGGCGAACGGCGACAGGCTGGCGACGGGACTCATACACTTGGAGAAGAATGCCCGCGTGCGGCCTGAACACCTTTTCGCGGGCGTTCAAAAGCTGCAAACAGCGTCCGGGCAGGTCTCCTGGCTTTTGCATCGTCGCTTCAAACAAGCGGCGATCTTCACAGTGGCGCGACCGCGCGGGATTTTCACCCGCTTCCCCTATTCTTCCCGCTCAACGCGGGACACCCGAACGCATTTGAAAGAACCCGGAACTTGACGTTCCTGAAATGCGGGCGCAAGTTATCACGCACGCTCCCCGAAGTCAAAACTTGCTCTGTGGTTGACCTGACCGTTTCGGTAAATGATACTGAAAAGGCAAAGGAGAACAATATCGATGCATCCCCGAATAGAAGAAGTGATCAATTATCTCGATAGCGAACGAACCGCGTTGCGCGAGGCCGTCGAACGCGTGCCGCCCGAGCTTCGCGACAAACAGCCAGGCGCTGATCGCTGGTCCGTTGCGCAGGTATTGCAACACCTCGGCATCATAGAGAAGCGAATCGGGCTGGGCATGGCCAAATGGGTAAAGGAGGCCCGCACCGGCGGGCTAGGCCGGGAGACTGAGACGTCTTCGGTTATGAATAGCCTGCCTCTTGAACTGATCACCGATCGCAGTCAAAGAAGAAACGCGCCGGAAGAGGTCCGGCCGCAAGGTGATACCGATGCCAGGTCGGCCTGGGCCACGTTGCAACAGTCGCGAGAGACTCTGCGCGCGGCGTTTCTCGCCGGGGACGGCCTGGCGCTGAGCCAGGTCATTCAACCGCACCCGGTGCTTGGCCCGATCAATCTCTATCAATGGATGCTGTTTGTCGGCAGTCACGAGGCGCGGCACACGGCCCAGGTAATTGAGATCTCGGCACAGTTGAATGCTGATTCAAACACCGCGGCGGGCGCGGCATAAGGCTCTTAAGAAGGTAGGGCCCAATGATCAAAACTGTCGAATGGACTGACGAAGGCGTGCGGATGCTGGACCAGCGACTTCTGCCGACCGAAGAAAAGTATCTGACCCTCCGATCGTATGAAGAAGTTGCCGAAGCTATCAAGGAAATGGTGGTGCGTGGCGCGCCGGCCATTGGTGTGTCCGCGGCAATGGGGCTGGCCCTCGGAGCTAAACAATCGGTAGGCACTTCCGTCGCCGACCTCGAAGAAGATTTTAACTACATTTGTGAGGCGATGAGCCGGACGCGGCCCACCGCTGTGAATCTGTTCTGGGCCATTGAGCGCATGCGCGTGGCCTTTGCTGCCGCTAAGAGCCACACCCGTCAAGTCGATGAAATCAAACAGAAATTAGTTGATGAGGCGCGGGCAATTTTTCACGATGACATCGAGTCGAACCGCGCTCTGGGTCGTTTCGGCGCTGAGTTAATACCTGATAACTCAACTGTCCTAACGCACTGTAACGCCGGCGCCCTGGCCACTGCCGGAGATTATGGAACGGCGCTGGGTGTGATTAGAGGCGCCCGTGACGCGGGGAAGCGCGTGGCAGTGATCGCAGACGAAACACGCCCATTCCTGCAAGGCTCACGTCTGACTGCGTGGGAGTTGGGTAAGGACGATATTCCGGTTACTGTCATCACCGATAACATGGCGGGCCACATCATGAAGCAAGGTAAGGTTGACGCAGTGGTGGTGGGCGCCGATCGCATCGCCGCTAATGGCGACACCGCGAACAAGATTGGCACCTACATGGTGGCAGTGCTCGCGAAACGACATAACATTCCCTTTTACGTCGCTGCTCCGGTTTCGACGATTGATTTTGCGATAGCAGAAGGTGGGGAAATCCCAATTGAAGAGCGCGACCCTCGCGAGGTGACCCACGTTGGTGAACAGCGTCTGGCCGCGGAAGGCGCCGCCGTGCATAACCCCGCTTTCGACGTGACTCCGAATGACCTGATCGCGGCCATCATTACCGATAAGGGCGTAGCGCGACAACCTTTCGTCGAAAGCTTGCGCCGGTTGATGGAGGAAAAGAGTTTAACTGCCTGAGGACTCGCGCAACGATTCTGGCGCAAACCGGCTCTCCTTCCACCAGTTGATGGTCAGTTGCAATCCCTCGCGCAGGTTCATGCGTGGCTCAAAATCCAGGAATTTGCGAGCGCGCGAAATGTCTGCCTGGCTGTGCAGCACATCTCCCGCCCTGGGCTGTTGATAGTTTGCCTCCACAGTTGAATTGCCGGTTAAGGTTTTCAACTCCTCTAACAGTTGATTCAAAGTGATGCGCGCGCCATTGGCGACATTGATCACTTCTCCAATACCGCGGTCAGTCTCGGCGGCCCTCAAGTTTGCCTCGACGACATCTGTGACGTAGGTAAAGTCGCGCGACTGCTCGCCATCACCGTAGATGATCGGCCGCTCTCCGATCATCAGGTCGTTGATGAAACGCGAAATGACCCCGGAGTATGGAGAACTGGGGTCCTGTCGCGGTCCGAATACATTGAAGTAGCGCAGGGAAAGCGTTTCCAGTCCGTACACGCGCGTAAATGTCTGGCAATAATATTCGCCCACCAACTTCGCGACGGCATACGGAGATAGCGGATCGGGGCGCATATCCTCACGTTTTGGAAGTTCCGGCTGATCCCCATAGGCAGAGCTCGAGGCCGCATAAATTATCCGTCGCACACCGCGCTCTCGGGCAGCCAGAAGCAGCGAAAGGGTTGCGTCCACGCAGGCCACGTGGGTCTCAAGCGGGTCGTTAACGGAGCGAGGAACTGAAGGAATGGCGGCTTCATGAAATACTAATTCAACATCCTCCAGCGCTCCACGAAGGATATCCTGATCGTTCAGGCTGGCCTCAACAAAATCTATATCGCCGCCAATTTCTTCGACGTTTTCCCGATGCCCGGTTGACAGATCATCAATGATCCGCACCCGGGCGCCATTCGACGCAAGTGCAGCGGCTATATGCGATCCAATAAAACCTGCGCCCCCGGTTACCAGGGCAACGCCGGACAATCTCATGGATGGAGCTCGCTTTCGGACCTATTTTTTCTATTAGACACGAGACCGGAATGATTTGCTTCCAGATGTGGCATTCACCGATAGCAGCAACGCATGAGCTTGTAAATGGCATTGCCAAACGCCTGAGAGACTCTATCGGCCAACGCCGACGTATTCAAAGCCTAGTTCCCGCATCGCTCCCGGCTCGTAAACGTTACGCAGGTCCGCGATCCTGGGCGCCGTCATCGAATCACGAATACGCTTCATGTCCAGGGCGCGAAACTGGTTCCACTCCGTAACCAGCACCAGCACGTCGGCCCCGGCGGCGGCGGCGTACTCGTCCGGGGCGTATTCAATGTCCGGCAGTATTTTTGCGGCCGCGGTCATGGCTGCCGGATCATAGGCTCGCACGCGAGCGCCCCGGGCAACGAGCTCCTGGATGATTCCGATAGCCGGTGCGTCTCGTACATCATCTGTTTCCGGCTTAAAGGCGAGTCCCAGAACTGCCACGGTCTTTCCCGGTAATTCATGCACCAGCTGCTCTATTTTAGGCACCATCGCCAGGCGCTGCTGCTGGTTGACCTTGATGACAGCCTCCACTATGCGTGATTGTGCACCCGCATCACGTGCGATCGACGCCAGAGCGAGAGTGTCTTTAGGAAAACAAGAGCCGCCGAAGCCGGGCCCCGGGTGCAGAAACTTAGGTCCAATACGGCGATCCATCCCGATGGCCCGGGCCACATCGTGAACGTCGCACCCTACCCGGTCGCAAAGATTGGCGATTTCGTTAATGAAGGAGATCTTTGTCGCCAGGAAAGCATTGGCAGCATATTTAATTAGTTCCGCCCCCTCCAACGAAGTGATTACGAATGGCGCTTCAATCAGATAGAGGGGACGATATAAATCACGCATGATCGCGATCGCTTCTTCATCGCGGCTACCGATGACGACACGGTCCGGACGCATGAAGTCGTTGATGGCAGCGCCTTCCCGCAGGAACTCGGGATTCGAAACCACGCCAAAGCCTGTCGGTGTTTTCTGATGTTCTTTTATCAGGCTACGGAGGCGTTCGCCAGTACCGATTGGCACCGTGGATTTAGTAGCGATCACTTTGTAGCCGCGCATGTGCTCAGCAATTGAGCGCGCTGCTGCCTCGATATAACTCAGGTCGGCTGACCCGTCATCATGGGGAGGAGTGCCAACGGCCAGGAAGATAACCAGGCCTTCATCAACGGCAGATTTGATATCAGTGGTGAAGCGCAGGCGGCCTGCCTGAATGTTTCTCAGGATCAGTTGCTCCAGGCCTGGCTCGTAGATGGGAATCTCACCAGCAGAGAGTTTCGCAATCTTGTCGGCGTCGATGTCAACGCAGGTGACATCAACACCAAACTCAGCGAAGCAAGCTCCGGTCACCAAGCCGACATAGCCTGAGCCGATTACTGCAATGTGCATGCTTTAATTGTAACCAGGAAGTCTGCGATCTAAGCAAAACCTTGCGGGTCACGCGCGCCTAGGACAATCGCGTGACCCGCAAGGTCGTGATCCAATCACCGTGCGCATATTCCGCACGGTGCTGAAGGATGGTCAGTATGAAAGGCTACTTCGTCGGACTTACTACGACTACTGTTCCGCCGAAGTTCAAGTCGTTGTTGTCGCTGCGTCCTGCCAGAATCGCCGCTGCAACAGCACCGCCGGCAGCGAGCAACAGGGCTGCGAGCGCGCCTCCGCCTATGCCACCCATCTCGTTGCCCCTGGTCAGCCGCGTGCATCTTGTTCCTGGCGCGGCCTGGCCGGCAGTGTCCTGAGTTCCGGCTGCGACTTGATGCGTGCTGCCGCCAGCGCGGAGTTCAACCCGGCCCGCTTGTGTCGCAACAATCGTGTTACCGCACTCGACATCGACAGTGAAAGCTGCCGCTTCCGCCATATCCGCAACAGCACTACCGTCTTTGGTTGTTACCGTCGCAGCAACGCCCGCAGGGGTAGAAACTCGGACACGGCCTGCATCAAGTAAAGCAGCAATGCCTGAATCGGTGAAGCTCAGTTTCAGGCTAGAGCTCGGCAACAACTCAATGCGGCCTAGTTTTCCCAAGCTCACCGTCGCGCCGCTATTTACTGCGGTTGCGATCGTGCTGTCTGAAAAAACTGTTGCACCGGAAATGGCAGTTTGGCCATTGACCGTAACCTGGCCTGAGACTGAAAGCTCGCCGGCCGGTCCTTTTTGCCCTGGTGTTGCCAGCACCACCATCGAGTAGACGCTCAAGATGGCGATAGCTAGACAGAACGCGATGGACTTACGGCTCCAAGTTCTGCTGATCATTACTTTCCTCCCGTATACTAACTAAAGTTTTAGAAGCACCAACGCTCCCCGCAAAAAGGCATGATGAACCACTGTGGGGATTCAATTTCTCGCCCTTTTTACACGAATCTCAGCCCTGTGTCAACAAACAATCGTGCACAGTTTGTGCCCTTAAATTACTGTTATTGCGGGCTGTGGGGGACAAGATAGCACGCGCCTACAAACTAGTCCAGAACTTTTTGTGAGCAATTGTGCCGATTTAGCCTTGCCCCGGTCACGAATTCCTGTCATGAACACTTCTGCAACTTAGGAACGCAGTTCACCTCCTGACAAATTCCGAATTCAATGGAATTGCCCCCATAATTGTTAAGGCGAAATCACACGTCGTGGCCGAGATCCAGTCCCATTGGCATTATGCAAAACTCCACCGGAAGTGGAAGTACCATGCTGCTCAAGTGTCGTCTTCTGCATCAGTTCGGCTTGCTCGTACGGATCGAGTCTTGCAAATAGATAGAAAACTTCCCCCGCGCGCTCAACTCCCAGGAACCTGAAAGTGTTATTGATCACACGATTCACCTGAAGGCTTCCAATGCCAGGAGGTTTTGCAAAGAGGTTCCGCATCTCGTCGCGCGTAACGGCCTCCAGTTCCGGAATGTAATCGTTGCCGCTGTCACGGACGATTCGAATCGCCATCTGTCTCAGGGCGCGAATGCGGCTGGAGTTTCGCCGATAATAGGCCACGTTAATTTCGCGCCTGCTGGCGCGGTCATCCACCACCTCCTGTTCGTTGCGCAGGTAGCCTAAGTAAGCGCGCATCACCGGACCAAACTCCGCGTCGGAAGCTTTTCCGGTTTGGGCAATCGCCGGAGCTACCCATAAGAGCCCTAAAACAATAACAGAGAAAGAGAGCCATCTTCTATGCAGCGTGATGGGCCTCTTGATGATTGGCATCAAGTTCATGATCTTACGCGAAGCCGAAAAAGCAACCTGTAACAAGGTCTACATTATAAGCGAGAGAGCCTCCACGCAATATTGCGCGCCTCGTTCAGCAATGTTACATTTCTCTTGAGTTACCTCCGCAACCGAATACGCTTTTATTGGCGTCCTGCAAAATGGCCGACGATTTGGATCCACACGAAATTGTTCAAGCACGCGTAGCCCTCGGGGTTAGCGGCGGCATCGCCGCCTACAAAGCTGCCGAAATATTGCGCGGATTGCAACGCGCAGGCTGCGAGGTACGGGTGGCGATGACCCGTCATGCCTGCGAGTTCATCCGACCGCTGACTTTTCGTGCTCTGTCCGGCTCGTACGTGGTTGTGGACGATTATTCGCCGGACAATCCCGATCCTATTGCGCACATCACCTTTTCGCAGACTGTCGACCTCCTGATAGTCGCACCGGCCACCGCAGACATCATTGCAAAATTCGCGAACGGCATCGCCGACGACTTCCTTAGTTCTACGTATCTGGCGTGCACGGCCCCGGTTTTAATCGCTCCGGCGATGAATACAACGATGTGGCATCATCCCGCCACGGAGAGAAACCTGCAACAGTTGCGCGCAGATGGCGTGCATGTGGTGGAACCCGACGAAGGCGAGATGGCTTGCGGCACAATCGGACCGGGTAGATTAAGCGATCCCGACAGGATCGTGAACCAGGCTCTTGAGCTGTTGCGCGGAAGACCTTTGGAAGTCAGGGGCGACATGGCTGGCGAACGCTTCCTGGTTACAGCCGGCGCGACTCGCGAAGAAATCGATCCCGTCAGGTTCATTTCCAATCGTTCCTCGGGGCGGATGGGTTTTGCGCTGGCAGAGGCCGCCGCAGCGCGAGGAGCTGAAGTTATAGTCGTGGCGGGCACGACTTCGGTGCCGTCACCTACCAATGCTCGCGTAATAAAAACAGTCTCGGCGGAGGAGATGCGCGCCGCTGTTATGCGCGAGGCAGCGACGGCTACAATTTTTGTCGGCGCCGCGGCGGTCTCTGATTACCGGCCAAAGGCCCGCGCATCCCAGAAAATCAAGAGGTCGGACGCGCCGATTACAATTGAGCTCGAGCCGGCGCCGGACATCCTGGGTGAAGTGGCGGGTGCGCGCAAAGAGGGCCAGCTCATTATTGGTTTTGCAGCAGAGACAAATAACTTGCTGGCTTATGCTCGGGAAAAACTTGCGCGAAAGAATTTGGATGCAGTGATCGCAAACGACATTTCGCGAGAAGGCGCCGGCTTCGATGCTGAAACCAATGCCATCATCATTGTGCGAGGCGACACTGACGACATCGTTGAGCTGCCGTTGATGCCAAAGATAGATGCCGCACATCGCATCCTGGACGAGATTGCCCAACTGCGACAGAGCCACCGGCAGGGAGCGAAAGCAGACACTGTAGCGAGTCGCTGAATTGACCCGTTCGAGCGGGCTTGGAATGGCGCGGCTTTGCCGCAGCACAGTGGGGTAAGGCTCTGCCTTACCGGTGAGGTTTCCCGGATTCTGAGGCTTCGCCTCAAGTGGAGGCGTAGCCTCGACATAAGAAGAGCGGTGACGGAAAGGCGAAGCCTTTCCGCACTGTCCGGCGGCATAGCCGCAACTGACTCGTAATGACACTGGAATCAAGGGACGCGCTGGCAGTGTACGAGGAGGTACGCGAGTACCTGGCCTATTTGCGGGAGCTGGGCATCGAAAACGTCGAAAGTCTGCCCGAAGATCTGCGCCAACCTGCTAACAAACCAGAATCGCTTTCCAGTTTCCCAACTGCGCCAAATACGAAGGCGACAAGTGGTACGCCTCGGAAAGGTTTCCCGCCGGCGACAGAGTCGCGCAGATCAGAACGTCCAGGCAAATCCCAGGACTTTTTATTCGGCGATTTCGAACCCCCCGAAGAGACAGGACTCCCCACGTCTGCGGAGACCCTCGAAAGCATCTGGACTGATATCGGTGATTGCACTCGTTGTCCGCTATGCCATAGCCGGACGAACGTGGTTAACACGCACGGCAATCGAAAAGCACGACTGATGTTCGTGGGTGAAGCACCGGGGGCTGATGAAGACGCGCAATCGCGCCCGTTCGTCGGACGGGCCGGTCAGTTACTCACCAAGATCATTGAAGCTATGGGCCTGAAGCGCGACGAAGTGCTGATTGGAAACGTGAATCGGTGTCGTCCCCCGGGAAACCGGCAACCGACAACCGAAGAGGCCGCCGTCTGCAAACCTTTTCTACTGCGCGAAATCGCCGTGGTGCGCCCGGAAGTAATTGTTGTACTGGGAAACAGCGCCATGAAGAACCTGCTGGAAACGCGCGAAGGCATCACTCGTTTGCGCGGCCAATTTCAGGAGTACCACGGAATTAAAGTGATGCCGACTTTTCACCCAGCTTATCTCTTGCGAGACCCTTCCAAAAAGCGCGAGACATGGGAAGACATGAAGAGAGTGCGCGAGCACCTCGATAACTCGCCTGCGAAACGCGATGCCCCGTGACATGTCTGCCGCACCACACGACTCGCCGAACACATCTTTCCCGCAATACGCACAGGTTGCTGTTCCTCTTCACCTGACGCAGACATTTACTTACCGGTTGCCGCCTGCTCTACAACCTGACGCCCGGGTGGGCTCGCGCTTACTGGTTCTCTTCGGGTCAAAACCCACAACGGCGTACATCGTGTCGCTGCTTTCCCAGCTCGAGCCGCAAACGAGTTTGGGCCAGAAGGAAATCAAGGATGCCGAAGCTCTGCTGGATACTGATCCTTTGCTGACGCCCGAAGTGATGGAGATAACTCGCTGGGTGGCTGATTACTATGCATCACCGTGGGGTGAAGTTTTGAAGGCTGCACTGCCGGCGGGAATCAACGCGACGGTGGAACAAGCTGTCTCGATTACTGAGAAGGGTCGGGCGGAGCTTCTGACGCTGGAAAGGAGCGGTAAGACCAACACTAAGACCCGGGCGCTTCAGTTGCTGGCCGACGAAGGCGATTTCGAGATGAAAACATTCTGCCTGCGTCTTGGCGTCGCTACCATTCCGAAATGGCTGCGCGATCTGGAGCGTGACGGATTGCTCCAGCGAAGTCACCGCACGCGATCCGAAGCGGCTGGGATAAAAATGCGAAAGGCCGTTCGGCTGCTAACTTCCAAAAACGGCCGGGACCAGACAGCAGGTCGAAAATTCTCGGAAGCGAAGCTGCGGGTAATCGCGACGCTCGACGACGGTCCCAAAGAAATGCCCCTGGCGCGTTTGCTCGCGTTGAGCGGAACAAGCGTTTCTACCGTGCGCAGCCTGGCGAAGAAAGGCGTCCTCGAGATATTCGATCAGGAAGTGCGTCGTGATCCCCTGCAAAGCGCGGTCTTGCCGGCAACTCAACAACTAAAACTGACGACGGCCCAGGCTGCTGCGTTGAGTGCGATCGAAGCCCAGATAAAAGAGCACCGGTTTGCCAGCTTTCTATTGCATGGCGTTACCGGCAGCGGCAAAACGGAAGTCTATCTCCGTGCGATGCGCTTAGCGCTGGAACGGGGATACTCCGCCATGATGCTGGTGCCTGAGATTGCCCTGACGCCTATCCTTTCGCGGCGGTTGCGCGCAAGTTTCGGCGATCAAATCGCATTGTTTCACTCAACGCTAACGCAAGGTGAACGATTCGACGAATGGTCGCGTTTGAGGCGTGGCGAAGCGCGCATCGTAATCGGCACGCGCTCAGCCGTATTCGCGCCGGCCGAGAATTTGGGACTGATCATAATTGACGAAGAGCACGACACTTCCTACCGCCAACAGGAGTCGCCTTATTACAACGCCCGCGATACGGCGATTGTTCGCGCCCGAAAGGAATCTGCCGTCGTAGTGCTGGGCTCGGCAACGCCCTCGCTGGAGTCCTTCCACAACGCGCAAACCCACAAGTATCATTATCTCAAGTTGCCGGAACGGATCGCGAAACGGCCGATGGCCCGGACGGAAATCGTCGATATGCGGGCCGTGTTTGCCCGACGGGGTAAGCCGGCGGTCTTCTCTGATGAGTTATTGGAAGCCATCGACCATACGCACGCGCGCGGCGAGCAATCCATTATTCTGCTGAACCGGCGGGGCTACTCCAGTTTTGTGCTCTGTCGTTCGTGCGGCGAGTCGATCCACTGCCCCAACTGCGACGTGACCTTGACCTATCATCGCAGCGATCGCACGCTGGTGTGCCATTACTGCAACCACCGGCAGCCCGCGCCGGCTGAGTGTCCGAGCTGTGGCGGCAAGTACATTTACTACGTTGGCGAAGGCACCGAGCAGATCGAGGAACAATTACGCCGGCGCTTCCCTTCTCTGCGCATCGCGCGCATCGATCGCGATACCACTTCCCGCCGGCGCCTATTCGAACAGTCACTGCTGGATTTCAGCTCCGGCAAACTCGATATGCTGGTGGGTACACAGATGCTTGCCAAAGGGCACGACTTTCCCAACGTAACTTTGGTCGGCGTGATTTCGGTGGATGCCGGATTGGCGCTGCCGGACTTTCGAGCGGCCGAACGCACCTTTCAGTTGCTGACCCAGGTTGCCGGACGCGCCGGACGCGGCCATCTGCCGGGCCGCGTGTTAATCCAAACTTACCATCCTCATCACTATGTATTGCGATACGCTCGCGCCCAGGACTATGACGGCTTCTACGCCGAAGAGATTCGCTATCGCCGCAATCACAGCTATCCGCCGTTTGTGGCCCTGGCGTTGTTCCTGATCCATAACGAAGAACTGCGTCGCGTGCAGGCGACGGCGCTCGAACTTAAGAAAGCTCTGGTAGAAGCAAATCGGGATGGCGCATGTCGAATTCTCGGGCCGGCTCCAGCGCCCTTAGCGCGGCTGCGCGGCGAACATCGAATGCAAATTCTGATCAAGTCTCGTAGCCGGGACGGCCTGCGCCGCGTAGCAGAGTCGGCGCTGCGTATGGTTGAATCGCGCCGTCATGCTCTACGCTCCATCAATCTCGAAATCGACCCGGTGAACATGATGTAACGGGCGTGCGTGTTTGTTCACCAATGCGCTAAACTCCCCCCATGAAACTTTCAGAATTGGCCGCCGCAACGGGTGCGCGTCTGGACGGAAATGGCGGTGAAATCGAAATCACCGGAGCTGCCGGTCTGAACGAAGCAGATTACGGCCACGTTACATTCCTCGCCAACCCACGCTATGCAACACAGGTGAAGACAACTCGGGCTTCAGCGATTTACGTCGGCGAAAACGTAAAGGTCGAACGGGACGTTGCGCTGCTACGGGCGTCAGATCCGTACCTCGCCTACACGCGAGCTTTGATACTTTTCCATCCTGAGCCGGGCTTCGCAGCTTTCATTCATCCGTCAGCGGTAATCGATGCGACTGCACGGATAGCAGCCGGCGTTTTTATAGGCGCCTTCGTCTATATTGGTCGCGACGTGGAGATCGGGCCTGGCGTGCGCATCTACCCGCACGCGACCATCTACGACGGCGTACGCATTGGCGCCGATTCGATCATTCACTCAGGAGCGGCTATTCGCGAGCGATCGCGTCTCGGCCAACGCGTTGTCATTCACAACAACGCGGTGATCGGTTGTGACGGCTTCGGCTATGCAAAGGACGAGAACCGTCGCTGGGTCAAAATTCCGCAGACAGGCCGGGTGGTGATCGAGGACGACGTGGAGATTGGCGCCGGCACCACCATCGATCGAGCTTCGGTGGGTGAAAGCCGGATTGCCCGTGGCACCAAGATAGACAACCTGGTTCAGATCGGACACTCCTGCACGGTCGGAGAGGATTCACTTCTATGCGCCCAGGTTGGTCTGGCTGGCAGTTCGCACGTTGGCAGTCGCGTGATTCTGGCTGGTCAGGCCGGAGTTGCCGGACATTTGAAGATTGGTGACGACGCGGTGTTGACCGCCAAGAGCGCCACCAGCCATGACATCGAGCCTGGCAAGGTCATGTCCGGCAGTCCTGCGTTCGACAATCGTGACTGGCTGAGATCGACAGCGGCGTTCAGACGGCTTGGTGAGATGCAAAGGACAATTCGTGACCTGGAAAAGCGATTGGCAGATATTGAGAAGCAGAATGTTGAAAAGTGAAGAGTGAAACTAAGGGTCGCGCCCCTTACGATAAAGACATGCACGCGACTCCGATCTTTAGGTTAGAGTTATGTCACCCGATCGAAAGTCAATTGTCAGTTTTTGTCCTCGAAGAAAATCCAAACCCAGTAAGCCATCAACCCCAGCACTGGGTGGTAATGTGTGGCCAAGAACCCTGAAATCTACCCGCTCCTCTCCCAACGCTCGCAATTTTATTACCGAGATCTGCGGCGCAAACTCGACTCCGCTTCCAGTCGTTACCTGTACTCGATCTGGAGAAAGCGCGGGGTCGTAACCCGTAGACACGAGCATACCAACATTAATCAACGTGCTAGTTGCTCCAGAATCGAGCGCAAGTCGAAGTACGGCAGTAGCCGAAGGTCCTGTCAGTTCTGCTTGAACGGTGATGAGTCCCTGATGAGGATCGAAGGGAAAACTCATAGAACAATGGCTGTATCTTTTGGAATAGTCCCGGTGTAAAGCATCGCGAAGCGTGGAGGACGAAGTTCGATAGCTTTTCGATAAACTTCATCGCGATCCTTGCTGTGGTAAAGCACCCGCCCGTGCTGTACCTGAAGCGAGTCGTCGGTACGAGGATCTCCAACAAGCACCCACTCAGAATCGAATCTCGAATGGATTTCTGCGATGGTCAAGATATCTCCCATAGCGATTACCCCAGGGTTGTATTGTGATCCGTTTTCGGGCGAGCGTCAATTGAACTTCTACGTCACAGCGCCGCCATCTACGATCACAACCTCGCCATTCATGAAGCTGTTGCGGTCGCTGACCATGAAGGCAGCGTACTCAGCCAGTTCTTCCGGCCTTCCCAGCCGTCCGCTTGACGCCCAAAAATCGTGCATCTGCAGCAGGCGTTCGGGTAGTTGCTGGGCCAGGTCGGTATCGAAGATGCCGGCAGCGATCGCATTGACGCTGATACCAAAAGTTCCCGCTTCGCGCGAGAGGCATTTGGTGAAGCCAATCATCGCCGCCTTGGAGGTTGCGTAGTGGACCGCAGTCGGCAGCGCGCGTATGGCCCCGATGGAAGTAATATTCAGAATCTTTCCTTTACGCTGCCTGATCATTTGCTTGTAAACCGGCTTGGTTACTGCAAAGAGACTGCCGACATTCGTGCCGATTACTTCGTCCCAGGCGCGGTCGGTGGTGGTGGCAAAGTTGTCCCCGCGGTTAATGGCTGCGTTGTTGACCAGGATATCGATGCCGCCCCATTCGGCCACCAATTCTCTCGTAAGATGTTTCATGCCGAAGCGATCGGTTACCGACACCTTGAACGAGCGCGCCTTTCGATCGTGCGCTTCAATCTTCTGACGAACCCCTTCCGCCAGGTCGTCACGGGAGTTGTAATTGAACGCCACGTCCGCGCCTTCGCGGGCAAACACTTCGCACAGCGCCGCGCCTATGCCGCGAGTGCCGCCAGTGATAAAAGCTCGTTTACCAGTCAATAAGGCAGTCACTTGTTACCGTCTCCAAAAAATGCCCGCTCGTAGCGGCGGGCGTGCACAGAACGATCCGTTTTCTTCCGTAGTTTCAGGAAGTGCCGATTGAAGAATTTAAGGTGATCGACTGGAGGATTAAATCGCGAAAAGATAACGACAGTCAAGAAGGCGGGCTTTCAGGCGAGCCGCTGCTCTATCACTAAAGGTTCGTCTGCCGCCATCATCTCAGGAAGCAGGGCGGTAATTTCTTCGACGATGTATCTGGTAGCATTTGGGATTGCGATTCCCACGGTGGCGGCACGCAGAGCGGCGTAGTGCTTCGAATCATCGACCATGCGGCGAACGACCGGCACAACGTCGGCCGCACGCTTCAGCAATATACCGGCGCCGCGCCTGACGATCATGTTTCCCGCCCCGGCTTCCTGGGGCATGGGTGTGGTTATGGCATCGGCAATGATGGGAACGCGACAGGCAAGAGCTTCGAAAGTAGTCAATCCACCAAGTTTCGAAATCATCACATTCGCGGCGCCCAGCAACTGCTCGACATTGTCAGAATAGCCGATGACCTTGATGGGAAACCTGGCGTGCGAAGCGATTGACTCAGCCTCGGAGCGCAATTCTTCATTCTTGCCGGCTAGGAAGATTGCCTGAACATCGAGCTCGCCGCGAACCAGCTCGCGAAAAATCTGCGGGATGTTTCCGCCCCCTACCCAACCCGCATTTACGAATACGGTAAACTTTTCCGGATCGAGTCCCAGGGCTGAACGCGCGGCGCGGGCCGTATGCTCATTTGGCAGATCAAACTTGGGATGCACCGGCATACCTGAAATCTTTATCCGCTCGGGCGCGATGCCGTAGTCCAGCAATTGCTGCCGGGCTTCCTCGCTGGCCACCAGATAAAGTTGCACATCGTTGCAAGCCCATCCCTTCCAAAAACCATAGCAAGGGTCCGTGACCACAGTGACCAGCGGAATCTTGTCTGCCAGTTTCAGCTCCTTCAGCACGCGCGCGATGGCATGCTGAGTCAAAGGATGAACGCTGACGATGACGTGGGGACACCAGCGCTCAAAAAGATCCGAAACGTAACCGACGGTGCGGGTGTAGAAAAAGTCGCGCGTCTCAGGTCGAAAACGGTTGACCGCCCAATACAGATACTTCATCCAGTGCTGTTTGTGCTGCAGCACCCAGTTGTAAACGCGCACCAGCTTTTCCGTTATCGCGTGGGACTCTTCGATGGCGCGCACAATGCGCACCGCATAAGATTGCCCTTCAAAAAACCGCTGCATACCCGCAGCGATAGCCGCAGCGGCAGAGCGATGCCCACCACCGGTATCGGAGGAGATGATCAGAATTTTGGGAAAGCGTTGAGGTGTCACTGGCAAATTGTTCCAGGTGTGGTCTCGGTCCCACTCGGAAATGCTAGGCCCGAACCGTCACGCCGTCAGCCTGCGGCTGGTCGCGCTCCATTTGCTTGCGTGCCTTCTTCATTTCACGTTCCAGTTTCTTGATCTGGATCAAGTGTTTGGGATTGAAGGGCAGCGACGGGTAGTAACAGTTCGACTCATGCGTGCAGAAGCAACCGTCCGCCGCCTGTTTGCGCCGCGCCTTCATCTCCGGCGACAACCAGAGGCTTTGGAAATTCCAGTGGTGGTCCCGCAGATTGCCGATGGGGGCAAGGTTTTCGCAGGATGAAATGGTGCCTTCGTCGTAAATCACCGCCCCGGCAGTTCCGGCATAGCAGGTCAACTGGGCTTGCTGCGTTTCCTGTGTTTTCGCGATCAAGCCGTGCATGTAGATGTCTATGGCCGCTTTGAAGTAACCGGCGTCGCCGCCGTAG
>DASXRU010000179.1:0-8706 GCA_036506395.1 Pyrinomonadaceae bacterium | reverse complement strand
GAATCCGGAGCGCGGCGATTCTACCTTAAACGCATTTTCTGTCAACGGCAGGAATTGCGCAGGATCGTCACACACGCGCGGGTCGCCGCCCTGCGCCCCGACGTTCGCACGAAACTTTTCCAGCGCCTCTCCGGAATCAAGCGTTCGACGCACTAAATCCCTGGCCTTATCGAGAGACGATTCCAGACCAGAAAGCATTACCATGCGCGCCGCCAGTTCCACCGACAGGTTCAGAACCGGCAGAGCGCCCGGCGCGGCTTCACCGCGAAGTATTTCAATGCATTCGCGAACTTCAACCGAGTTGCCTACCGCGCGACCGAGCGGCTGATTCATGTCAGTAATCAGCGCTTCCGTGCGCACGCCGAGGGAATTCCCGGTTCGCACCAGGGCGTGGGCCAATTCGCGCGCCCGCGCCGTCTCGCGCATGAAAGCGCCCGACCCGGTCTTTACATCAATCACCATTGCATCCAAACCGGCAGCGCCTTTCTTCGAAATGATTGAAGCGACGATCAAGGGAATGGTCTCTACTGTGGCAGTGGCGTCGCGCAGCGCATACAATTTCTTGTCCGCCGGCGCCACCTGTGATGTCTGGCCGGTCATGGCATATCCCACCTGGTCCAGCACCGCGCGAAACTCCTTCAATGACAGGTCAACACGATATCCGGGAATCGATTCCAACTTATCCAGCGTTCCCCCCGTGTGGCCCAGTCCCCGTCCTGAAATCATCGGCACGCACACGCCGGCAGCGGCGGCGAACGGCGCCACCAGCAGTGACGTTTTATCACCAACTCCCCCGGTTGAATGCTTGTCTGCTTTGGGTTCAGAAATGTCAGAGAAGTCGAGGATTTCTCCGGAGCGCAGCATGGCCTCAGTCAACGCGGTCTGCTCCGCTTCGGTCATCCCGTTGAGAAAGATGGCCATCAGCAGCGCTGAAGCCTGATAGTCGGCCATCTCGCCGCGGGTAACGGCTTCGACAAAGAAAACTATCTCTGCTTGAGAAAGCTCTTTGCCGTCTCGCTTCTTGCGAATTACGTCCTGAGGTCTCAAGATTTGTTCTCGCCGCTGGAATGGTCGTCGATATAACCAGGAAACCAGCTCGTGGGCGCTAGCAAAACAATCGCCTGAGCGGTTACTGCTTCACCACGTCCTACCGCATCAACGCCTTCACCCGTTTTTGCTTTTATGCTGACGCAGCTGCTTTCGATATCCAGTGCGGCTGCCAGATTGTCGCGCATTGCACTGACATAATCGCGCAGGCGCGGCCGTTCCAGCAGAACGTTGCTGTCAACGTTAACAACCCGAAAGCCGCGCTCGCCTGCGAGCTCGTTAACGCGCCTCAGCAAGTGCAAACTGTCGGCATCCTTCCATTGGGGATCGCTATCCGGAAAATGCGATCCCAAATCACCTTCACCCAAAGCGCCGAGCACAGCGTCAGCGATCGCGTGCGCCAGAGCGTCCGCGTCGGAGTGGCCTTCACCTCCGCGATCCGAGTCAACCTGAACGCCGCCGAGAATCAGCGGCCGCCCGGTTACCAAGCGATGGGTGTCATGGCCAATGCCGATACGAAGCATAAGGGTTCGTTGTCAGTTGTCAGTTGTCAGTTGGTGGAAACAAAGCCCTGTGCATCAACTATTAACAACTAACAACTGACTACTGACTACTAACGAATGACTTCAAGATAATTTCCGCCAGGGCGATGTCTTCCGGTCGGGTGATCTTGATATTGCGCGGATCGCCTTCTACCACCGCGACTGTCTCGCCTAGTCTCTCGACCAACATACTGTCATCCGTGGTGTCGGCGTCTGCTTCAGTTGACTGCTCATAGGCTCGTCTCAACAGCTGGTAGCGAAAACACTGCGGCGTCAACGCGTGCCGCAGCTTCTCGCGCGGCAGTGTGCATACTACCCGGCCATGCGCTACTTCTTTGATGGTATCCGTAGCAGGAGCCACCAGGACGGCCGCCCCGTGTTCGCGCGCCGCGGTGATGGTCCGATCGATCTCACCGGCCGTGACAAAGGGCCGCACGCCGTCGTGTACGGCAACAATCTCGACAGTTGCTTCGCGTATCGCCCGCAGACCGCGGAAAACGGAATCCCGGCGGCTGGCGCCTCCTGCAACTACGTGTGAAAGCTTGCGCAGCCCGAACTTACCGGCTTGATCAAGAAAGCCCGCCGTGTCGGCGGCAGGCAGTACTAATATGCATTCATCTATGGCGGCGCACTGCTCGAAGCGTTTGAGCGTATGAATGATTATCGGAATGCCGTCGAGTTGTAGGAACTGTTTGGCTCGATTGCCGCCCATCCGAACACCTTGTCCGGCGGCGGCAATAATAGCGACGTTCATTCGGTTTGATCGGTTATGCGGGTCAGTACCGGAGCGGGGCGAATCTCGCGCAACGGTCGCCGCGTTCCATTCGCGCGCTGTTCACCGTTGGCCGCAGCTTCTATGTTTTCTTCCCAAATTCGGCCGAAGATCATTTTACCGGCAGTGGTTTGCAGAACACTGGTTACAGAGATGTCGGCGTTCCTGCCAATGAGCCTTCTGGCATTATCAACCACGACCATGGTCCCGTCGTCGAGATAAGCCACACCCTGGTTGTATTCCTTACCTTCTTTCAAAATGAAAACGCGCATTGCCTCGCCGGGAAGCACAACCGGCTTGAGAGCGTTGGCCAGCTCGTTGATGTTCAGCACATTGACTCCCCGAAGCTGTGACACTTTGTTCAAGTTGAAGTCGTTGGTAACAATTACGGCGTCCAGTTGCTTGCCCAGCTCGATCAGTTTCAGATCGACTTCGCGAACGGCCGGGAAGTCTGTTTCCACGATCTGAATATCGAGCGAGCTGTTGTTTTGCAGACGATGAAGCATGTCGAGACCTCGTCGCCCGCGTTGGCGCTTGGAGGAATCAGGAGAATCGGCGACCTGCTGCAGTTCGCGCAAAATGAATTGCGGGATTACGAGTGTGCCGGAGAGGAACCCCGTCTCCGCTACATCGGCGATTCTGCCGTCGATAATGACCGACGTGTCCAGTATCTTCAGATCGCGGCGCGCCGTCTTGTCACTGAAGATGCCACCCAGAGCGGAGAGCTCCAGGTAATCTCCTTTTGCTGCCCCAACCATCAAGCCCACATAAGCCATGAAAAATGTCAGCGCCAGAGTCAGAAAGGTTTTAGTCTCCGGAGCCACCGCCATGGATTCCTGACTGCTAATCAACGATCCAATAAGAAACGCTCCCACAATCCCCATTATCGAGCCCACCGCGGCGCCAATAAGCGTCTTCAACGACGCCCGCCGAATGCGCAACTCGAAAAGGATTATAGCTATGGCAATCAGGCAGGCGGCGCCCGCTGATACAAGCCGGTGGCCTGGGATGGGATGCAGCACGTATCCCGCACCTACCAGAATCGCAGTGAACACTAGCCTTATAAGAATGACATCAAAGCGCATAATGCGGGCATATTAACACGCTCTGCTGCATACGTCACCTAAAGCTTTAAGTGATGAGTGATGCAGTTTGTAATAGCAGCGCACAGGAGATCTCCGGCGAGGGAGTCGAGCATTCCTTAGCCGCGTTCAGGCGGCTTTCCCGCAGGGTTAATAGACCGGGCGTTTGACGCCCGGGTCAGGACGCGCAAGAAACTAAGAGCCCGTTTCAACGGGCTTATGTCTGAGGCTTTAGCCGTGATACCAGGCAGTTAATTCAAAGCACGCTTGAAGCGCGCTAATGCTCAGTCGGGTTCAGCTGACCCAGCGCTAAAAAGCGCTGGTCTATTAACCCTTCGGGAAAGCCGTCTGAAGACGGCTGGAGCCCAGGAAGATCAATGGCATTCACAATAAATATTGGATTTCCGGATTGCGAGCGGTCAGGGTTCGGAGAATGATGTTGCGGTCTTAGGGACTTGCCTTGGGCACGCTGGCGTTTGCTTCGCGGCCGCGGCGGCCGCGAGCGCGAAACTCATCTCGTTCCTGCCGAAACCGTCCCCACTGCTCAGGCGTAAGGACTTTCTGCAGGCGCTCGTCAGTCTGCTGCCTAATCTCATTGACCTGGGGTTCCGATTGCTTTCGCAGCGCCTCTAACCGCGCCCGAGTGTCCCCGAGTATTTGATGTACCTGAGTCTTCTGATCGGCGCTGAGTTGGAGGCGGTCAAGCATCTGTTCAAATCGATCTTGCCTGCCGGCCTCGAGCCGACTTCGAGACCAGGCTCGATAACCATTGAGCGCAAGAGCGCCCGCGGTGAAGCCCAGGAGGAAGATCACTATCGCTGCCGCCCGAACTTGCCATTTGCTCTTGTTGGTCGTGTCCATGGTCACTTCACCGCATCCTCTTCTGCTCCATAGAGCGTTTTCAGGATCTGACCATCGGAAGTCTGCTCCTCAGGCAGTTCGCTTTGATTGAGAATTACTTCTTCAGCAGAATACGCGTTCAGCGTAGAAGTCACGTCGCCCGGCACGGCAGTGGATTGAGTCCCGGGAACAACGAAAGTCAGGACCACAAGAGCCGCGACGGTCGCTACCATAGAAGAAGCAAGCGCGCCCCCGGCCCGCCACATTCGGCTCCAGGCCCAGGATTCATTTGCTGCTTGCCGCTCGCGCAGGATCGCCAGGACACGAGTATGAAAGAACGGAGAAGGTGCAAAAGCTTCGGCCGCACGCTCTTTCATCAGGAGCACAGCGATTTGCGCGGCTTCATAGCCGCGGCGGCAATCAGCGCAGTCGGCAACATGCGCCTGAATCGCAATCAGATCGCTTTCGCTAAGACTTGCCGGCGGCGTCTGCTCTATAAGACTGATGATGTGTTTGTCGCTCATTTAGTTCCTCGACGTTTCCAAACTCTTGCTATTGCCCTTCGTTCCGCGCGCCAGTAATTTCTCCACAGCCCGGCGCATTCGCCGGCGGGCGCGATGCGCTTTCACTTTTACTTTCGATTCAGACCATCCAGTCATTTCCACCACGTCTTTGACTGATGCATCGTCGCCATCCATCATGGTCAACACCAATTGATCCTCGGGCGCGAGAGTTTCCAATACACGCCCCGCGAGATCGGCTGCCGCCAGACTTCGTTCACTCGACTGGTGATGCTCCATGGCTGTATCCGCAAGCTTGTTCTCCACCCATGTGCTTTGCTCTTCCGTCAGGTCAGATACTGTTAACTCCGGACGCCGCTTTGAACTGCGAAGCAGGTTGAGGCACGTATTGGTGGTAATGCGCGTCAGCCAGCCTTCCATTGAGCCCCGGCCTTCAAACTTTCCCAGTTCGGTAAATGCTTTCAGAAAAACCTCCTGCGCTGCTTCTTCAACCAGGCTTCGCTGGCGAAAGAACCGGCTGGCAAACCGAAACACGCGCGGACTGTAGCGGCGGAGTATCTCTTCAAACGCAGACTCATCGCCTTCACGCGTAGCGCGCGCCAGCTCTAAGTCCGAGGCCTGTTCGTAGCTACTCGACAGGAAACGCTCCCCAGCCGCAGGGTTTTGGACGGCGGACTCATTAACTCATTACCAGACTTTGAGCCCGCCATCCGTCCTAACCGTGTTTACTGAATCTTCCGCTCGCCGTGCTGGGCCCTTTTGGCCTTAAACTCGGCGCGCTTTTGTTCAAGTTGGGTTCTCTGTTCCGGCGTTAGCACAGAGAGCATCTGCTGCCGCATATTGAACTGCTCGGCCATGAGCTTGGCCTCCAGACCGGCACTCTCCTGAAGCTTCTGAGTTGCCAACGCTTCATCAAACGTACCGCCCTCGCTTGCCTGGCGCAACTCCTGGCGCTTGGCCTGGATTTGCTGACGCAGCGATTGTGTGCGTTCACGGAAGCTCTGGCTTATGGTTTTCATTTTGGCTTTCTGGTCGTCTGTCAGCGTGACACCTTCCAGCATCATGCCATGCATTCGGCCACCGCGACCCTCGCCGCCGCTCCATCCGCCGCGACCCTCACGATCGCCGCCGCGTTTGTCCCGGCCACGATGTTCACCCGCTGTAACCTGCTTGTTTTCCTGATCTGTGCCGGCGGTTTGCGCCAGTGCGATCGGGGTAGCTATTGCCAGTGCTGACAGGGAGGCTATTGCCAGCGTTCTGATTTTTCCGAGTTTCTTCATTTTCTTTCCTACTCCTTGTTAACTTCGCCTTATACGTGGAGGGCCGTTATTAGCCTCCTGATTCTAAAGACACCGAACTCGAGGGTTACGTTACAGCTCGCGCCGTGGTAGGTCGCCAACAAAGGTCCGCCAATCCGGGGTTAGTCTGCCACGGGATTGGTGTACTGAAGTCAGCCGTGAATTCTTCTAACAATACAGCCGACAGGTGCAGCCCAGCCCAGAGAGTGCGAAAACGTGGAAAAAATCTCTTTGAACGTAACCAGATCGATGGGCGGAGTGTCTATCAATACAGGTATCCAAGTTGCAGGCTTTTTGAACATAGATTCGCGAAAACATTAATAAGGTAACGACATGTCGACACAAACAGTTAGAGAACATCCGCTGGTGACCGGACTCAGCGGCGGAAGAAGCATGAACTGGGTAAAGCTGGGCTGGGAAAAACTGCTTACCCGAAAGAAACAGCTCCTACTTGGGGGTGGCGCACTGGCTATCCTGGCGCTGGGCGGCTTTTACTTTTTTGGCAACCGCACCACTGCCGCTGAATACCTGACGGCCAGGGTCGAAAGAGGAAACCTTCGCAATACGGTCACTGCTACCGGAACACTGCAGGCCGTAACCACCGTGCAGGTTGGCAGCCAGGCCTCAGGCACACTTTCGGCGCTCTACGCTGACTTCAACTCCGTAGTTAAAAAAGGCCAGGTCATCGCGCAACTGGATCCGTCAGTCTCGAAGGCGCAGGTTGATCAGGCACGAGCTAATCTGCAACAAGCGCAGGCGAGTGTGGTTCAGGCGCGTGCCAGCGTGGGTCAATCGCGGGCCGGCGTAAGCGATGCGCAGGCCAAGGCTCTTGCCGCCAAATCAACAGTTCAAAACAATCAGGCCGGTGTCTCCGGCGCCCAGGCCAACCTCGCGGTGCTTAAAGCGCAGCAGGACGATGCCCTCAGCTTTCTGAAGCAGCAGGAATCGTTGTTGAAGGCAGGCGTGATTGCGCAACGTGATTTCGACGTCGCCCTAACAGCCTATAGAACCGCTGAAGCTCGTTACAACCAGGCAGCCTCGCAACTGAGTCAAGCCGTTCTGAGCGAGCAATCTGCGTCCAGCTCGGGAATCGCGCAATCACTGGCGCAGGTGCAACAGACACAAGCACAGGTGCAGCAATCTCAAGCGCAAGTGCAGCAAGCCCAGGCCCAGGTACAGCAGGCTGAGGCGGCGCTGCGTCTCGCTGAAGTCAATCTTGCCCATACGACGATCACTTCACCCATTGACGGCATAGTGGTTTCGCGTGATGTGAATGTGGGCCAGACAGTGGCTGCCAGTTTGTCTGCGCCAACGCTTTTCACCATCGCGAAAGACCTGACGCAGATGCAGGTCATTGCCAACATCGATCAGGCAGACATTGGTCTGGTGGAAAACGCCAAGTCGGTGAAGTTTACCGTTGATGCGTTCCCCGGCAAGGATTTTGACGGCAAAATTGAACAAATGCGGTTGAACCCACAGAACGTTCAAAACGTCGTGACTTATAACGTGGTAATCGACGTGAACAATCCGGAACAGAAACTTAAGCCGGGAATGACAGCCAATCTGACCATCACCATCGATGAGCGCAACAACGTGCTCAAGATACCGAATGCAGCGCTGCGGTTCAGACCGCAAGATGCGACTGGACAAAGAACCGGTGCGAATCAGGGCGACGCCGGCAACGCATCAGGTCAGAGTCGCGGCCAGGGCGGACGGCAACAGTCTGACAATACGAATGCGAGTCCTAACTCATCAACCCAGAAAGACGGACAGCAAGGTAATGCGGCCGGGACCAACTTTGCTCCATCAACTGCGCCAGTCCTGGCAGGTCAAACCAGACTGGTTTGGGTTCTGGGCGCGGACGGAAAACCGCAACCGCGACGCGTAAAGGTTGGCCTTACCGACGGCGCGTCAACCGAAATCGCCGAAGGCAGTTTGCTGGAGGGCGAACTGGTAATCACCGGACAGACAATAACCGCAAGTAAGGCCCAGAGCAGCCAGACTCCGGCGCCCGGCTTTGGTGGTGCACCGCGAACTGGAGCTCCTGGTACCGGTGGCAGGAGGCCCTAATAAGTGATCGGCAGAGCGCCCGCTCCTTTAAGAATGGGTTGCTCTTGTCTTCGTACTGAGAACAAACCATGTCAGCGACATTCGCAATCGAGCCGCAGGCGTTGCAGTTGAATCCTGCGGTACTGGGTCAGCAGCCGGAACCTCGGCCCATCATTGAGCTGGATCACATCCATAAGACTTATACGATGGGCGATGTGGATGTTCACGCTTTGCGCGGTATTACGCTGACGATCCGGGAGGGCGAATTCGTCGCCATCATGGGGGCCTCGGGATCGGGCAAGTCAACGACGATGAATCTTATCGGCTGCCTCGATCGTCCTACTAAAGGCACTTATGTTCTTGACGGCGAGGATGTCTCCGAAATGTCCAAGGATGAACGGGCCGATATCCGCTGTCAAAAACTTGGCTTTGTATTTCAGGGATTCAATCTGCTTTCGCGCACTTCGGCGCTGGAGAATGTCGAGCTGCCCATGCTCTATCTTGGTGTGGAAACTGCAGAGCGTCACCGGCGCGCGACGGAAGCCCTGGCTTCGG
>DASXRU010000178.1:0-19721 GCA_036506395.1 Pyrinomonadaceae bacterium | reverse complement strand
CGCGCCGAACTACTGACAAAGGAGGAGGATATTCAACAAGCGATGCAGATCATTCTCAAGCGCAATCCGGCCCTGACACCGGCCCTCAATGCCACCAGGATCGACGCCTGGGGCCGCGCCGCCGACATTGCCCTTTACCGAATTCAGCCCGAACTGATGGACGGGCGAAGAACCGTGTGACTTCGAGTAGAGAGGTCATTGCTGTGAACTACCTGCTGTGCCGCAATCGCGTTACCGCAAATCGCGCGCTTATTAACCCTTGAACCAACTGTCGGATTGCTATTGACGCCCGCCAAGCGCTTGTAATATTGTGCGCGCACCTCGCATATACAGGCTGGTCCTCCGGGCCTGCGACCTCTCGCTTCTCGTTCCAGCCTAAGATAATTCAAACATGGTGCGACTGATTATCAGGCGGCTCGTTCTTTCCGAGCCTTGAGACTCACCTGATAATGATTCGAGTGAAGTTAGAAAGGGGAAGTTTCCAAAATGCAACCAAGATTTCACAGGCTACCTTCTCTTCTTGTATCGGTTACCATCCTGCTCGCCGTAAGCCCAGCGCGGGCACAAGACGACACAACGCCAAAGAGATTGCGAAGCCCCGCGACCATCAGAGGCCTCGTCGGCGGAGAATCCCATGACAGTTATGTTATTCGAGCTCGCAAAGGTCAAACCATGACCGTGCGCATCTCCTGGCGACGGGAGGATGACAATAAAGCTGATTTCACCGTCAGCGAGTCAGCGAGTTTCTTCGGCGCCGAACAAGTTGGTTTTGGGACTCTGTCTGCTGATTCCCGGCGTTGGACTGGCAGGATTCCGAAATCCCGCGATTATTACATCTATGTAGTCGCGCATCCGACGGCGCACTACACGCTCCGGGTAAGTCTGAAGTAGATGTCCATATTGAGAAGGGAGGGGACGCGTAACCATCACTTCTTAAATTCAAAGGAGGAGAAACGAGATGTTCACGTTTGACCGCAAAAAGTTCTTTGATGGTTACCGGAGTCGCTTCGGGCCAATAACGCAAGACCTGGTCGACGCCCTCGAGGTCCTGCTGAGTCGCATAGAACAGGATGCGCGTTTCGATAACACCGAAACAGACAGACGACAACTGGCCTACTGCCTGGCAACTTTCAAGTGGGAGACAGCCCACACTATGAAGCCCATCGACGAACACGGCTCGGCAGCTTATTTCAACTCTCGATACGGCCCGCAGACGAACGTGGGAAAGATGTTGGGTAACACAAAGGCGGGTGATGGAGCCTTGTTTCACGGGCGTGGATACGTGCAGGTAACAGGGCGAAGAAACTATGCCAAAGCCAAGGCCCTGACTGGAGTTGATTTGCTGGCTGAACCGGACCGCGCCAAAAACCCCGAGCTGGCGTATCAGATTGCTATTCAGGGAATGAAAGATGGATGGTTCACAGGCAAAAAGCTGGGACAGTTTATCAAAGACGGCCAGGCCGACTATGAAAACGCCCGCACTATCATTAACGGGCACGACAAAGCTCAGACCATTGCCGACATAGCCCGACGCTTCAGTGAAGTATTGCTGCTGGCGATTACGTGAAGACTACTTAATCGCTTTGAGGTTTGCAGGCTTGGTGAAAAGCGAGTCCGCGATCGTGGGATTGAAATCAATCGACTCATAATTAATGCGGCCACTCTGCACGCCGGCCACAAAATGATCGATGACGAAAAGCGCCGTCACGCCTTCGAAGGTAAGCGGTCTATACAAACGATCCTCTTCTGAGACTTCTTCCATCTCGTCGCTGTCGGCTTTTTTCTGTTTGCGCTGGTAAAGAACTTTCGCGGGTAAGCCATCCTTGGCGCCGAATTCGTATTCAATCCAAAAACCGTCGGGATAGGTGAGGCGCACCGTCTCGTTACGGCGCGCGAGGCCGGCTTCCCGTCTGCCGGCATAAGTGATCTTGCCGCCTTCTTTGCGCCACCAACCGTGCAGAAGGTTCTCCGTGCTGGTGCGCATGCCAATCTTGAAATCTTCGAGTTGGCCCGCAGGCATGTCTTTCAGGGTTTTTGCGGCGCCGTCGTAAAGCCAGCCCCTGCCCTCAAGATTCGTTTGAATCACACGTCCGCCGGAGCCGCTGAATTCAGTGCGTTCCTTATCCGGATAGACGATGTAATCGACGAAGCGCAACGGCGGCAGCGACGAGCCGTCTTTGTATATGGAATAGAAGCCGCGGCCAATCACAGAATGCACGTTGAGGTACGCGTTGCCGCCGAGAACTTCGACGGCCCGCTTCACGATTGCTTCAGCCTTTTCTTCGTCAGATGCGGCCGGCGTAGGCGTGGGAACCACCGTCTGGGCGGACAATGCACTGGCGCTCACCAGCAGCAATGCCAGGGCAAAACATTTTCCATATGTCATTTTCCATTTTTCATTTCTCATTCTAGTTTTCCGTCGCCAGGTGGTTTGTCCCTTCCCCTGGCCCAGGAAGCAAATCCCTCCCGACATCAATGGCAAATGAGAAATGGAAAATGACATATGGAAAATTTGTTTGCCTGTTCTTTCAATTCAGGGGGCAATTCCCCTTACTTGAAAAGAAAGGGTCTCAATGAAACCTTCTCACTGAAACCCTCAATTGAAAACAGCGCAATGCTTTCTTATGCCAACGGCGCGCCGGCATCAGGAGCATCAGTGGCGCTGATCGTGATCTCGCCACCCTCCACCGTAACGAAGAAGTTCGATCCCGTCTTCCACATCGTTGTGATTGGCAGTTTCACTTTTTCGTCAATATGCCGTTTCAGGAAGCGGGCGCCATACTTCGCGCTGAAGCCTTTCTCTGTTAGCAGGTCCACGGCCGCGGCCGAAATTTCGAATGCTTTACCCTGACGCTCCATTTGAAGTCGCAACCGGCTCAGATAAAGCACGGCAATCTGGCGAACTTCGTCCATCGTCAAGGGCGCGAAAATAATGATCTCGTCAATACGATTGCGAAATTCGGCAGAGAAGCGGAGCTCAGCCGCTTTCACGATTTCGTTCCTCACGACGCGGAAGTCAGATGCCGTTTTAGTGCCGAACCCAAGGGGCTTCTCATACTTCCTGAAGTTTTCCGAGCCGAGGTTCGAAGTCATGATTACTATCGCGTCGGAAAGGTAAACCTTCTTGCCGCGTCCGTCCGTCAGCCAGCCTTCGTCAAAAGCCTGCAGGAACAGATTCATAAGATAGGGCGATGCCTTCTCAACTTCATCGAGCAGCAACACCGTATAAGGATTCTCGCGTAGTTGTTCGGTTAGAATACCGCCGCGTTCCGAACCGACGATGCCCCGCGGCATGCCAATCAATTTCTCGATGCTGACCGTGCCGTCACTGTACTCCGACATATCTATGCGCACCATCTTCTGTTCGTCGCCGAACATGAATTCGGCCACAGCCTTGGCGAGTTCAGTCTTGCCTACTCCCGTCGGGCCGAGGAAGAGAAGCACGCCGTCCGGTTTGTAGTGCGACTCTTTCAATGGCCCTTTGTTAAGGCGCAGGCGTTGGGCTACAGCGTTAATAGCTTCGTGCTGACCGATCACGCGTCCGCTGAGCTTGGCTTCGGTTAAGGCAAAGCGATCGCCGGTATCGCGAAAGATCATATCGCGGGGAATACGCGACTCCTGGGAGATAACGTCTATGACGTGCTCCGGTTTAACGATCATCGTTTGCGGCTCGTTAATCTCGACTTTTACCGCCGCCGTGTCGAGCCAGCCGATGGCTTTGTCGGGCAGGTGCAGGTTGCGTATGTACTTTGGCGCCATTTCCAGAGCGGTATTGATGGCGTCGTCCGAGATTTTCACGGAATAATTCTTCTCGAGCCGCGGACGCAAACCAAGCAGAATCTCGCGCGTCTCGCCGATTGTCGGCTCGATTATCTTTACCAGCCGGAATCGTCGTGCCAGCGCTTCGTCTTCGCCGATAAACTCTTTGTACTCGCTAAGCGTGGTGGCGCCGATAATGCGCAGCTCGCCTTTGGCCAGCGCCGACTTGAACATGTTGGCCGCGTCAGAGGAGGTACCCATAGCCGCGCCGGCGCCGATGATTGTGTGCGCTTCGTCGATGAAAAGAATCAGATTGTCGCGCTCTTTGACTTCATCGATGACGCCCTTGATGCGCTCTTCGAACATTCCCCGCAGCATCGTGCCTGCCACCATGCCGCCCATTTGCAGTTGGACGATGTGGGCGCCACGTAAGCGCGCGGGAACCTTGTGCGGCTCGAGCTCGATCAAACGGGCCAGGCCTTCAACCACAGCCGTCTTTCCCACCCCGGGCTCACCCACCAGCATGGGCGAATTGGCGCGTTCGCGATGACAAAGGATTTCAACCATCTGCTGAATTTCCAGCTCACGTCCAATGGTCGGGGGAATCTTGTCGGCGCGCGCCATGCGATTCAGGGAAACGCCGAAATGTTTCAAGTAAGGAGGCAGCTCAAACTTTTTCTTGAACTGCTCTTCTTCCTTTTCGCGTTTGTCCACGTGGACGCGAACATTCTCAACCACGGCCTCGGCACTGGCGCCCAGGTTCCTCAGGACTTCAACCAGCAGGCTGTCGTATTTCGATAGCACCTCAAAGATGTCTGTGGACTCGATGGTCTTTCGTCCGTGGGCGCGCGCGCGGTCCATCGCCCGCTTGAACAGGTCAGTAGTGTCGGGGGCGATGCGAAATCCCTTTCCCACGTGCTGGCGGCTGCTTTCCAGCCGCTGATCGATTGCCATTCGCACGGACGCCGGATCGAGAGCCAGGTCACGGATGGTGGAGTTGAACAGATCAGCCTCTTCCTTGGCGAGGGCACTGACAATGTGCTCGACCGAAATGTAGTTCTGATCGCGGCGACGCGATTCGCTAAGCGCGTTTTCGAGCACGCGCTGCCCGCTGTCACCAAACTTATCTCTGTATGCTCCTAGATCAACCATTTTTTCCCCCACCTGCCTGTTCCCGCGAAAGACGCATCAGCCGCCATCTCAACCGTCAAAAAACTGACGAAGGCGTGGCGGCTAAGAATTCTCGTGCTATTCGACTTTCAATCGTCCTGAAACTCTACTCTCAACCCCTTGTCAGATGCTTACGAGCATATTCGCCGTTGCGTTTCAATGCAATGAAAATCTACAACCGCTATTCAGGCAAATATGCTGCCAGCCAGGCCCGCCTTCCCTAATAGTCATAATCCTCGCCGGCCGGCATTTGGGGCGCTGCCTTCCTGGGCTCGGCAGCATCCGCAATGGCAGCATCAGTTGTCAGCAGGAGCCCGGCAATTGACGCAGCATTCTGGAGCGCGGTACGCACAACTTTTGTCGGATCGATGATCCCGGCTGCCACCAGGTCTTCAAATTGTCCCGTGGCCGCATTAAACCCGTTCGTACCTTTCATGCTCTCCACTTTGCCTATGACGACCGCGCCCTCCAGCCCGGCGTTTTCCGCAATCCTGCGTAGAGGCTCCTCCAGTGCACGGCGGAGAATCCTGAGGCCGGTCTGCACGTCGCCGTTTTCATCACTCAGTTTGTCGAGGACCCTGGCAGCTCGCATCAGCGCCACTCCACCGCCGGCGACGTAGCCTTCCTGGGCCGCCGCCCTGGTGGCGTTCAATGCGTCCTCAACCCGAGTCTTGATTTCTTTCATTGCCATTTCAGTTGGCGCGCCAACTTTGATTACGGCCACTCCGCCGGCGAGTTTCGCGAGGCGCTCCTGCAGTTTCTCTCGATCATAATCCGAGGTCGTCTCTTCGATCTGCTTCCTGATAGTGCTGATGCGACCTTGAATAGCTTTCGGATCGCCCGCGCCTTCCACGATAGTCGTGCTGTCCTTGTCAACGATCACCCGCTTCGCCGAACCCAGGTCCGCAACCGTAACGTTTTCGAGTTTTATCCCCAGGTCTTCGCTGATCAGGCGCGCCCCGGTCAAAATTGCCAGGTCCTCGAGTATGGCCTTGCGCCGGTCCCCGAACGCGGGAGCTTTCACGGCGCAAACCTTGATGGTCCCGCGCAGCTTGTTTACGACCATGGTAGCCAGGGCGTCTCCTTCGACGTCTTCCGAGATAATCAGCAAGGCGCGGCCCTGGCCCGCCGTCTGCTCGAGCACTGGAAGTAGATCTCGCATGGCAGAAATTTTCTTTTCGTGCAACAGAATCAAAGGCTCATCCAGCACTGCTTCCATGCGATCGGGGTTAGTTACGAAATATGGTGACAGATAACCCCGATCGAATTGCATGCCCTCGACTATGTCCAACTCGGTGTGCAGCGTCTTTGCTTCTTCGACGGTAACGACGCCGTCCTTGCCAACTTTCTCCATCGCTTCTGAAATCAACTGGCCAATCTCGCGATCGTTATTCGCTGATACAGTGGCAACATTCGCCAGCTCTTCCTTGCCTTTTACTTTCTTCGACATTCGTTCGAGCTCTTCAACCACAGCGTCGGTAGCTTTTTGAATTCCGCGCTGCAAATCCATAGGGTTTGCGCCGGCCGTCACGTTCTTTACACCTTCACGAAAGATTGCCTGGGCCAGCACAGTTGCCGTGGTGGTGCCGTCGCCGGCCGTGTCGTTTGTCTTGGTGGCCACTTCGCGCACCATTTGCGCGCCCATATTTTCGTACTTGTCTTCCAGATCGATTTCCCTGGCCACCGTGACACCGTCCTTAGTGATTACCGGCGCACCCCATTTTTTGCCGAGCACTACGTTGCGTCCCTTCGGACCCAGGGTCACCCGCACTGCATTGGCGAGTGTGTTCACCCCTTGCAGAATTGCCGCGCGCGCTTCTTCTCTAAACTTCAACTCTTTTGCTGCCACTTTTTTTCTCCTTCAATCAAGACTGTCCGCAATTGGGATTGTCTCCAATAAGATTGTCCATCGTCATTTGTACCCCATCAGTTCCGGGACCCTGTTTTCCAATCCCCAACTGACAGCTGACAATGGACAATTGATCCTATTCCCAGGCCTTCTTTGCGGCATGAGCACGTCCGACCTGTACGCGTGCGGGCAGCAGAAGTCGATCACCAATCCGGTAGCCGCGACTGTATTCGGCAGTAACGATTCCATCCTTTTCAGGCTCAACTTCAATGGTATCGACGGCCTCATGCATCTGCGGATCAAAGGGCTTGCCGACGGCTTCAATAGGCTGAACTCCAGCCGCGGCAAGCGCTGCTTCAAAATTGCTGGCGGTGCTGCGCACGCCTTCCAGGACTGATTGAGGCGGACCGCCCTGCTCCCCTGCTTCGATCGCTCGCTGAAGATTGTCCACCACCGGCAGCAAAGAGGTTATGAAGTTGATTTTCTCGCGCTCTGCGCGTTCATCAGCGGCGCGGTTCAAACGCTGCCGCGTTTCATCTGTCTCTCGCTGCAACTGGTCGCGAATTTGATCGAAGCGGGCCTGAACCTCAACTAGTTTCTGCTCCGCGGCCTGGGTGCGCCGCTCCAGCTCTTCAACGTAGCTGGGTTTTAAGCTCGGACTGGCCTCCCCGGCGCCACTGCGATCAGTTTCGTCATTCAAACTTATCCGCCGCCGATCAGTGACGCGGATTTTTGGAGGCTGGCCAGTCTCGTCCGCCTGTGCCTGCTCGCGGTCTGCAGCTTTATCCCGTCGATATCTATTCATAATCAAAAGTCATGAGCGACGAATCATCGCTGGGAAGCCAGACTCGCTTTCCTGCCAGTTAAGCCGCCGCCACCGCGGCTTCCGTCTGAAACTTCATCTCGTTGCCTTCAGCCGAAACTCGTATTGTTTGGCCCGGCGTAATTTCGCCCTGCAGCAACTTAACCGCGAGCGGATTCTGAATCAAAGTTTGAATCGCGCGCCTCAATGGCCGCGCCCCATAATTCGGATCGTATCCTTCGCTGGCCAGCAACTGCTTCGCCGAGTCATCCAGCACCAGCGTTACATTCCGTTCCCGCAACGTTGCGCGCAGCCGCTCGAGCTGCACGTCGATGATCTGCCTGATCTGATCACGCGAAAGCTGATGAAATATCACTATGTCATCAATGCGGTTCAGAAACTCTGGTTTGAAACTCAGGCGCAGTTCCTGAGTCACCGCCTCCCGCACTTGCTTCTCGTCACCCTCCGCCGCCTGGATTTCGCGCGAACCCAGATTCGAAGTCATGATCAAAACCGTGTTCTTGAAATCGACCGTGCGCCCTTTGGAATCAGTCAGCCGGCCGTCATCAAGTATTTGCAGCAGCACGTTAAAAACATCACCGTGCGCTTTTTCAATCTCGTCAAAAAGCACCACCGAATAAGGCCGGCGCCGCACGGCTTCGGTTAGCTGGCCACCTTCTTCGTAGCCCACGTATCCGGGTGGCGCGCCAATCATGCGCGCGACCGCATGCTTTTCCATGTACTCCGACATGTCGAGGCGAATCATGGCGCGCTCGTCATCGAACAAAAACTCTGCTAAAGCCCGCGCCGTTTCCGTCTTGCCAACTCCGGTCGGACCAAGGAATATGAACGAACCAATAGGCCGATTGGGGTCTTGCAATCCAGCCCGGGCGCGGCGCACTGCATTCGCCACTGCAGCCAGAGCTTCGTCCTGCCCAATCACCCGCTCGCGCAAACGGTCTTCCATCGTCACCAGTTTGTGCATCTCGCCTTCAAGCATCTTCGAGACGGGAATGCCGGTCCATTTTGAAACGACTTCCGCGATATCCTCTTCGTCAACTTTCTGCTTGAGCATGACGCCGTCTTTTTGGATCTCGGCCAGCTTTTCCTGCTCCGCCGCCAGCTTCCGCTCGAGCGCCGGAATCTCGCCATACTGAAGCTCTGAGGCGCGCGCCAGATCTCCGGCATTTCGCGCCCGTTCCAGTTCTAATTTCAGGTCATCAAGCTTGCCGCGGGCTTCCTCCATATGCTTGATAGCTTCTTTCTCAGATTGCCACTTGCCCTTCATGCCCGCAGAGGTTTCCTTGAGGTTGGCGATGCGCTGTTCAATCTCATGCAAGCGGGCTTTTGACCGCTCATCTTCCTCACGCTGGAGTGCCAGCCGCTCTATCTCCAACTGCATGATTTCACGCTCGATTTGATCTATTTCGATCGGGAGCGAATCAATTTCAATACGCAGTCGCGAAGCAGCTTCGTCGATCAAGTCAATCGCCTTGTCGGGAAGAAAACGATCGGTTATGTAACGATGCGAGAGGGTAGCCGCGGCGACGATCGCCGAGTCTTTTATGTCCACGTTATGATGAGTCTCGTAGCGCTCTTTCAAACCTCGGAGAATGGCGATAGTGTCTTCAACGCTCGGCTCGCCGACATAAACCTGCTGAAAACGACGTTCAAGGGCGGCGTCCTTCTCAATATATTTTTTGTATTCATTGAGCGTGGTCGCACCCACGCAACGCAATTCACCGCGAGCCAGAGCAGGCTTCAACATATTGGAAGCGTCGATAGCGCCCTCGGCCGCGCCCGCCCCTACCAGCGTGTGAAGTTCGTCAATAAAAAGAATGATCTGGCCCTGTGCGTTTTCGATTTCCTTCAACACGGCCTTCAGCCGATCCTCGAATTCGCCACGGTATTTCGCGCCCGCCAGCATTGATCCCAGATCCAGCCCAACCAAACGCTTGTTTCGCAGGGTCTCCGGCACATCTCCGGAAACGATGCGTTGCGCCAGACCTTCGACAATCGCGGTCTTGCCGACGCCCGGCTCGCCGATCAAAACAGGATTGTTCTTGGTGCGCCGCGAAAGAACCTGAATCGTGCGGCGAATTTCCTCGTCGCGGCCTATGACGGGATCGAGCTTCCCCCGTCGCGCCAGATCGGTCAGGTCTTTGGCATACTTTGAAAGCGCCTGATAATTTGCTTCCGCGTTCTGGTCGGTGATTCGGACTCCGCCGCGCATCTGCTCAATGACTTTCAGTAAGTCATCGTGATTTACGCCGTGTTGCCGCAGTATCTTTCCCGCGTCTCCGTCCTTCTCATCGACAATTGCCAACAGTAAATGCTCAGTCGAGACGTACTCGTCTTTCATCTGGTCGGCTTGTTTCTGCGCCGCAGTGAAGACCTGGCTGAGCCGCGGACTGAAATACTGCTGCCCACCCTGGACCCGAGGGAAGCGTCCCAGCGCCGCCTGTAGATCACTCAAGACAACCTGAACATTGGCGCCCAGTTTTCCCAGCACCGGACGCAGAATGCCCTCAGACTGCTCGAGCATCGCGAACAGAACGTGCTCCGGTTCGACCTGCTGATTCTGGTTGCGCTCAGCGATCTCGATGCCGGACTGAATCGCTTCCTGTCCCCTAAGGGTGAATTTATCTAAACGCATTAGTGATTAGAACCACTTTACCTACTATTCTGAACTTCTGCCCAAAACTGAAGAGCGGGGCGGACCATTTGTTCCGCCCCACCCTTTTTTTTGAAACCATCGGATTTAGCGCGAGCCGCTGGCAGATTTGGAAGTCTCGCCAGTTGAGCCGGCGTTCTGGGCTTTCGCTTCAATGGTCTTCTGCGAACCACCGCCTTCGCCCTTGACCTCGATGCGACGGGCCTTAGCCTCTTCCCGCTTCGGCAGGGTTACGCGCAACACGCCGTTGCGGTACTCGGCGTTGGCGCCTTCTGCCGAAACTGTCTGTGGCAACGTAAACGATCGAGTGAACGAACCGTACGCGCGTTCGACACGATGATAGTTATCTGTGTCGTCCTTCTTTTCGAAATGACGCTCACCCCGCAGCGTAATCACGTTGTTCTCGACCGAGAGCTCAAAGTCCTCGCGATTCATGCCAGGCAGTTCGGCCTCAAGCACGATATGGTCCTTGTTTTCGAAAATGTCGACGCTCGGGCTCCAAGCCCCGCGCGCAATGCCCTCATCATCGAATGACCGGGTCAGGTTGCTGGTAAACAAGCGGTTGACCTCGTCCTGAAGACTACGCAAATCGCGAAAAGGATCGTAACGAACGATACTCATAAATCTCTCCTCCTTAATTCAAATAGAGCTAACGCTTCAACAAGTCCCAAGGCCGTGATCCGGGGTGAATCCCGAGGACCATCCCGCCAAGCCTTGAGTCTGTGAGCGCAAGCCCATAATAAATAGTGAGTCCTTCATTGTCAAGTCTTGCCAAGGGCTGTTGGAAGGGCTGGTTTTGCTACTGCTAAAGCCGAAATTCACGGGGAATATGACAACCGCGGAACATGTGCCGGGGGGTTACTTTAGGCCGAAAAAACGCCTGATTGAGGACAGCAAACCGGCGGATTCTTCGATACTAACTTGCGCCGATTGCTGGGTGGCCGCAAGCCCGGCCCGCCTTTCGGTGATGGTCCAGCTGAGGGATTCCACCAGATCCGGGTTAGTGTCGAAGAGGTGCTTCATGGCTGCGTGCCCGATCTCGAGTACTTCCGTTTCTTCCAGAGCGACTACGTTCGCCGCCCGCGGCTCGCCGGTAAACAACGCCATCTCGCCGAAGAAGTCTCCTTCGTTGAGCACCGCAACAGGGCGCGGCTTGCCGTTTTCGTTAATCTGAACCTGAACACGGCCATTGTGTACCACGAACATGGACGAACCGGCGTCACCGGCGCGGATAACTATTTCACCGGGAGCAAACACGTGGCGCACTGAGGCGGCCGCGAGTCGCTCGGTCTCCTCAACGGAAAGAGGAGCAAAGATATCGACGGCAGAAAGCCGTTCTACGATACCGTGGCCATCAGGCCGTTCTTCGGTTTTCGGCGGGCGGCGCTCGACGTGAAGTGTGCGAGTAGGAAAGGCGAAGTGAATGCCCGCTCGGCGGAACGCGTACCAGATACGCTGCCGAACCAGCGCGTCACTGTCGTTATATTTCGCGTAGTCCTCGAGCCAGTACTTAACTTCCCAATCGATGGCGCTGTCGCCCAGTTCTCTGGCACGCACGATAGGCGTCACCCGGGGAGAGACATTCTCCGCATCACGCACGGCTTCGCGCACTATGTGAATTGTCTTCGCGGGAGAGTCGGAGTAAAGCGTACTGAAGTACACCAGCCGGGCATTCAGATTATCGCGGGGAGCGACTTCGATTGCTTCCTTGGCGATAGTGCTGTTGCTGACCAGCACTACTTTGTTTTGAAAAGTACGAATCTTGACGGCTCGCCACGTAATGCTCTCAACCACGCCAGTCAGGTGTTGTTGCTGTCCCACCGTGATCACATCTCCGACCTGAAAAGGCCGGTCGGCGTGGAGTGAAATGCCGGCGAAGAAATTGCCCAGCGTGTCCTGCAGCGCCAGACCGATTATTACGCCGAAGATTGCCGAGGTGGTAAATAGCGCGCCCAGGTTAACCTCGGCATAGATTTGTTTCAGAATGACGACGAAGAGCAGGGTGAAGGCAACGATCGAGAAGATGTTGCGTACCAGCGTGGGTGCTTCATAGCCTTTCCGGATGCGGTAAGCGAACTCGAAGATAATCGCATTCAACGCTCGGACGGCCAGGTAAGCGAGTATGGCCCAAAGGATGAGCTTTGGAATCTTTACCACGCTGTCAGGCGAGGCACTTCGGACCATCCGGGCCGTCAGATAACTGCTGAGTGCAGGCTCGACGAAATAGAGCGCGAGCGAGACCAGCGCTGTTGCCAGGATGAACAGCACTAATTTGTTTTTTGTGTCTCGAGTGATGGCCATACGCCGCTCAGCCGCGAAGTCATGTACCCGACAGTCGCTTACTTTTATCACCAATCGCGCCACGTTGGCGAGAGCAATCGACTCAGGGATATGAAGAGCGCCGCTGCGATTCAAGCGGGAGTCCCGGTAGGTTCTTATCTATGGAGGACTCCGGGAAAGATCGTAGTAAGAATTAGCAGCAACGATAACGCCGAGACGATTATGGTAGTTAGCCATGCGGCGAGATTATAGATTGGCCCGTTGACATGTTTCCCCATAAGTTCTCGATCATTCACCAAACGAAGCACGGCAATCAGTATCACAGGCAAGAGCAGGCCATTGATCACCTGAGTTACCAGCAGTACCCGAATCAAGGGCAAGCCCGGCATCATCGCTACCACGGCGCCCAGGGCCACCAGAAACGTAAAGATGCCGACAAAAATCGGAGCTTCGCGAAAACTGCTGGAAACGCCCTTTTCAAATCCCAATGCTTCACTGATTGAATATGCGGTAGCCAGCGGCAAGACTCCGGCTGCCAGCATTGAAGCCCCGAATAATCCGATAGCGAACAAGGCCTCGGCATAAGGGCCAGCCAGAGGCTTGAGTGCCTGCGCGGCCTGGGCGGCAGTTTCAACGTGTTCGCCACGCACGTAAAGCGTAGCCGCGGTCGAGATAACGATAAAGAAAACAATCGTGACCGCGAAAACAGTTCCCACCCAGACATCAAGTCGCGTCAGCGGATAATCTTCCGCTGTCACACCTTTCTCCACCACCGACGACTGAACGAAAACCTGCATGTAAGGCGAAATAGTGGTGCCTACGATGGCGACGAACGTGAAAAGATAGGCGGATGTGAAATCAAATCGCGGTCGCACGACTTCATGCGCAATCGTCCCCCAGGCTGGATGCGCCAGAAAAGCCGAGACGACGTAGCCGAGAAATACCAGCGACATCAAGAGAAAGACACGCTCCACGCGTTTGTAGGATCCTTTGACCACCAGCCACCAAATACTCATGGCTGCAATCGGCACGGAAACATAACGCGGCACGCCGAAAAGTTCAGTCGCCGCCGCAATGCCCACGAACTCAGAAACCGTGACGCCGCCATTGGCAATCAGCAGGGCCAGCATCACCAGGGCGGTCCAGCGCACGCCAAAGCGCTCGCGAATCAAATCAGCGAGTCCTTTGCCAGTGACCGCGCCCATGCGCGCGCACATCTCCTGAACAATGCCGAGGCTGATTGTTAGCGGGAAGAGAATCCAGAGAAGCTTGTAACCATGTTCAGCGCCGACCGACGCAAAAGTTGCGATGCCGCCGGCATCATTTCCGGCGTTGGCGGTGATCATGCCCGGTCCGAGGATGGCGAGATAGATCAGAAGCCGGGGGCGGCGGGCCACAGTCCGGCGCACACTCCCGGCGCCCCGACGCAGGAAGCGTCGCCCGGCGCTGCGCACCGCTGTCCGAGGTTCGGTCACTGGGAGGGTCCTCGCTCATTTTTTCTCTTGGTCTTATTCAGGGGCCTCGACCGTTGGCCTCATCCAAAAAGTTTTGGCAACCGCTGACGCCAATCCTTTGGCAGCAGAATTTCCATGGCGTCGTCCACGGTGACAATGCCAAGGATCTCGCCGGCCTCGTCGATCACGGGTAGCGCCAACAGATTGTACTCGGCGATCTTTTGCGCCACATCGACCGCCCTGTCATCTGCTCGCGCATGCTGGAATTCATGACGCATTACGCTATCGAGTGGCGACGAAGGATCCGAAAGAATCAAACTGCGCAGCGCAATGACGCCGACAAGTTTCCAGGAGCTTTCCTGCTCGACGACGTACAGGTAATAAATCATGTTCGGGGTTTCGGCCATCTCGCGCAATCGCGCCAGGGCTTCACCGACAGTCAAATCTCGCGGCAGGGTGACAAACTCTGTGGTCATCAAACCGCCGGCCGTGTCGTCGGCATAGGGCAGCAACTCCGCCACGTCGGCCTGTTCTTCACCCTCCATGCGGTTCAGCAGATCCTCTGCCTTATCTTCCGGCAGATCGCCAAGTACGTCAGCAGCCTCGTCCGGCGACATCCATTCGAGGATGTCCGCTGCGCGTTCTTCATCCATGTCGCTGAGAATCTGTGCCTGCCGCTCGGCCCGCATTTCTTCCAAAGTCTCAGCCGCGGTTTCGTCATCCAGCGCTTCCACGATCTCCGCGCCCTGTTGATAGGAAAAAGCTTCAGCCAGCCGCGCAATCTCGACCGGATGGAGCCGCGCGAGTTTGCCTCTAGCGGATTTCAATCTGACAGCGGCCGAGTCGGTGGCCAGGTATCCCACGTCAGCCCAATCGATTACTTCCACTGGCTTCCCGCTACCCATGAAGCGCGCCGGCTTTAGACGCCGCCACAGGCCGGCCAGACTTACGTCCGCACCCGTTACGCGCCACTCATTTGCCGCCTCGATGATTTGCACATCGTTCACCCGCACGACGCGCTTGCCGTCGACATCGATCAACTGCTTATCAAGCACGTCTCCCGCCAGGAGCACTTCGCCCTCGCGACGCTCGAACGGGCGCAGATCCAGAATGTCGGAGTTAAGCCGCACGCCTTGCTCACCGAAGTTTGAAATGCGCCAGCGCGACAGGAAGAAATCGCGCCGCCGAAAGCGCGCAATGAAGCCGGTGACGGGCGGATGATCGTCCTCACCGAGACGCACAATTACGTCTTTGATTGTCGCCACACGCTCGCCCTCGAGGTCGCGTATGGGACGACCCAATACCTGAGATAGGTAAAGCATGACTCAAACCTGCACTTGGCGGGCGGGATGATAACACGAGTTCGAGTAGCACAGACTTGAGTCTGCGGAAGAGTTGGTTTGCTTGTGACGAGGGCGGTGAACGCCGAAGATCCAAAGGGCCTGCAACTACTTTTTCGGGTCTGGCGGGGGCTTGCGAAAGTTGTAGCGGAGCAACACGCGAAGTGGCACCGGCTGGCCGTTGCGCATAGCCGGAAAGAAGTGCAAATGCTGAACAGTGTCCTTCGTAGCCTCATCCAGGCCAAAGCCTCCCCAACGGACTATCCTGACCTGGCCCACTTCACCTTTTTCGTCTATATCTACCAAAGCATCGACAGTGGCTTCCGCTTCTGCCCGCGCTGCAGATTCAGGATAGGCCGGACGCAAACGGCGATATGGACGGGGAGTCTGCAAACCTGTCGCGGCCGAACTGTCTTCGTCAGGTACTTCCTCGATCACTGGCACAATGACTTCAAGCGCGCGCGCGCGTTCATCGCGCTCGTTCTGCATGGCTTGGAGCACCCCCTCGATCACCCATGCAGTTAGTTTGGAAAGATTCGCGCGTAACGGCTTTCCGGCCCCCTCCGGGGTGGATGCCTCAACTGCCGGTCGTTCCCAGCGCAGGAGACTTCCGCTGCGCGCGCTGACTAAAAAAACAGCCGCAAAAGACTCGTAATAAATCGGCCGATCAGAAGCCGAACGCCGCAACGTTTCCGCGTTGCCGGTGATGTAAAAGTCGCAGCCTATGGCCGCTCCCAGGTCACGCGCTTCGGCAAGGGTCATGTTCAGCGAGCCGGTGTAACCCGCCCCCCGCGCCGCCGTGCGTGACTGCTCACGATCCAGCAAAGACAATTTCTTTTCCGAGGAAAGCGCCGCATAAAGATCATCAGCGGCCTGCCTGCCAAAAGCGGAGTTCCCAAAGTCGAGCACGGCTACCCGTGCAGATCTTTCTGCTTTCTGGGCCAGTGCATTTGGCGTTGAAAAGAGAACAGCGGTGGCAATTAAGAATAGAATGCGAAGCTTCATGAACGGAAACATGGAAAACGCGAATGTAATTTATTAGTGAGGCGACGAGCTACTGTGTCCACCTGCTTATTTCTTCCAGAGCTCTTGTGATGGCACGCGCAGGGCCCGATTGAACTTGCTGGAAGCGTTCTCCCAGGCAATCAGGGCAGTGAGTTCAACCAGCGCATCCTCGTCATAGTGCTGCCGGAGGCGAGCAAACAGTTCATCGCTTACTTCTCGTCCAGTGATTGTGATGTAGTCTGCATACTCGATTGCAAGCCGTTCCTCTTCACTGAACAAAGGGCTGTTTGAATACTCGGCCAGAGCCTGAAATTTTTCGGTCGTTACCCCGAGTTCACTGCCCACGGCAGCGTTGAGATCCTGTCAGAACTCGCATCCGTTGATTGAAGCTACGCGGCGATTGATAAGCGTTTGCAACCTCGCGTCGATCAGGCCGGATGCATCGATTCCCGTCCACATGGCGCGAACGCCGCGAAAGATTGAAGGCCGCCGCGCGTACAGCAGATGGTTCAGTAGCGGCGCGCCCCACTTCCGTTTCTGGGCCTCAAGAACTCTCCTGATTAAGCTCTCCACGTTGTTGGTATTAACTGGCTCGATGCGTGCCATGAGTCGATCTCCTGTTGTCACTTCGCTGCGACTCAAGCGCTACAGATGGCGGCAGCGGAGCGTAATTCAACCGGCACTTTCCAGGGCTCTGGGTGGGGCGACACCGTGATATAACTTGTAAACTTCATCCTTGACTTCGGGTGGAAAGCAAACCCGGTGGAGCTGATAACCGCGCTGCAGGCCGCGCACGGCGTCGCTTACTTCGCTGATTTCACGTATTCGAGGGTGCGCGTAGCCGTCTTCCACGTAAATGCGCGTTTTTGGCTCGGCACCTTCCGCCGTGTAGTAGTTGTAATAAGGCACATCACCGGCATGATCTTCTATGAAATAGTAGTCAGGCTCATAGCCTGCGCGCGCAACCAGCTCGCGCGCTTCAGCGATAAACTCCGCGCGTTCAGATTGAGGCATATCGAGATCAATCGCCTTGAAGAGACGGCGGCCGACAAAACGGAGGCTTAGATCGCTTAACACCGGATCAGCGGCTCGCTGCCATTGCTTCAAGTGGAAAATCACATCCGAATCGTCTATCTCTAAATGCTCCATCAGCGTCAGGGGATTACCTCTTAATACCTTTTCAAATGCCGTACCCGGCGCGTACCAGATCGTTTCGCCCCCTTGTAGTAACTTGAGGGCGCGGCGCAATGCCGATCGCAGCACGGCTTCGGCTGATCGCAGGGTGCGATGAAAGTAGACCTGGCGGAACATGTAGTAGCGCGCCTGGAGATATTCTTCAACCGCGAAAACGCCGCGCGCGGCCACGTAGATACGGTCGCCCTCTTCGTCAATCTGCAATGCATTGACAATCCATTCGAGATCGTAGAGCCCGTACTTGGCACCGGTCATCAGCGAGTCGCGCAACAGGTAGTCCATGCGATCGACGTCAAGTTGCGACGAAACCAGTTGCGCCAACGCGGCCGGCCTGAACGTGCCTTCGACAATCGATGCTACGCGTTCGGGCATGTCGGCAGAATAAGAGCCAAGCACTTGCCCGATTTCCGTTTCCGGGCTGGAAACAGCCCGGGCTGTCATTGTTTCATGATGAAAGCCGAGCACTTTTTCCATAACGTGAGAAAAAGATCCGTGACCCACGTCATGAAGCAGCGCCGCCGCGCGAGCAGCCGCCCGGTCGTCTTCGGCAATTCTGTAGTTTTCACCAAGGCGATCGAGTACGCGCGTCATCAAGTGAAGCGCGCCGAGGGAATGTGTGAAGCGCGAGTGTTCGGCGCCCTGGTAAGTGTAGAGTCCGAGCCCGAGTTGCTTAATGCGCCGCAGCCTCTGAAATTCAGCCGTGTCGATCAAGCGCACCATCAACTCGCCTTCGGCTGTATCAGTGCGAAGGCGAATTATGTTGTGAACCGGATCGCGATAGATTCGTTCGGACAAGATTTCGAGTTCTTTCGCCGCGCTGGTTTCTTCCCGGAAGTTTACCACGCCAACCGACACGATCACGCACACAGAGGGCCAAATTGTGTGGTTACGGTATCGCAACTTCAAGCACACGACATGGGCTCACAAAATTCTGGATCAAAACCATTTTTTTGGATTAAATTGGGGCGACTAGATCCAGTTGGCTCTGTCCAAATCATAAGCATTGCTGGAATTCGTTTTCTTCACCCAGTCAGGCACAGAGGTTGCGAAGTGCACCTTAAGAAAGAATCAGTCACCCCAAACTAGTCACTCTTCATAAGTGAATTAGCCTTAGGCATAACATGCCAGACGGGAGATCTCACATGAAACTCAATTGCCAAAAGCTCGCATCTTTTTTCGCACTGATGCTATTTGCCCTGATATTCGGCATAGTCCCAGCGCGGGCGCAGACGGCCAATACCGGCGCGCTCACGGGCGTCGTCAAGAATGAGAGAGGTGAACTGGTACCGAACGCAACCGTGAGAGCAATCAAGATTGGAACCAACGTAGTCCGCGAGACCACCACGGGCGGCGAAGGCTCATATGAAATTGCGCAACTTGTGCCTGGCGACTACCGCGTCGAAGTCGAAGCGGCAGGATTCGCCAAGTTTGTCCAGGAGCCAGTCACCGTTAACGTACTCTCGCGCGTCACCCTCGAACCGGTGGTCCGGCCTGCGGGCGCGACGGCGCAAGTGAACATTACCGGTGAGACTACGCTCGTCGAGACGACTAAGACAGAGGTTAGCGGCGTTGTTGATCAGCGCCAAATGGAGAACTTACCAGTCAATGGACGCTCCTTCGCGTCTTTGGCGGTGCTAATTCCCGGCGCGACGTTGGCGCCCTCATTCGATCCGACAAAAGCGCGCGTCGGCACGTTCTCGATCGGCGGCTCGAGTGGAAGGAATCTCAACATCACAATTGACGGCGGCGACAACAAGGATAACGCCGTTGGCGGCATTCTCCAGAATTTCTCGATGGAGGGCATACAGGAATTTGCCCTATCAACGCAAAGGTTCTCAGCGGCAAATGGTCGTTCAGGCGGCGCACTCCTTTCGGTCGTCAGCAAGAGCGGAACAAACAACGTACATGGCTCGGTCTTTGGATTCTTCCGCGACGACAAGCTGAACGCGAACGCCCCGGCGCTTTTGGCCAAGGCCAATCCGCTGCTATTTCCTAATTCCGGCGATGCTGTCAAACCGCCCTTCAGTCGGCAACAGTTCGGCGGCTCCATCGGTGGCCCAATCAAAAAGGACAAGGCGTTCTTCTTCGGCACCGTCGAGCGCACGCGCGAGCGTGGCAACTCCATCGTTCCTGGCTCTGACCAGGCGCAGATCGCCTTCCTCGAGCCCCTCGGATACAAAGCGGTGCGCTTCCT
>DASXRU010000177.1:0-26187 GCA_036506395.1 Pyrinomonadaceae bacterium | reverse complement strand
AGTCGCGCGCCTGACAAAGCTGGCCGCCGCCGCAAAACAAAAAGCGGAAGAAGGTGGGGCCGGCTAGCTCTCCTGCACAACCAGACCCTCGCGGGCAATCTTCCAATCCAAAACGTCGGCGCCTTTTCCTGACAGGGCGCGTTCCACGTCACGCCGGCGGCCTTCGGCGCAAACAAAGGCAATGCAGCCGCCGCCACCGGCGCCGCATACCTTCGCAGCTTCGGCTCCATTCGCCAAAGCCGTTTCCACCAGCGAGTCCATCTGTGGGGTAGTGACACCAGGCGCGAGACGCTTCCGATTTGGATAAGCTCGACGCATCGTCTGGACCATGCTGTCCCAGTCTTTTGCTAACAATGCCACCCGCACCCGCAATGCTGAGTCGCGTATGCCATCGAACAACTGAAACAACTCCGGATCGCCATCGATGTGGCGCTTGAAAATGTCCCAGTTATTCGTTCCGGAGAGTCTGGGCTCGCCCGTGTAGCAAATCGCGACGCGTTCTTCGAGCTGTTCTTCATTAACGGCCAGCGCTTCTCTTTCGATTCCGTCCGGGCGGAAGTGAATGCACGAAGTCGAACCATAAAAGGCCGAGTAGTAGTCCTGAAAACCGGCGGGAACCTTGATCACCGTCGTTTCTATGTTGGCAGCTATGGTTATGAACTTGCTCTTAGCGTAGCGATCTCCTACCAGACGGTTCAGCGCTCCGATGCAGGCAATCGCCAACGCAGATGATCCTCCCAGTCCAGCTCCAGCGGGTGCTTCGCTGTTCGCAGTCAAATGAAATCCCGTGGTCGGCTTGAAGAAGTGGACCAGTTTCGCGATGAGCTCGAGACGTTCTTCGCGCGCGAGGTCTTCGATTGCAGCCAGCGAAGTTTCAAAAGCCACCTTTCGATCACGCGACTCGAGCACGATGCGGCCGTCGTCGTTGGTCTCGATGCGCACACGCGCGCGCAGGGAGGTGGCGAAGTTTACGGTGGCGGCGCCGGGATGGAACAGGTAGAGCGGCCAGATATCGATCGTACCGCCGGCGAGATCTACTCTGGTGGGTGCCGATGATTCAATAATCATTTTAATCTTTTAGATACATCCCAACTGCTCTGGGAACGCCAAGATCTAAGATCTCAAATCTAAGATCTGAGATCTGAGATCTGAAATCTGAGCATTCAATCGCTCTCCGCCTTACCCTTTGACGAACGATGCTTAGGGCCGGGAGGATCTTCTGCGCGCGCCGACGGCGTCTTAAAGTGAATCCGTTCGTGTATCTCTTCTTTGAGCTCCTTCAATCCTTCCAGCGCTGCGTGCTCCAGCTCCTGTAAACGTTCCGGTTCCGCTTCTTCGACTTTCTTTGACAGCCAGAAACGCTTTGCCAGATAGACACCGGCAACTCCCGCGATAACGATTACCAGGAGAATCTTACCCAGATGACGGAAATCTCCGATCAGCTTCATGACCGCGCTGCTAAAAAAGTATCCGGCGCCACTAAGAATAAACACCCATGCGAAGCAGCTACCGAACGACACCAGCAGGAAGCGCAGATATGGCATGCGCCCGACGCCATAAAAAATGCAGGAAGCCCAGCGCAATCCGTAAATATACTTCGACAGAAAAATTGTCAGCGGCCCAAACTTATGTGTCAGACGTTCCAGGCGCGGCGTGGCGCGGCGATAAAAGCGAGCCTCGCGCAATGTTTTTCCGCATCCCCGGCCCAATCCATACGCCAGGTTGTCGCTGGCAACACCGCCCAGCGTGCCATAGAGCAGTACCCAGCCGAAACTATATTCGCCAAAAAAGGCGCTATGGGCCAACACACCGGCAATCAGAAGCGTGAGGTCTCCCTCGATCATCACCAGGAAGAAAACTGCGTAAACACCGTAATGCCCGATCAGATCGTAAACAAACTGAAGAGTGTTCATAAGAGTGAGCAGCAAGCAGTTTTTAGTGAGCAGTGAGCGGATGGCTTAGATATAAGCATCGCCGCCGACTGCTTGCTAACTTGATTCTTCTTCCTGTGGCGGCTTGACGACAAGAACCGGACAGGTCGCGTGGCGCACAACTGCTTCGGCGGTCGAACCAAAAAGTATTCGTCCCAACCCTGTGCGTCCATGCGATGAAACGACGATCAGGTCAACGCTTCTTTCCCGGGCCACGCGCACGATTTCCGTGGCGGCGTCGCCATGAACGATCATCTCTTCAACGTTCAAACCGGCGCATTCCTCGCACGCGGCCACCCTGGGCATTTCGCGCTCGGCGGACTCCTCAAGTTGTTCACTTATGTCAGCTATGGGCAAAGGTTCGGACATGCCGCTGTAACCAACCGCCGGCACCACAGTCTCGACCACATGAACGCATAAGAGCGATGCTCCCGTGGCCCGCGCGATCCCGGCGGCGTAGGGCAGGGCGAAGTTTGCGCAGTCACTGAAATCCGTAGGCAACAGGATACTGCGAACTTTGACGGGAAAGGTGTAGTGATCTTTTGAATCCGGCATTGCTAGAGTCCTGAAGCTTTTCCAATCCTTGAATGGGGATTTTCGAGTCGCGTCGCATTTTACACGCACAAGGGTCTGGTTTGACAGCCTGTGGGTCGTTTATTACAATCCCGCCATTCCTGCCAACATCAGGCAATTCGCTGGAAGACTATCGCTAAACATGGCAAACCCTAATCAATCAACAACCAACTTCATTGGCATTGATCTTTCGGGAAAGAGTCTGCATGCCGTGCTGGTTGGCGGCGACGGTAGCGTACTGGAACGCCGCGAAGCTCCTCTCGAGCGCGACAAGATCGTGGCCCAGGTTACCGGCGCGGTGGCCGCGCTGCGCCAGATTTCGCCGGACGTGGAGGCAGTCGGCGTTGGCATTCCGGGGCTGGTGAACCGGGAAACGGACCGGGTTCTGGCTTCATCAGATTTGCCTTCTATTGTTAGCGGCGACTTTCATTCCCAACTAACGAAAGCCATAGGATTGCGCGTCGAGTTGGAAAACGACGCGAATGCCGCAGCCTACGGCGAATTCAAGGTCGGCGTTGGCCGCGAGCATCGCGATCTCTTCTACATAACCATCGGGGAAGGAATTGGCGGGGCCCTGATTCTCGACGGCAAACTCTGGATCGGAGCCTCGGGCTGCGCCGGCGAGATCGGTCACATCACGATCGATACGGAAGGGATTGAATGCGTCTGTGGCAACACCGGCTGCCTGGAGACAGTCGCGTCGGCGCCGAACATTGTGCGGCGAGCGAAAGACAGACTGGATCGCGATTCGACTTCTTCGCTGTCCCGGCTGGCCATCAATCAGAACTTCACAGCTGCTGATATGGCCCGCGAAGCAACCAATGGCGACGACTTTTCCCTGATGATGATCGAGCGTACAGGCAAATATATCGGTACGGCAGTCGCCAGCGTCATCAATCTGTTGAGCGTCGAACTGATTGTGCTCGGTGGCGGTGTGATGGAAGCCGGCGAGCTTATCCTCAAACCAATCATCGAAGAGGCACGGCGGCGCGCCTTCCAACCCTGCTTTGAATGCACCAAGATCGTCGCTGCCACGCTCGGGGCGGATGCGGTGGCCATCGGCGCGGCATTGCTGGCCCGCGATGCCGGCCAGAGCGTGGTAAGTAACAGCGCCAAAGTAGTCTGACTCAAACTAAACCATAAGCTTCACTTGAGCGCCATTCAATCAGCGGGTTAACGGCCCTTCCCTTACTGCAAGCATTTTTATGAGGCTTGGCGAACGCGCAAACTAACAGTTTGCGTTACTCAAACCAAGCCAATGCCCGCAAGAAAGTACTGATGCAGTTTGAGCTCTTGCCCTTTAGAACAATGCTCGGTCCCGATGAGGTCAGTACCACCACGCGGTAGCGGATGGGCCGTGACATTGCCGATTGCCAAATGCCGAATGCCGATTGCCTGTGTCGTCAAAAGCCAATTGGCAATCGGAAATCGACAATGGGCAATGAAGAGACCCACCCGCTACGCGTGGTGGTACTGACCTCATCGGGACCGCACCTATCGCAATCAGATGGGCAAACTGCATCAGTACGCTCAGGAAAGCATAATTTGAAAAACCCTGCTCATCTGATAAAGTAATTCCGCCTTAATATTTTCTAAAGTAGTTTAAGTGGGACAGACTTTCCAGTCTGTCCAGACAGGCAGAAATGCCTGTCCTACGCCATGCCACAGATTTTTCGTCACAGCACGAACTATCTAGCCAGGGCCACAATCTTCGGCGCCATCTTCATTTTGCTGGCGGCGCTGTGGGTCACCGCATCGATCAACCGTTCGGGATGGATTACCGGGCAGTGGATCGAGCGCCAGCAGCCGGTTCAATTCAGCCACAAACATCACGTCGGCGATGACGGCATCGATTGCCGCTACTGTCACACGTCTGTCGAGACCGCGGCTTCCGCGGGCATGCCTTCGACCAGCACCTGCATGAACTGTCACAAGCAGATCTGGGCCGATAGCACTTATCTCGAGCCGGTGCGCGCGAGTTTTCGCAGCGGCAAGCCGCTGGAGTGGATACGCGTGCACGATCTGCCTGACTTCACTTATTTCAATCATAGCATTCATGTGAAGAAAGGCGTCGGCTGTTCGACCTGTCACGGCCGGGTTGATCAGATGCCCATCGCCTACCAGGCGTCGTCGCTGCAAATGGAGTGGTGCCTGCAGTGTCATCGTAATCCGGAAAAGTTTGTGCGGCCCCGGGAAAAGATTTTCGATATGGACTGGCGTTCCGAGAACCAATCGAAGGAAGAGATTGCCCAGGGACGTGATTTGATGAAGACCTATCACATCCAGGGCGTAAGCGTTTTGACCAGTTGTTCGACCTGTCATCGGTAGTGTGGAAGCGGCAACACTTTGGAGTGCGCTGACTTGTCAGCGCTTTGGTCGTTCGCCCCTTGGAGCGATCACTACGGTCTGTTGCGCTTTCTTGAGAATGCGGTCTAAAGGCGCTGCCAGCCAAAGCGGCGACAAGGCGCCGCACTCCAAAAGTATGCGTCACCGGAAGTGCGAATAAATGGCTGACGACCGGCACATCAATTTCAAGATCTTGCGCGATCAGATCCTTGCTTCGCAGGCCAAGGCTGCGAGCGCCGACGCTGACCCACCCGCTATCGCAGGTGGTACTGACTTAATCGCGCTTCCCGCAAAAGAGTACTGGCGCAGCCTCGAAGAGCTGGCCGACTCGCCTGAGTTTCACGAGTTCGTGCTGCGCGAGTATCCGCAGCAGGCGGAAGAATGGATGGACCCGGTCGAGCGCCGCACGTTTCTGAAGTTGATGGGGGCATCGCTGGCGCTGGCCGGCTTGAGCAGTTGCGTATATCAGCCGCCGGAAAAGATCGTTCCATACGTCAATCAGCCGGAAGAAGAAGTTCCCGGCAGGCCGCTTTACTTCGCCACGGCGTTTTCGCTGGGCGGCATTGCCACGCCGCTGCTGGCAAAGAGCAACGAAGGCCGGCCCACCAGGCTCGATGGCAACCCCGATCATCCAAACAATCGCAACTCAGATCCCAACGACCGCGGCTCCAGTGCGACTGATATCTTCGCGCAGGCTTCAATCCTGTCTCTTTACGATCCGGATCGGGCGCAGACTTTGAGTTTTCGCGAAGAAATTCGCCCGTGGTCAACGTTTGTTGGTGACATGCGCCGTGCCTTGAACGGCCCTGATGGAAGTAGCGGGCTGAAATCGAAGCAGGGCGCAGGACTTCGTATCCTGACGGAAACGATCACCTCGCCAAGTCTGGCGGCGGAGTTGAAAGGAATTCTCGCCGATCTGCCGCAAGCGAAGTGGCATCAATACGAGCCCGCCAACCGCGACAATGCCCGCGCCGGCGCAGTGATGGCTTTTGGCCAGCCGGTCAATACGATCTACGACTTCAGCAAAGCTGAGTACATTCTGTCATTGGGCTCAGATTTTCTTGCGTGCCTGCCCGGTTCTTTGCGTTACGCGCGCGATTATTCCGAGCGCAAGCGCATAAGCATCCCTGATCCTTCCAGGACGCGCACATACACGACAGACGACTACGCTCATTATCATCCGGATCCGTCGCGCCTATACGTGATCGAAAACACGCCCACAACGACGGGAGCGAGTGCGGATCATCGGCTCTCCGTGCGGCCAGGCGAAATGACAAGCATCGCGCAGGGAATTGCCGCGCAGATAGGCGCGAAGTTAGGCAACCCTGCGTTACTAATGACCGCGGAGCAGACTAAATGGGTTGACGCAGTGTCCAGGGATCTGGTGGCGCAAAAGGGCGCAAGTATCGTCATCGTTGGCGACGAGCAGCCGCCGATCATTCACGCACTCGCCCACGCGATGAACGACGCGCTTAGCAACGTCGGCAAGACCGTCTTCTATACAGATCCCATTGAAGCGAATTCAGTAGATCAAACACAGTCGCTGCGGGAACTGGTTAACGACATCGATGCGGGCCAGGTGGAATTACTGATCATTCTCGGCGGCAATCCGGTTTACAACACGCCGCTTGATTTGAAGTTGGATCAAGCGCGGCTTTCCAAGGTGAAGCTGCGCGTGCACCTGAGTCAATCCAAAGACGAAACTTCCGAGCTTTGTCACTGGCACGTTCCCGAAGCGCATTACCTGGAATCGTGGGCTGACACGCGTTCCTACGACGGCACGGCGACCATCGTGCAGCCTTTGATCGCGCCTTTGTTTGAAGGTAAGACGGCGCACGAAGTACTCGCTGTTTTCACGGACACCTACGATCAGAAGCCTTACGACATGGTGCGCGAGTATTGGCGCGGACAGATGGCAGGGGCCAGCGGTCAGCAAAAAGCGGGCGGGGCGCCCGCGATCCCAGCAAAGAGCAGCCAGCCAGCAAACAATCCGGCGGCGACTTCAGCAGCTCCGGCATCGACAGATTTCGAAACCTGGTGGCGCAAATGCGTGCACGACGGCTTTATTCCTAACAGCCCACTGCCGACGAAAAGCGTTTCGGTGAAATCCGACTGGGCGTCTTCGCTAAGTTCATCCAACACCCAACCCCCTACATCCAACACCCTCGAACTCGTCTTCCGCACCGACCCAACGATCTACGACGGCCGCTTTGCCAACAATGGCTGGTTGCAGGAACTGCCAAAGCCTTTGACGAAACTCACCTGGGACAACGCCGCGCTCATCAGTCCGAACACCGCGCAGCAACTGGGTATCAGCAGCACATTGGGCAGAAAAGGCGGCGACATTTACGTCGATCAGTTGAAGCTGGATTATAGCGGGCGCTCGATAACTGTTCCGACCTGGATCATGCCGGGTCAGCCCGACGGCGTGATCACACTTCATCTTGGTTATGGACGGAAGCGCGCGGGGCGTGTCGGGAACAAACAGGGCTTCGACGCTTATTACCTGCGCACCTCAAACGCGCCCTGGTTTGGAACTGGTTTGCAGGTTAGCAAAGCCCCCGGCGTGTACCAGCTCGCTGCCACGCAAACGCACTTCAACATGGAAGGCCGCGACCTCCTTCGTTCAAGTTCGCTCGCAGATTATCTAAAGGAGAAGGATAAGCTACGCGAAGAGTCCAAAGAAGAAGAGAAAGAGCTGCACGACCGTTCGATGTACCCGGATTACAACTACAAAGATCAGGGTAATGGATTGAACTATGCCTGGGGGATGGCGATCGACTTGAACAGTTGCGTCGGCTGCAACGCCTGCATTGTCGCCTGCCAATCAGAGAACAACATTCCCATTGTCGGCAAGGAGCAGATTGTCCGCAGTCGCGAGATGCAATGGCTGCGTGTGGACACCTATTTCAAGGGCTCGCCCGAAAATCCTGAAGGGCCATTTTTCCAACCGGTGCCCTGCATGCATTGCGAAAACGCGCCCTGCGAGCCGGTCTGTCCCGTGCATGCCACGGTGCACAGCGCTGAAGGCCTTAACGACATGGTTTACAACCGCTGCGTAGGGACGCGCTATTGCTCGAATAACTGCCCGTACAAAGTGCGCCGGTTCAACTTTATGCTTTATCAGGATTGGGACCAGCCGCTTTATCAGTTGATGCGTAACCCCGAAGTGACGGTGCGCAGCCGCGGCGTGATGGAGAAATGCACCTACTGCGTGCAGCGAATTCAAACGGCGAAGATTGACGCGGAGTTGGAAGGACGGCCGGTGCGCGATGGCGAAATTGTGACGGCCTGCCAGTCGGTGTGCCCCACGGAAGCGATTGTCTTCGGCAACATCAACGATCCTAACAGCCGCGTTTCCAGGTTAAAGGCGGAAGAGCGCAACTACGCGCTGCTGGCTGAATTGAACACACGCCCCCGGACGACGTATCTGTCCGCGTTGCGCAATCCGAATAAGGAGATTGAGTAACCGATCGTGTTGTTTAGGAGCGGGCTACCGCCCGCTCAGTCGGGCGGTAGCCCGACTCTAAACAGCTGACTAATTGCGCTGAATGGAAAAGACACCGGACAAAGCATCGATTCATATGACCACGCCCGTCGTTGGCGGCGAGCTGACGTTCGGCTCCGTCACCGACAAGATCAGCGCCATTGTGCTGAAGCGCAAGACGCCGATCGGCTGGTTCATAGGCTTTGCCATCTCTTTCATGCTGGTGCAGTTGTTGCTGATGGCAATAACGCACCTCGTGTTTACGGGTGTCGGTATCTTCGGCACCAACCAGCCTGTGGGTTGGGCCATGCCGATCATCAATTTCGTCTGGTGGATCGGTATAGGCCACGCGGGCACTTTGATCTCCGCCATCCTGCTGCTGTTGCGGCAGCAATGGCGGACGTCGATCAATCGCTTCGCCGAAGCAATGACGCTCTTCGCGGTCGCCTGTGCCGGCATCTATCCGGTCTTCCACCTGGGCCGGCCCTGGCTGGCCTACTGGCTGTTTCCGCTACCAAACACAATGGGCATCTGGCCGCAGTTTCGCAGCCCTTTGATGTGGGACGTGTTTGCAGTTTCCACTTACGGGACGGTTTCAGCCATGTTCTGGTTCATAGGTCTGATTCCGGACTTTGCCACGCTGCGTGATCGCGCGAACAGCAAAGTCTTCCGCATGATCTACGGAATCCTGGCGATGGGATGGCGCGGCTCGGCGCGACACTGGCATCGCTACGAGATGGCCTATCTGCTGCTGGCCGGACTGGCGACGCCGCTGGTGTTGTCCGTGCACACGATCGTTAGTTTCGACTTTGCCATCGGCATCATTCCCGGCTGGCACGCGACCATCTTTCCGCCTTACTTCGTTGCCGGAGCAATCTATGCCGGATTTGCGATGGTTCTGATTCTGACGATTCCGCTGCGCAAGTTCTACGGCCTGCAAAGCTTCATCACGATGCGGCACATGCACAACATGGCAAAGGTCATGCTGGCGACCGGCTTGATCGTTGCTTATGGTTATTTGATGGAAGCGTTCTTTGGCTGGTACAGCGGCAATCCGTTCGAGCGCTACATGATCTACAACCGTATGCACGGGCCCTACGCCGGTTACTACTTGGCGCTGATCCTCTGCAACGGTCTGACGCCGCAGCTGCTGTGGTTCAAGCGCATCCGCTCGAATCTCCTGGTGCTATGGCTGATTTCGATCGTCGTAAGCATCGGTATGTGGCTGGAGCGGTTCGTGATCGTGGTGACGAGTTTGCACCGAGACTTTCTGCCATCGTCGTGGGGCATGTATCAACCAAGCGGCTGGGATTGGTCCATGTTCATCGGCACAATCGGGTTATTCTTTGCGCTGCTGTTTCTGTTCATACGCTTCCTGCCGATGATCTCGATCTTCGAGATGCGCACTATCCTCCCAGAGGCGGAAGTCGCGGAGGAAGGATGACGATTTTCCATATGTCATTTCTCATTTTTCATTTGCCATTTAGTGCGTGGATTGGCGCGCTTCGGGTGACCAAATGAAAAATGAGAAATGGAAAATGATATATGGAAAATGGTTTTAACTGGCTCTACTTATGAAAGCAAAGTCCCCACAGCTATACGGCATAATGGCCGAGTTCGATAGTCCAACTGAGTTGGTAGCGGCCGCGCGCCGTACCTATGAAGCGGGCTATCGTAGGGTCAATGGCTACTCGCCGTTTCCCATAGAGGCCTTGTCGGAAGCGATCGGGTTTCATCACACGTGGCTGCCGTTGATAGTTCTGATAGGCGGAGTGTTGGGCGGACTGGGTGGATTTTTTATGCAGTACTGGATGGAGGTAATCGACTACCCGCTGAACGTCGGTGGCAAACCTTTCAATAGTTGGCCGGCATTCATTCCGATCACCTTCGAATGCACCATACTTTGCGCCGCGCTGGCCGCAGTGCTGGGCATGCTGGCGCTGAACAAGCTGCCGCAACCGTACCATCCGGTCTTCAACGCGCCAAACTTCGCGCTGGCCACGCGCGATCGGTTCTTTCTAGTGATCGAATCCAGGGATCCGAAGTTCGATCACGATCACGTTGTTAACTTCATGCAGAGCCTGGATCCGAAGGACGTTAGCGATGTCGAGTTATAAGGAAAAAGGAAAAAGGAAAAGGGAAAAAGTTCGGACGCTTCGCGCCTTCCGTTTTGTATTAGCGTTTTGCCTTTTACCTTTTGCCTTTTTCCTTTCGGGCTGTCGTCAGGACATGCAGAACCAGCCGAAGTACCGCCCTTATCGCTCAAGTAGTTTTTTCCGTGACGAACTGTCCGGGCGGCCGTTGGTCGAGGGCACGGTGCCACGCGGTTACCTGCGCTCCGATAGAGAGTTCTATACGGGCAAGAAAAACAAGCCCGTCGGTATCCAGGGCGCAACCGGTATTCAGAATGTTTCGACAACGCCACAAAACACAGCCGTGCAAAATGCTGCCGGCAAATCAGCCACCGGCGCCCAGAGCGCAACCTATCCCGACGATGTTGACACTTTTCCTTTTCCGGTCACGGCTGAGACGGTCAATCGCGGCCAGGAGCGCTATCAAATCTTCTGCGGGGTGTGTCACGGCATGACCGGCTACGGCGACGGCATGATTGTCAGACGAGGATTTCGTCCTCCGCCTTCGTATCACGACGATCGTTTGCGACAAGCGCCAGTGGGACATTTCTTCGACGTAATGACGAATGGTTGGGGCGCGATGCCGAGTTACGCGGCGCAGGTGACGCCGGAGGATCGCTGGGCCATCATTGCCTACATTCGGGCGCTGCAATTGAGCCAGATGCCGGCGGGCACCAAACCGACCGCGGGTCCAGGTGCGTCCACGAAAGGACAACTGAAGTGATCCGAAGTGAATACATTGCTCCGGCGGGAATTCGAGGCGTTCAGCAAAGAGCGCTGATCGCCGGTTTTGTATTCACCCTTCTCCTTGTTGTTGGCGCTTTCATTAATCGGGACCAGTTCTTCCATTCTTACTTGATTGGGTTTGCGTTCTGGATCGGAGTCACCCTCGGCGCTCTGGCGCTTTTGATGTTGCAACATCTTACCGGCGGCGCCTGGGGCCTGGTGATCCGCCGGGTACTGGAGGCGGCAACAAGAACAATTCCGTTGCTGCTGGTCTTGTTCGTTCCAATCGCGCTGGGATTAAGCCGGCTGTATCCCTGGATGCATACGCAGGAGATGGCAAAGAGCCCGGCCCTGATGAGCAAGAGTGAACACTACCTCAACCCCACGTTCTTTATCGAGCGAGCGGTAATCTATTTTGCAATCTGGTCCTTGCTTGCCTATCTCTTGAATCGTTGGTCGCTTGATCAGGATCGCACCGCGGAGCGACGCTTCACGCGCCGCATGAAAATGTTGAGCGGTCCCGGTCTGGGACTCTTCGTGCTAACAACGACTTTCGCATCCATCGACTGGGTGATGTCACTGGATCCGGAGTGGTCATCGACAATGTTCGGCCTGTTGTTTGTGGCCTCATGGGCCTTGAGCGCCATGGCCTTTGTCATCGCCACTATGTCGCTGCTGTCGAGCCGGGCGCCGCTGGCCGCTATTGTCAGGGCATCGCACTTTCACGATCTGGGAAAGCTGCTGCTGGCATTGGTGATGCTTTGGTCCTACTTTGCGTTTTCCCAGTTTCTAATCATCTGGTCAGGAAATTTGCCGGAGGAGACGACGTGGTATTTGCGGCGGCTTCGCGGTGGTTGGGGCTGGATTGCAATTGCCGTCATCGTTTTGCATTTTGCGCTGCCTTTCCTGCTGCTGCTTTCAAGAGATCTGAAACGCAATGCGCACAAGCTGGCCATGCTGGCCGGGTTTCTCCTCGTAATGCGGCTGGTGGATCTGTTCTGGATGATCGAGCCGGAGTTTAATCGCGCGCATTTTCATTTGAGTTGGATGGACGTGGTGGCGCCACTCGGTATCGGCGGCATCTGGCTGGCGATGTTTTCCTGGCAGCTGCAGCAGCGGCCGCTGGTGCCGCTAAACGATCCGCAGCTCGAGACCGTGCTGGAAGAGGCGAGGAAACCAGCCGGCGCCGAGGCGGAGGGTTATTAAAATTGAAATCGGTAGAGTAGTGACGGGGCTGTACTGCAAACAGCAAAGAGTTTTCCCATGACGAGTCACAGCAGCAACGGTAAAGAGCATGTCACCGAGACGCCGGACGTTTCGCACATCAAGAACGTCGACGTCACCTACGAGCACAGCGACATCAGTATCGGCGGTGTTCTCAAATTCATCATTGGCCTGACCGTGATGGCCGTCGTCGTTAACGTGCTGATGTGGGTCATGTTCAAGGCGCTGGATGCGCAGGAAGCGAAGAACGATCCCCCGCCGCGGCCGATGGCCTTGAGTGAAACCGAGCGCCTGCCCCCTGAGCCGCGCTTGCAGGCGGCGAAAGGCTATTCAGTCGAAGGACAAAACCTCGAGTTGAAAGAGCCTGAGGCGGAGTTGAAAGTCGTGCAGCAGAAATGGAAAGACGTCCTGGAAAAGGGTCCGGTCGATGAAAGGGGCCAGCACTATGGCATGCCCATCGAGGAAGCGAAGAAGAAGATAGTTGAACAAGGCTTGCCGGTTCGAAGAGACGGGGAGACCGGGGGACGGGGAGACAGGGAGAAACAGTGAATACAAAAAGATGCCAGAATTGGGAGTACGGGAATGGCAGGATTCGCGGCTACGTGGCTTCGCTTCTTCGTTTCTTCCCGTCTCCGCTTCTCCCCGTCGCTTTCGTAGTCCTCCTTTCTGCCTTCTGCACACCCGTTCACGCCCAGCCTGGCATGCCACAGCCCAGCTCGCCGCTTTACGGGGCGCGGCCAGAAACCGGCAAGGTCTCAACCGGCTTGCCGCCCGCGTTGCAGAAGGTGGGAATCGATCAGCGTTTGAATGAACAAGTTCCGCTCGATGCAGTTTTCAAAGACGAAAGCGGCAACACCGTGCAACTGGGCCAGTACTTCGGCAAGCGACCGGTAGTGCTATCGCTCGTCTATTACTCTTGCCCGATGCTCTGTAACCAGGTGCTCAACGGTATGGTGGGAACATTCAAGGCGCTTTCGTTCAAGCCCGGCGAAGAGTTCGACATCGTTACCGTCAGTTTTGACAGCCGCGAAACTCCGGCTCTCGCTGCCGCGAAGAAGAAAACTTATGTCGATTATCTGCCGGCAGGGAGCCGCTTGAAAGCCATGAATGGCTGGCACTTTCTGACCGGTGACGAAGCGAACATCCGGCGTCTGACCGAGGCGGTAGGATTTCGGTACAACTTCGATGCGGCCACAAATCAATTTGCGCATGCCAGCGGCATCATGGTGCTGACACCCGAAGGAAAGCTTGCGCGCTATTTTTACGGAATAGAGTATTCGCCAAAGGACCTGCGTCTGGGTTTGGTGGAAGCTTCGGCAAATAAGATTGGCTCGCCGGTGGATCAGCTTCTGCTTTATTGCTACCACTACGATCCGGCGACTGGGAAATACGGTGCAGTTGTGATGAATATGGTGCGACTGGCTGGGATCGTGACCGTGGTGGGAATGGTCGGACTGTTACTCTTTTTGCGAAGGCGAAACGGCGGCACGACAGATTTGAAGGCTGGGTGAAATTCCAGGTCTTAAATCTGAGATCTGAGATTTGAGATCTGAGATCTGACATTTGAAAGATGCAATCCTGGATTCCATTCATACCGGAGAGCGCTTCGACCATTTCAGGCCGGGTGGATGCGCTGTACTTTTATCTCTGCGGCGTCACTATATTCTTTACGCTGCTCATTTCCGGAGTACTGATCTTTTTCATGATCAGGTATCGCCGCCGCACGCCCTTTGAAATTCCCCGGCCCATCGCCGGCTCGCACCGGCTGGAAACGATGTGGTCAGTAATTCCGTTCCTGATCGCAATGAGCTTCTTCGTTTGGGGCACTAAGATTTACTTCGCCCAGTACCGCATGCCCAAAGACGGTATCGAAGTTTATGTGGTTGCCAAGCAGTGGATGTGGAAATTTCAGCACTCCACCGGACAGCGAGAAATTAACGAGTTACACGTGCCCACCGGCCGCAAGATCAAACTGATCATGACCACCGAAGACGTCATCCACGATCTGTTCGTGCCCGCGTTTCGTATCAAAGCGGATCTGGTTCCCGGGCGCTACACCACTGAATGGTTTGAAGCGACTAAACCGGGCCGGTATCACTTGTTCTGCGCCGAGTATTGCGGCATGAATCACTCGGGTATGGGTGGCTGGATTGTGGTGATGGAGCCCACGGACTTTGACAACTGGCTCAGCGGTAACGTGAATCAGCAGTCGGCATCCTCGGCCGGCCAGCAACTGTATCAATCGCTGGGCTGTGTTTCCTGTCACGGCGCCAATGCGGAGGGCGGACGGGGACCAGCGTTGCAGGGATTGTTCAATAGCCAGATGCCGCTGAACAACGGCCAGGTGGTAAAGGCTGACGAGAACTATATTCGCGAGTCAATATTGAATCCGCAGGCGAAGATTGTGGCCGGCTTTGGCCCCATCATGCCGTCATTCCAGGGGCAAGTCAGCGAAGAACAATTGATGCAACTGGCGGCGTACATCAAATCGCTGAGCGCGAATAAAACTGAAACGCCAAACGCCAAACCGGCAGTTGCTGCGAAGCAGAAATAGTTGAATATCAAAAATGGGAACATTCACCACACCAGCAGCTTCGCGTAGGAACTACATTAATGCCGAATATGGCATTAAGTCCTGGCTGCTGACCAAAGATCACAAGCGCATCGCCCTGCTTTACCTGGGGTCGATATCGTTCTTCTTTTTTATCGGCAGCCTCTATGCCATCGCGATTCGCCTGGAACTGTTGACGCCGCAAGCAGACCTGGTCCAATCAAGCACCTACAACAAGATGTTCACCCAGCACGGGATTATCATGGTCTTCTTTTTCCTGATCCCGTCTATCCCCGCGACGCTGGGAAACTTTCTTGTGCCCATGATGATTGGCGCGAAAGACCTTGCCTTTCCCCGCCTCAATCTCCTGAGCTGGTATATCTACATGGCCGGCGGATTGATTACGATCTATGCCCTGCTGGCCGGAGGAGTCGACACCGGCTGGACCTTCTACACGCCGTACAGCACCACCTTTTCCAACTCTTATGTGGTGGCGACCGGGCTCGGCATTTTCATCAACGGTTTCTCATCAATTCTTACGGGCCTGAACTTTATCGTCACGATTCATACCATGCGCGCGCCCGGCATGACCTGGTTTCGTCTGCCGCTCTTTATCTGGGCCCACTACGCCACCAGCCTGGTCATGGTGCTCGGCACCCCGGTACTCGCCATTACGGTTTTGCTGCTGGCGTTTGAGAGGTTGGCGCATATCGGCATTTTCGATCCGGCGCTTGGCGGCGACCCCGTGCTGTTTCAGCATCTGTTCTGGTTTTACTCGCATCCCGCCGTTTACATCATGGTTCTGCCCAGCATGGGTGTTGTCAGTGAACTGATTGCAAATTTTTCCCGCAAAAACATCTTTGGTTACAAGTTCGTCGCGTTCTCCAGCCTGGCGATCGCCGTGTTTGGTTTTCTCGTTTGGGGCCATCATCTGTTCGTCTCCAGCCAGTCCGTTTATGCGGGGATGATTTTTTCGTTTCTCAGCTTTGCCGTGGCGATTCCCTCGGCAATAAAAGTCTTCAACTGGACAGCGACTCTTTACAAGTCCTCGATCTCTTACGATACGCCGATGCTTTATGCGCTTGGCTTCATCGGACTCTTCACGGTCGGCGGCATGACAGGATTGTTTCTCGCGTCGCTGGCAATTGACGTCCATGTGAGTGATACCTACTTTGTCGTTGCTCATTTTCACTTCATCATGGTCGGCGGCGCGCTTTTCGGCTATCTCGGCGGCTTGCATTACTGGTGGCCAAAGATTAGCGGTCGCATGTACCCGGAAGGGTGGGGCAGATTCTCGGCGCTGGTAGTGTTCGTGGGATTTAACCTCACGTTCTTGCCTCAGTTTGTGTTGGGCTACATGGGGATGCCGCGGCGCTATCATGTCTATCCGCCGGAGTTTCAGGTGCTGCACGTTTTGTCCACGGCGGGCGCTTCGATTTTGGGAGTGGGGCTATTGATTCCTTTGTTCTATCTGATTTGGTCGATGCGCTACGGCCGCATCGCCGAAGCCAATCCATGGCACCTGCCGGGACTGGAGTGGCGCACCCCTTCGCCACCGCCCACCGAGAACTTCGAGCACACGCCGGTGGTGACGTGGGAAGCTTACGAGTTCGCGCCTATAGGGGAGATGAAGGTTATCGGTAAGTTCCGGCCGCAGGTTGAGAAGGTTTGAGTGCCATCGGGGAGAGGATTTTGGCAGAAGGTTACGTAGCGACTGAACACACCCACGGCCATCCGGCGCTGCAACACCATTTCGAGAACATGGAGCAGCAGCGAGAGGCGGGCACGCTGGGAATGTGGGTTTTTCTGGTCACTGAAATAATGTTTTTCGGCGGCATGTTCCTGGCCTACCTCATTTATCGCTCAGCGTATCCAGCATCGTTTGCCGCTGCCAGCAATCATCTGGATATCAAGCTGGGAGCTATCAACACCGGAGTGCTGATTTGCAGCAGTTTGACGATGGCGTTGGCGGTGTACAGCACGCAGCTGGGCCAGCGTCACCTGTCGATCATCTTCCTGATAGTGACAATGGCCCTCGGTCTGACGTTCCTGGGAATTAAGGGAATTGAATATCACTCTAAGTACACAGACAGTCTTATTCCGGGCAAGCTCATTCCCGGACGTCCGTTCAGTCCGGAGGTGGCCAAGCCCGGAGAGGAAGGGAATACGCACAAGCTGCATTTGATTCCCGGCGCCACCGTGCAGAACGTGCAGATGTTCTACTGGATCTATTTTGCCTTAACCGGTGTCCATGCCTTGCACATGATCATAGGCGTTGGCCTGCTTTCATTTATTCTCTATTCGTCGGTGCGTGGCCGTTACAGTCCGGAGTACCACGCCCCGGTAGAGATCTCGGGACTGTACTGGCACTTCGTCGACATCATCTGGATTTTTCTGTTCCCCCTGCTTTATTTGTTGGGTAGGCATTTGGAGTAGGACAGGCATTCCTGCCTGTCATTTAAAAGAACGCGTATGAGCGAGCATATTGTTTCCCGAAAAGTCTACTTTGCGATCTTCGGCGTGCTGATGGTTGGCACGGCCGCGACGGTCGTGGTGGCGTTTATCGATCTCGGTGGACAATTTAATACGGTCGTGGCCCTGACAATCGCGGTCATCAAAGCCACCCTGGTGGTGCTCTATTTCATGCACGTGCGCTACAGTTCGCGCCTGACCTGGGTGATTGTCGGTTCGGGACTTTTCTGGTTGGGGATAATGTTTGCGTTGACGTTGAGTGACTACTGGACCCGAGGTTGGCTCCCGCCGCGCTGATTGGCTGTGCGAATCCTCGCTACTTATCGCTCTGTTCTGACTCGGCCAAAAACAACTTCTCATCGCGCACTCTGATCAGACGATTGCACGTGGGACAGGTAAGATGAAGTGTGGCATCGGAGGTCCTGATGGGCGTCCCGCACGCCGGGCAGGGAGCGCTAATCTCATTTCCTTTGAAAAGATCCCGCATCATAAAAACCGGCAGCATGAGGCCGGCGATTAGCAGCGGGATACCAAAGATCAAGCCGATGCTGGTTCCTTCTCCCAGGGTGAGCGCAATAATCAATCCGGCGATAAAAAGAATCAGGCCCACGGCAATCGCAAACGAAAAGCCGTAGGCACTGTCGAAAGTTCGCTCCGGCTTCGCCGCCTCGTCTGGTTTAGCTTCCATTTGTAAATCTCCTTTGCCGACCTGGTATGACGCGGCGCAAACTAACAGTTTGCGTTACAGAGTAGGACCGTTACGGAAACGACTTTTACTCTGAGGGCTTGGCGGTTGTCAACGTGAACTCTGGGTTGATGGAAAGAGCGGGGGCAAGCCCGCCTTCCTGACTGCAAGTGTTCCCAGTTGAACGTTGATTTCACTTCTTAACGCTGACCTGCTCTGCGTTCTGCGCCACTCTGTGGTTTAATTGGAGACTGATTGACTGAAACGCTATGACTACTACCGCAACCAAGATGGCTTCTGAAACTCCTTTTGAGAATTTCCTGAACCAGCATGACGAGGAAGCATGGGCCGCGACACTCACCACGCTTTTGCGCTCAATTCACGAAGTGGACAAGACGGCCACGCAAATCTGGTTTGCGTTCTATCCGCTCTCGCTTTATCGCGCGCTGCAAGCGGCCGACGATCGGGCGAAGCTGGTGCAGGAATTATTGCTGCAGGGAAGTTACTATCTTAAAGACCAGATCGACTCGTCACATAAGTTTCTCTACGGTCATCGCTACTGGCCGGCAGTCAAACGGGCCGTGGAACAGCACGCTGCCGGGGAAGCACAGACTGACTTCTCCGCCACCAAGCTCGCCGATCAGATTCTTGAAGTTGCGCGTAGCGTCGCGCAGAGCTCAAAAGTCGATGAATCGCTGGTCGTTGGCATTACCGCGGTCGCCTTTATGACGGTGCAACAGGCTGGCCTGGCTGCATTCAAAGCGACGCCAGGAAAAAGTCTTCTCGACAAAAAGCATGCGCGAAAATCGCCGGAACAGATCCTGCACGATCGCGCCAGGGACGATGGCCAGGGCTTATTTGGTTTTCTGAGGACGGTTGACAAGAAGTGGACGGTCACGTTTGACGAAAACGACGACAGCGCTAAATACAAACTGAACAACACGCAGGATCTGGCCTGGGGTGCGGCGGACGATCGTTCACGCAACTGGCGCGAAATCGATCCACGGCGCATCGAAGGTCCGATTCCCGTCGAGTGCCGCTCCGCATCCTGCGGCACATGCTGGGTAGGTGTTCTCGGTGGGGCCGAGAAGCTGGCGGACGTTGCCGCGCGGGAAGGAAAAAAGATTAAGGAGTTTGGCTACATCGACACCACCGAACCCCGGCCGCTGGTTCGCCTCGCCTGCCAGGCCCAGGCCCACGGCGCAGTTTCGATCGTCATCCCGCCATGGAACGGTGTGTTCGGAAGGTATCTAAACGAAGCGAAAGCCGCGACGGATAATCCCGACAAAGATGAACAGACAGCCTAGCCAACAGTGTCCGCTTCTTTGTGACTATGTACTCGCCTGACCCGTGGGTTTAGGCATCATCTTTCTTCTCGTGACTCCCCAGACGGCCATCAAGGCTAAGATCACTCCTCCTGCGATAGCAATACCGCGCAACGGCCTACGAGCAGAAACTAGCTCCCCAGTAGTGAAATCGAAGACATACTTTTCTTTGCTCAGGGTGGCTACCGATAAAACCCGCTTCTGATCATCGAGATCGCAAACAAGCACAGGCGTGAGGAGAACTAAGAAAAATAGGATGATGTTGGCGGCGCTTCTCATAAACCGAGGTAGCTATGAAAAGTGAAGGTTATGCGGCTTTTCGTTTCTTCGCAGCTTCTCTTAAGCAGCGACATCAACGTACGAGGAGTAGCTGCTAGGCTCGGGCACCTCGTAGCCCTCTTGCTTCAGTCCTTCGATGTGAAACTCAATCGCCTCGCGAATGTTACGCTCGACCTCGTCTCGCGTGCTTCCGGTTGAGCCACAGCCGGGAAGATCTGGTGAGTAAGCGGAGTATCCCGTATCAGTTTCCTCTACGATGATTAGGTATTTTTTCACGACTTGATTCCTGCCTGCTTCAAGATATTATTCAGCGTTCCTGGCGCCATTTCATCACCGGGCTTGCCGGGAACTGTAACTAAACCTGGCTTGGTTGCGTGTTGTACTGATGGTGACTGCCTCGCGTTCTAACCCAATACCAGCCATCCTTTTCAATGAGGCGGATGAGGTCGCGCACCTTCACGGGCTAACAATAGTTTCTTCCGGGCAAAGGGTCAATGGCTTCAGGCCTCGGTCGCGAGACACATGTTATCTTGGCCTTGAAACGAGCAACACTAGAACCAACGAATGTCTGCGCCCATTCAAAAAAAGAACAGCTTGAATGTTTCGCCTCTTCTTTTCGTCCTTGCCGCGGCCCTGCTCTGGAGCACCGGCGGCCTATTCATCAAGTGGACTTCCATTTCCGGTTTGGAGTTGTCGTTTGGGCGTTCGCTGACCGCGGCCATCACTGTCGCGCTCCTCACGAAGCATGAAGGGTTTGGCCTGAACCGCGTCACAGCGCTGGCCTCCGTGCTTTACGCGGTGCTGCTGCTTTTGTTTGTGCTGGCCACGAAGCAGACGACCGCAGCCAACGCGATCTTTTTGCAGTACACGGCGCCGGTTTACATCCTCGTCTTTGAGCCTTTGCTTTACAAAGAAAAGTTTCGCCGGCGCGATCTAATAACCATCATTGCTTGCGTTGCCGGCATGTCGCTCTTCTTTGTCGGCAAGCTGCGCCCGCAGGACGTTACCGGGAACCTGATGGCCCTGGCTTCGGGCGTATGTTTCGCTTTCTATTTTCTGCTGCTGCGGCATTCCAGCGCCCGCGATGTGAACCGAGCCTCGTCGGTGATCTACGGCAATCTTCTGATCGTGTTAATTGCGGCGCCGGCCGGACTGGCGGTGTTGCCGCACATGCAGTCACACGACGTGTTGAGCGTCCTCTATCTGGGCGTGGTGCAAATCGGCGTTGCCTATACACTGTTCACGGCCGGCATGGCGCGTGGTCTGCGTTCGCTTGACGCGGGAATCGTAGGCTACATCGAGCCGTTGCTGAATCCGATTTGGGTTTTTCTGGTGCTGGGCGAACGGCCCACGGCATGGGCCATTGTCGGAGGGTCAGTCATAATCGCCGCGATCGTCTGTCACATGATCGTCGAGGCAAAGCAATCAGGCGGAAAGTTAAGAGCGCAGGTCGTGAAGACTTAGCAGCCTGCCAGGGAAGTTAGTCCTCAAAGATTCGTGTTACGTCGAAAGTCAGGCTCGGCAGGATTGCAGAGTTCAGCGTCTCACCTTTGGCAAAAGCTTTTCCCGGGCCAAAACGGTTATCCTCAAGCACACGCCGCTCGACGTTTTCCTGAGCTTCATCAACGAGCCAGAGTTCTTTCACACCTAGCGCGGCGTACGTGTCAGCTTTGGTATTGCGATCGTAGATAGCAGATCCAGGCGAGATGACTTCTATCACAAGATCAGCAGTAGTGCGTCGTTCGGGATCGAGACGAGCTTCGGTTTCCGGCGACAGATAAAACAGGTCGGGCTCGAGGTACGTGTTGGCGCTCGTCCAAATAGCCGCACGCGGAATATACAGAGAGCCTTTGTCGCCTGACCTGAGAAGGTATTCGGAAAGCAAACGATTGAGTCGCCGAACAGCGTTATCGTGAGTGTGCCCGGGAGGCGGCGACATGTAGAGAACTCCGGCAATGAGTTCGAGCTTTGACCTATCCGGAGGATCTGGCAATTCCCAAAACTCTTCGAGCGTGTAGGTCTTCACCAGCGGTGATGTATTTACCCATGCCACAGGAGAATTTCCAATTAAGGAGTCATCGTTCATATCATGAGGCCCGCTGCGGTTAACCGCCATGTTCCATTTATCAACCCGTAAAGTCCGCGCATGCCAAGTCTTCTGCTATTCACTGTCCGGCGCCGCTTTGCTGCGTTTGCCGTTGTACTGCTCCAGCTTGCGATAGATCGTCTTGCGTCCGATTCCCAGCTCGCGAGCGGCCCTGGTCTTGTCCCCTTCGGTGTAGTCGAGCGTGGCTTCGATCACCTGGCGCTCAATTTCATCCATCGAAGATGGAACGTCGATTTCAATACTGGTGGTGCGGCCTTCGTTTGCCGCCTTGGCGCGTTCGCCCCGAACGCGGGCCTTTTCCTCCAGCGTGCTCTTGCTGACCGCGACGGGCAGATCATCCAACTCGATCTGGCGACCGGAAGCTATGATCACCGCGCGCTCAATCGCGTTTTCCAGCTCGCGCACGTTCCCGGGCCAGTCGTAGCTCATCAGGGCCGCCAGGGCATCCCGGGAGATGCCGGAAACAAACCGGCCGGTTTTCTGTTTGTAGTATTCGAGGAAATGTATGACCAGCGGGTGAATATCTTCGGGCCGCTCGCGCAGCGATGGCAACTGAATAGGAAAAACCGAAAGCCGGTAAAAAAGATCTCGCCGGAAAGATCCCAATTCAACCGCGCGCTCCAAATCGACGTTTGACGCAGCAATGACGCGCACGTCACTCTTGAGCAACTCGTTGCCGCCCACGCGGGTAAACTCCCCATCCTGCAATACGCGCAGCAGGCGCACCTGGGCTGACAAGCTCATCTCGCCCACTTCATCGAGAAACAACGTGCCGCCATTGGCCTCTTCGAAGCGACCGCGCCGGCGGGAGCGCGCGTCTGTAAAGGCGCCCTTTTCATGGCCGAACAATTCAGATTCGAGCAGCGTTTCGGGTATCGCGCCGCAGTTCAGTTTGATATAGGGCTTGTCTTCGCGGCCGGAATTGTAGTGAATCAGATTGGCTAGCAGCTCTTTCCCTGTGCCCGACTCGCCCTGAATCAGCACGGAGGTCTGGGTGTCGGCAACGCTAATAGCCAGTTTCATTGCGCGGCGAATCGCCGGGGCTTGTCCGATTATTCGATCCTCGCCGTAGCGTTCGTGCAGCGCGCTTTTCAGCCGCATCACTTCAGCGGAAAGTTGATCGCGTTCAAGCGCCGTCCCGATCTGATCGGCAATGCCTTCCACCAGCGCGACCTCGTGGTCTTTAAATCCCTCGCGCGCTTCGCTCCACACCAGACCCAGCAAGCCGAACGTGTGCCCGCCTATGCGCACCGGAGCCACCAGCGCGGCCCGCCCTCCCAGCGTGGCATTGAAGATCAGGCGAATGGGAAACGGCAAATCAGTTTCCAGCAGGCGCAGGGTTTTGCCTTCCTTCAGAACCTCCATCATGGCGGGAAACTCGGTGATATCCAGCGATTGTCCATGAGCTTCGATCAGCCCGCGGACTGAATCAATCTCAGCATGCGGCGCAGCCTTGAAGGCTGCCAGACTAATGCGCCCACCCGTTGGATCGAGTACACCCAGGGCACAGTAATCCGCGCCTACCAGAGCGATCGCGCGTTCGAGTACGACTGAAGTTACCTCGCCAAAATCAGATCTGGCGTTGAGGGCGTTGGCAATTTCGAGCAGCGCGTTGGTAGTGTCTGCTTCCCGCTTCTTGTCGGTGTAGAGCCGCGTGTATTGGTAGCCAATCGCCAGTTGCCTGGCGATGGATTGAAGAAATGCGACTTCCTCATCCAGCCAGGCGCGCGGCGTGCGGGTGTGATGTAATCCGATCAGGCCGAGCACGTCCCCACCCTGAATCACCGGCACGACCAACAGCGAGCGCGTTCCCAGACTCTTCGCCAGAAATCGCACCTTGTGATCAAGCCCTGGGGCCGCTGTGTCGTCGAGGCGAATTGGTTGGGTGATATCGACGTGATCCGCAAGTTGTTTCAGGTCCAGCGGAATCGCCGTGCCCAGACTGGAAGGAACATCGTCGTCAGCACGCCATTCATGACTGATACGCAGCTCGCTTTCTGAAGTCAGTTGAATGACATCGCACCGATCCACGTTCATCATGCGGCCTAGTTCGGAGACGATGACCCTGAGGAACCGATCGAGATTAATCGTGGTGGGCAGATCCAGGGCCAGGCGCTCGATAATCGACTCGCGCGCCTCGTGCATCTTGATTTTGCGTTCGAGCGAAAGCGATTGCGCTGTTTCGGACATGGGCATTGCTACTAGCGAAGCTCTGGTTGAGCGCGCGAATCGTCGCGCCGGAAACAATAAAAGCCGTTTTATTTGTTGGGGATCATAACGAACCGCGCGCCAACTTGCAAAGCAAGCGACGCGCGGCATTTAGGTGAGTTTAGCTTATGGGGCGAGGGTCGTTATTCGGTCGGGTTGGATTCCGTCAGGCTGTTCTCTTTAACCAAATGAAATGCCAGCTTGGCGTCCGCGGGGGACAGAACGGGGTGGTAGCTCTTTCCGTAGCGCGAGGTTATCCGGCGCACATAGTTCTGAGTCTCGTTGTAGGGAGGCACGCCATTGTATTTGTCCACCGCGCCTTCCCCGGCGTTATAACCCGCCAGCGCCAGCTCGACGTTGCCGCTAAACCTCTTCAACAACCAGCTGAGATACTTCGTTCCAGCCTCCACATTCGCGGCGGGATCATTCGCATTTTCACAGCCGAATCGTCGCGCCGTGGCCGGCATGAGCTGCATCAGACCCTGCGCGCCCACGTGCGACATCGCCTGAGGCTTGTACTTGGATTCCTGCCAAATGACTGCATGAACGAAGCGGGGATCAAGTCCGTGACGCTCGGCGGCCTGAAAGATAATCCAGTCAGTAGCGGCATCGCCTGAGGATGGTATGTCCGCAGGTATCGATTCGACTTCCGTGCTGGCAATAGCCTCGGGAGCGAATGCCGGGCTAAAGAAAACGCCGGTGAGGTTAGTGAAGAGGAAAAAGGAAATTAAGGCTAACGGTGCGAACTTGACAGAGCGCAAGTGGGGAATAGTTAGGGGAAACTTCATATATTTGTTCTCCATGTGAGCGATAGCCGGGGGGCCATCAAAACTACATTCTGCCGAGCAGAATTTGGGGGCTGCGCATGGTGGAACCGATTAACAAAGAACTGTAAATCGAGACCGTGACTCTGATGGAGAAGTGATTGCAATGGTTGCTTTTTCAGGACAATTGTTTCGCTTCTAATACACTGAGCCTGCTGTACTTAAACCAGCCGCAGCTAAGCTCTCTTAACTCAAAATTTCGACGCCATTTCGTTCATGATGAACAGTTGTGTCAACGCCTACCTAAGACCCTGTTGTACCGGATCACTACGAAAATTTTCACACCCGGCGAACTTTTTTAGATGGGATAATTCTGAGCTAACTAGTGCATCATAAGGGCACGGTCAGGTTGTCAGTATCAGGTTGGGGTTCGTATAATTCGATTACGCGGCAATTAGAATTCTTTGGAGATAAGAAACCAATAAATGCCAATCTATGAATATGAATGCAAGAAATGCAAAGCGCATACTGAGGTCTATCAAAAAATCAGGGACAAACCACGAACGAGATGCCCAAAGTGCAAAGGTCGCCTGGAAAAGCTAATGTCGGCCTCGGCCATTCGGTTTAAAGGCAAAGGATGGTACGTGACGGATTACGCAAGCAAGGGCAAGCAAACTGAAAGGCCAGACGAGAAGAAAACAGTTTCCCCGGATACAGCGACCAGCGATGACAAAACAAAGACCAAAGATACCAGCGCCAGGAAGCCAGCGTCTTCCGAATCTGCGCCGTCCAGCAAACCCTCCGGAGGAAGTTAGAGGCTATTCAAGCTAACGATGCGTGTTGGATTGCTGAAATCGATGCGAGTTTATAAACCGGCGCTAAGCGTTTCGGCCTTCGCGTGCCTGGTCACGCTGGCGTTGATCGCATCAGGGATCGCACCAGGCCACCGCGCAACGGGCCAGGCGGGTCGCCGGGCACATTCCGCCAACGAAGGAGCTTCTGTGCTCAACATCGTCGCAACCCGAGACGACCGTTCCAGCGTGCCGATTACGGGCAAACAGCTGGCGCTTTACGATAACGGGGTTGAGCAGGCCATCAAAAGCTTTTCCATAGATCCGTCGCCATCGCGGCTGGTGCTCCTGGTCGACAACTCTCTGACAATACGCGCCGACGTGGAAAAGCTGGAAGAGGCGACGCGCGAATTCGCTTATGAGATATATGAAGGCGATAAGCTTTTAATTGTGGGCTATGACGATCAGGCTGAGATTGTGGCCGACTGGACCGATGACGCGAAACAGATTGAAGCTTCCCTGAAGAGTTTCCGCAAGAAAGGCGACCCGCATCTCTTCGACGCGCTAAGTGCGGTAAGCGAAGAAG
>DASXRU010000176.1:0-23373 GCA_036506395.1 Pyrinomonadaceae bacterium | reverse complement strand
TCACTTCATGAATAGCGCGCACTTCGGCCACAAGAGTCTCGTATTGATCCAGCGTCAATGCCTGCGCGCCATCGGAGAGTGCCCGATCAGGGTGGTCGTGCACCTCTACGATCAATCCGTCGGCGCCCACTGCTACGCCCGCGCGGGCCAGCGGCGTGACCATATAGTTCTTGCCGGTGCCGTGTGAAGGATCCACTATCACCGGAAGGTGCGAAATCCTTCGCACGGCGGGAATCGCGGCCAGGTCCATCGTGTTGCGCGTGTGCTGCGCAAAGGTGCGCACCCCGCGTTCGCAAAGCACCACCTGATAGTTTCCTTCGGCCATGATGTACTCAGCCGCCAGCAGCCACTCATCGAGGGTCGCCGAAAGCCCTCGTTTCAACAGCACAGGAAGCTTTGAACGGCCGGCGCGTTTCAGCAGGGAGAAGTTCTGCATGCTGCGCGCGCCGATCTGAATAATATCGGCATAGCGCTCGACCAGATCCACGCTGGATTCGTCGATCGCTTCGGTCACAATTTTTAGATCATAGGCCTCGCGAATCTCGGCCATGATCTTTAACGCTTGCTCGCCGAGTCCCTGGAATGCGTAGGGTGATGTCCGGGGTTTAAAAGCTCCGCCGCGGAAGAACCGCGCTCCGCTTCTCTTTACGACTTCGGCGATGGCAAAGGCCTGCTCGCGACTTTCCACCGCGCACGGACCGGCAATGATTGCCAGCTCGTCGTCCCCGATCTTTGCATCGCCGGCACGAACGACCGTGCGATCCGGACGCAAGTCCAGGGTGATGAGCTTGTAGGGTTTACTGACGCGAATCGCCTCCGCCACGCCCGGGAGGTTTTCGAATCGGGTGGTATCGACCGAGCCCTGATTGCCGGTGATGCCGATTGCCGTGCGGGTCGCGCCCGGCATGGGGTGCGGTTTGAAACCGAGTTCCTTGATGACGTCCAGGACCGCAGCAACCTGCGCGTCGGTGGCGTCAGCTTTCATTACGATGAGCATGATCTAGTGAATAGTAAATAGTGAACGGTTAATAGTAAAGCCAGCCAGTAGTGATGATGCGGTTTGCTCGTCTGAATTGCGATAGTTACGGTCCGATGAGGTCAGCACCACCACGCGGTAGCGGGTGGGTTCTGGAAGGAGATTTAAGGCTGATTGAGCATTAATGCAGCGGACCCCCGCGCTACCGCGCTGGGGTACTGACTTCATGGGACCGCTTGTTGTGTGATGTGCTCCGCACTCAAATGAATTTACATCCTCTCCGGAACCGAGATGCCAAGTATCGCCAGTGCCGCTGTCAGTTGATTTCGAGCGAGGTCGGCAATCGCGATTAGCACCGCGCGCTTCACATCGTCTTCTTCGCCGATAATGCGGTGCCGGTGATAGAAAAGATTGAAAGCGCGCGCCAGATTAAACGTGTACTTCGCCACAAATGCCGGTTCAGCCGCTGCCGTGGCCTGCACTATGACGTCATCCAGCCGCGCCGACAACATTACCAGTGACCAGAGTTCGTTGCCGCCGTCGTGATCAAAAATGTAGCCGACGCGTTGCTTAACTTCTTCATCAGTGGGGATGCGCTGGATTAGATCTGCGGCGGCCGCTTCCACCTGAAGGTCAAGCTTACGAAAAATGGAATTGGCACGCACCGCGGCGTACTGGCAGTACGGCCCGGTTTCACCTTCGAAGGCCAGCGCCTCTTTGAAGTCAAAAGCGATTACGGAATTGCGCGTGAACTTGAGTAGAAAATAGCGCAGGGCGCCTACCGCGATCGCATGCGCCGTCTCCTCCATTTCTTTATTGGAAAGCGTAGGATGCCGGACTTCAACCTCGCGCAACGCATCAGCCTCCAGCCGATCGATCAGATCATCGGCTTTCACACCGAGCCCCTTGCGACCGCTCATTTCGATATAAGGCCGCGCGCGATCTTCTTCACTGAGTTCCAGGCCGAGCTCTTCGCAGGCGGCCGGCGACAACGCGACCATCTCGTAAGCCAGATGAACACTGGCCTCTTCGCCGGCTTCCGGGACCAGGGCAGCCACGCCGCGACGCACGATCTCCTGCGGATACGACTGGCGCGAGTCGATGACGTTGTAAACGGTGGCGCCGCCGCCAAAGTGCGGATGCACGCTATCCGGGGTGTTAAAGGTCTGATCCGTCGTGGTGACCCAGACCGTGTGACCGTCAGGATATATACGAAAGGGCTGGTAGAGAAAATCGAGGCCCAGGTGGCCGAGCTTCCAAAGCTGATAGGCAATGTCTTTGCCCGTGTAGGTGACGGTACCGTTCGAACGGACAATTATCTTGTCAGCTTCGTGCTCGTCGGTCCCGGTGTGCGACTCAAAAGGCATTACCCAGCAACCTTTATTACGGCCTTCCGTTTCCAGACGGATCACGCCGGTGTCTTTCATTAACTGAAAAGCCTGCTCCCAAAAATGCAGGTGGAGAATCTCAGATTCGCGCGCCAGCAGATCGTAGCGAATTCCCAGCCGTTCCATGGTGTCGAGAATACATTCGACGTTGCGCGTGGCCACGTAGTCGGCAAGCTCGGCGGTGGGATTGTGGCCCGCCTCGATCGCATGCAGGATCTCGGTGCGTAGGTTTAAGCGTTCAGGGTTCTGCTCGCTCTCCGCGTTGTCATCGCGATAAAAGAGTCCTACCCGCGTGTACAGATCCCAGCAGTAGTAATCGAACGAGCGATCGGGTATCAGACTGCTATCCAGCTCTTTGATGTCGTCCAGAGACATGTGCTCAAGATGCACAAAACCGACAACTACGTCGGCGACCTGCACGCCGGTATTGTCGATGTAGTTTTGAACTTCAACGGGTCCGCCTGGCGCGCGCAGGATGCGCACGAAGGTGTCGCCCAACACCGCATTGCGCACGTGGCCAATGTGCGCCGCCTTGTTGGGATTGATGCTGGTGTGCTCGACCATCCGCTTGGGCCGATCCTGACCGGCATCCGGCGAGGCAGCGGCAGGTTGTTTTGTTTTCGGCAGGGACGAGAAGTTCGACAGCAGTTTGGGGCGATCGAAGAAAACGTTGAGATATCCGGCACCGGCTACTTCAACCCGCAAGACCTCGTCAATCGATTCCAGTGCTGTTTTCAATTCTTCGGCCAGCGCACGCGGGGCGCGCTTTTCTCCACCAGCCTGCTTGAGTCGCTTGGCCAGTTCGAACGCGACCGGAAACGCAAAGTCGCCGAGCTCTGTGCGCGGCGGTACTTCGGCAGCGATCTGATCGAGTCCGATATTAAAAGTTTTACGCGCTGCCACACGCATGCGCTCGCGCAAATCCTCTTGAAGCTCCAGTAGGGTCACCGTTGAAACATTCCTATGCTGACTGTGGTATTGAGATCGAAGTCGACCAGTATAGCCGAGGGGGTTTCGTCGCGCTAATTTGGATCTAGGGGTTCGTGCTGAAACTTGATCTATCGGGTATTTAGAGTACCGACTTTAGTCGGGTTTTATGGCTGGGAAAAAACCCGACTAAAGTCGGTACTCTGAACGCCGCGTTCCTAAACTGGAACACTAACCCGGCGCTACCACTATCGCGCAGCGCTCTGCTACCATCGGCATTCATAAATGCAATCGGCTGTCGAACGAATCTCCGGCGCGCTGCGCGAGCAGTTTCGCAGCGCTAAGTGCGTCCTGGTCTTAACCGGGGCCGGCATTTCCGCCGAATCAGGTGTGCCCACTTTTCGTGGCGGCGGTAATACCGCGGTTTGGAAAGGCATGCCATTCGATATGTTTTCCTCGGCGCGGATGCTCGAGCGGGATTTGCCGGCAGTCTGGGAGTGGTTCAACTACCGGCGCGGGTTGCTTGAAAAGCTGAAGCCGAACGCCGCGCATATCGCCCTGGCCCAATGGCAGGATCGATTCCCGGAGTTCATGTTGGTTACCCAGAACATCGACAACCTGCATCAGGTAGCGGGCTCTCGGGACGTGGTCGAGCTTCACGGAAACATCTGGCGCACGCGGTGTCCGACTTGTGGCACCTGCGATGAGCTGCGCGAGTTGCATGATGGCCTTCCTTCATGCGGCGATTGCGGCGGTCCATTACGGCCAGACGTTGTCTTGTTTGGCGAGATGCTGCCGCCGGGCGCTTTCGAGCAAGCAGCAGAGAAAGCCCGGAGTTGCGACCTCTGTTTCGTAGTGGGTACCTCGGCTGTAGTTTATCCAGCGGCATCGTTGCCTGAAATTGCCGGCAACGCCGGAGCGTATGTAGTAGAGATCAATCCTGAGCGCACGCCGCTTTCTGATCTTTGCGACGAGGTGCTGACCGGAAAGGCCGCTGAGATTCTGCCGCTGTTGTAGGACAGGCATTCCTGCCTGTCATTGCGACATTACTGACAGACTAGACCAAATAGACAGACAAGAATGTCTGTCCTACTTATGAAAACTATCTACTTCGACTGTTTTGCCGGCGCCAGTGGCGACATGATCCTCGGCGCCCTGGTCAGTGCCGGCGCCGACGCCGCGGCACTGAAGGAACAGCTTGCGCTGCTGGGCGTGGGCGGCTATGAAATCGATTTCGTTGCCGTAGATCGTTCCGGTATCAGCGCGACGCATGCCCTGGTAAAGACGGAGCATGAACACAAGCACCGGCACTTGAGCCATATTCTCAAGATCATTAATGAGTCGCAGTTGAAGGGCACTATTAAAGAGCGCGCTGCGCAGATCTTTACCCGGCTCGCCGAAGCTGAGGGCCGCGTTCATAACCAGCCGATCGAGAAGGTACACTTTCATGAAGTCGGCGCCCTCGACGCGATCATCGACGTCGTAGGCGCTGCCATCTGTATTGACCTAATCGGCGCGCAGCATTTTGTCTGCTCGCCTCTGCGGCTGGGCAGAGGCACAGTTAAGATGGCCCACGGAAGTTTTCCCATTCCGCCTCCCGCCGTCGCCGAGTTGCTGAAGGACGTGCCGGTCTATGCCGGCGAGCTTGAAGGCGAGTTTGTGACGCCGACCGGCGCGGCCATCATTACCAGCATCTGCAAGAGCTTCGGCGCCCTGCCGTCGTTCGCAATCAACAGCACGGGCTATGGCGCCGGGACGCGTGAATACGAAGACTTTCCCAACGTGCTGCGTGTATTTGTGGGCGACACCGTAGCGGAACAAGCTACTGACGAGCGGCTGCTAATGATTGAAACGAACATTGACGACATGTCACCGCAATTGTTCGGCTATGTGATGGATCGGGCCCTGGAGCTGGGCGCACTCGATTGCTACCTGACTCCGGTGCAGATGAAAAAGAACCGGCCCGGGACGCTGCTTTCGATGTTGTGCCGGCCACAGGATCGCGAGAAGCTCTTGCAAATGCTCTTCGCGGAGACGACAACGATCGGCGCGCGTAGCCATGAAGTGATGCGTCGAGCGCTGTCCCGCGAAACTGTTCGAGTCGAGACGCAATTTGGTCCAATCGATGTTAAAGTATCGCGCATGCCGGACGGAAGAGTGAAGACTACGCCGGAGTTCGAACAGTGCGGCGCTGCGGCCCAAAAAGCCGGCGTTGCGTTACGCGAGGTGCAGGAAGCGGCCCGTGCTGCGTACCAGCAACGGCCACGTGAAGAGTTCGCTAAAACTTTAGGACGTTCTGATTAGGTTTGACGTTCTCAGATACAGCGCTTACCGCGAAGCGGTTATGTCACAAAGCCCAGGGTTGGCGCGCCTCGCGACTACCCTGGGGAATGAATGATAAAAAGGGATGCAACCCCACAACGGGGTTGTGACACTTCCTGGCGCGCGGTACGCGGACACAACCCCATTCGGGGTTGCTGTCTTTCATGACCTTTTCCCAGAGTAGGCGCGAAGCGCGCCAACCCTGGGCTGTGGGACGTAACCGCTTCGCGGTAAGGTGTACCGCGCAAGGCGGACATGATCGGGAAATGAATACAACAGCAACAGAGGATGAACCAATTGTCGGAGCCGTCGATCTTGCGCGCATCGCTCGCGGCGTGCGTTTGATACTCGAAGGCATTGGTGAGGATCCGGATCGTGCCGGCCTTCAGGAAACGCCGCGGCGAGTCGCCGAGATGTTCGTTGAGCTGACTGCCGGTATGCGCGAAGATCCGCGCCAGCACGTGATTCCTTTGCCGGGAGAGAAGCACGATGAAATGGTCATCGTCAGGGACATCAACATCGCCTCCATGTGCGAACATCACTTGTCGCCGTTTGTCGGCAAGTGCCACATCGCCTACATTCCGAAAGAAGGGCGCATCGTCGGGCTTTCAAAACTGGCCCGGCTGGCTGAGACGTTTTCGCGCCGGCTGCAATTACAGGAACGTCTGACTTCGGAAATAGCCAACACTTTGTTCGAAGCGCTGAAGCCTGTGGGCGTGATGGTTGTGATCGAAGCGGAGCATACGTGCATGACTCTGCGCGGTGTAAAGAAGGCGGGAGCGGTAACCGTGACTTCCGCGGTGCTTGGCGGCTTTCGCACCGATCCACGGACGCGTGCGGAAGCGATGGCACTGATCAAAGGCAGGAATTGATCGCCGCGCAGGTAACAGGAGAAGGTATGAAGATAGCTAAGTTTAGTGCACTGTCGGTTCTGCTGATGTCGATCACTTTGGTGACCACTTCGATTGCGCAAAACCGGCGCAACACGTCGAGTTCGATCAGCGAAGATCAGTTGCGCGCGCATATCAAGTTTCTGTCCGACGACCTGCTCGAGGGCCGCGGCACCGGCGCCCGCGGTGGAGAGATCGCCGCCAAATACATCGCCTCCCAGTTCGAAGCAATGGGCCTAAAGGGCGCCGGTAAAGATGGCAGCTTCTTTCAACCGGTTTCGCTTGTAGGCGTGAAGGCCGATCCAAAAACCGAGCTGCGCATCAACGGCTCCGACAAAGCAGAAGCATTTAAGTTTGCCGATGATTTTGTGGCCTTTACCGGAGCACAAACCGAGCACGTGGCCGTGGACACGGAGCTTGTGTTTGTCGGTTATGGCATCGATGCGCCCGAACAAAAGTGGAACGACTACAAGGGAGCGCCCGCAGACTATCGCAATAAGATTTTGGTGATGCTGGTTAACGATCCGCCGGCAACAGCGACAGAGCCTAATCTCTTCGGGGGCAAAGCGCTGACCTACTACGGCCGCTGGACATACAAATTTGAAGAAGCGGCGCGACGCGGCGCAGTTGGTGCACTTCTGCTGCACACCGATGAATCCGCCGGCTATCCCTGGAGCGTGGTGCGCACCTCGAACGGCTCGTGGCGATTCGATATTGCGCGCGCCGCGGGTGACAAGACACCGTTTCTGAAAGTGCGCTCATGGATGACTGACCCCGCCGCACGACGCATGATGCAACTTGCCGGACAGGACCTTGACGCGCTGCGCCGTCAGGCCGCCTCCCGCGAGTTTCACCCGGTGAAACTGAACCTGAAAGCTTCGCTGGACTTGAACAGCGAAGTAAAACGTGTCGAGGCCCCAAACGTCGCGGCGATTCTGCGGGGCCGAGATGCAAAGCTGCGCGATGAGTACGTCGTCTATTCGGCCCACTGGGATCATCTGGGCATTGGAGCGCCGGATAAGACCGGCGACACGATCTACAACGGCGCTGTTGATAATGCATCAGGTGTGGCTTCGGTCTTGGAGATTGCGCGTGTTCTCGCCAACCTTCCGGCCGCCGAGAAACCACGCCGGTCCAGTTTGTTCCTGATTCCTACCGCCGAAGAGCAGGGCCTATTGGGCGCGGAATGGTACAGCCGTCATCCGCTGGCGCCTTTAACGAAGACTGCTGCGAATGTGAATCTTGATTCGATGAACGTATTGGGAATGACGCGTGACTTCGTGCCCCTCGGGGCTGAGCGTTCGTCGCTGAAGGCAGTGGCCGAAGTTGTGGCCCGCGAGCGCGGAATGCGCGTGTCGCCGGATCCGCGGCCCGGGCAAGGCTCCTTCTATCGCTCGGATCATTTTCCTTTTGCGAAAGTCGGCGTTCCTTCGATCAGTTTGAAGGAAGGCGATGATTATGTCGGCCACCCCAGGGACTGGGGCGCGAAGAAGTTCGCGGAGTACAATACGGCCCACTACCACCAACCTTCCGATGAATATGACCCCTCCTGGGATTTTGGCGCCATGATTCAGGAGGCTGACATCGCAATGCAGATAGGACGTCGCATCGCCGACATGACTGAGATGCCGCGCTTCAATCCCGGCGACGAGTTCGCGAAGGCGCAGAAGCGCTGATCTGGCCAGTTGCTTGTGTTGTTTAAGAGCGGGGGCAAGCCCGCCTTCCTGACTGCAAGTGATCCCAGTTGAACTTTGATACTCAACATTTGAATCAGTATCAACGCTATTTACCTGCAGTCAGGAAGGGGGCATGCCCCCGCTCTGAGTCTTTGTTTGATTGTTAATGAAAACTTTCTACATCACCACCCCCATCTATTACGCTAACAGCCTACCGCACCTCGGCCATCTCTATACGATGATCGTGGCCGACACGATTGCGCGCTATAAGCGGCAGCAGGGAATCGAAACGTATTTCCTGACCGGCACCGATGAACATGGAATAAACATCGAGCGCGCTGCCGAACGCGCCGGCCGAACGCCGCAGCAGCAAGCTGATTACGTTGTCGATTATTTCAAGCGCATGACCGCCGAGTTTGGCCTCGACACGCAACACGGCGGCTATGACATTTTCATGCGCACTACGGAACCTTTTCACCAGGAGGGAGTGACTGAATTCTGGCGCCGCGTAGCGCGTTCGAAAACGCCGCAAGGCAACGACGCCATCTACAAAGGACATTATGAAGGCTGGTTTTGCGCGGCCTGCGCAGCTTACAAAACCGAAGACGAATATGCCAAATCAGAAGCCGCCGGCGAGCCACCCACCTGCCTGATTCACGAAACAAAATTGGACCGCGTTTCCGAAGACAGCTACTTCTTTCGGCTGTCTGATTACGACGACGCTCTGCTGGAGTTGTATGAATCACGCCCGGACTTCGTGCGGCCGGAATCAAGAAACAATGAGGTAAAGAGCTTTGTTCGCGGCGGCTTGCAGGACCTTTCCATCAGCCGCTTGAAGAGTTCTGTTAGCTGGGGACTGCCGGTGCCGGACGATCCCGACCACACGATGTACGTCTGGTTCGATGCGCTCACCAACTACGTCACTGCGATCGGTTTTGGTAATGAAGAGCGCGAGCGGGCCGTCGGTTTTGACAAGTTTTGGCCGGCGCTTCATCTGGTCGGCAAGGACATCCTGCGCTTCCACGCTGTTTATTGGCCGGCATTCCTGATGGCGGCAAAAGTCGAGCAGCCCAAAGCGATTGTCGCTCATGGTATGTGGTTGGATCCGAATGGTCGCAAGATGTCGAAGACGCTGGGCAACACAATCGAGCTGGACGTGCTGAGCCGCCATTTCCCGGTTGACGCGATTCGTTACTTCTGCCTGCGCGAGATGGTCTTTGGCCAGGACGGACGCTTCGGATACGAGTCGCTGATCGATCGCGCGAACAGCGATCTGGCCAGCGGGTTGGGAAATCTTTCCAGCCGCACGCTGACGATGATCTCGCGCTATTGCGATGGTCGCATTCCTTCCGGAGATATTGACGAACAGGGCTTGCTGCCTGCAAAGCGAGCTGGAGTCGATACCGACGCTACTACGATTGCGGGCTTCGCCGAGCACGCTCGCGATCAGTTCGTGCAGCACTTCGACAGCTTTGCTTTCAGTCGGGCACTGGAAGCGGCCTGGAGCATCGTGGCGCGCATGGACAAGATGATCTCGGACGCCAAACCCTGGGAGCTGGTAAAGGACCCGGCCCAACGACAGGCATTGAATGCGATTCTGTATCGCGCCGCCGAATCGCTTCGTTGGTTGTGCGTGCTTCTTTATCCGGTGATGCCCACCTCTACGGCAAAGATTTATGAGCAACTCGGACTTGGGGAAGCGGCGGGCAAACTTTCAAAACTTAATCCTGCTGAACTCAAATGGGGAGCATTGCGGCCAGGAATTTCGATTGGTGAAGTCGAACCACTATTCCCGCGCCTTGATAAAGGAAAAATCATGGCCGGAGTCGGGGCTCAGTCCCCGGGCGTGCACGCAACCGAAGCGGACGCGGTGCCAGGCTCTCGATCGAGCGATGAAACCAAGCCGGCTCCGCCACAACATGGCGCCACCGAGGCTGACGCTGTGCCTCAAAGCCCTGAAGCCGATGGTCTAATCGACATCAACGACTTCGCAAAAGTCGATCTGCGCGTCGGCGAAATTTTAACCGCCGAACGCATTCCCAAAGCCGACAAGCTGCTACTCTTGACGGTCGATATCGGGGAAGAGAAGCCGCGGCAAATTCTCGCCGGCATCGCTCAATACTACGAACCTGAAAAGTTGATCGGTCGCAAGATCGCCGTGGTGGCTAACTTGAAACCGCGCAAACTGCGCGGCTACGAATCCCGGGGCATGCTGCTCGCCGCTTCAGTCGGTGAAGAAGGAAAACCGGTTATCGCGACCTTCACTGAAGACGTCCCCAACGGCGCACGACTCAAATAACTTTCCATCCTGAAAGCGTGAGATTCAACAGTGGGCGCCTTATTACTCGTGGGAGTACTCTTCGGGCTAATCGGTTTGGCGGTCCTGATTGCCGGCGTGATAGCGGCATTAAAGCAGTCGCGGAAGTCTGCCAGCGGCATGAATGCAACCGGCACGGTCGTTAATCTGGTAAGCCGAGTCTTCAATCCGGGCAGCGTGGGAGTTTATTGCCCCGTGGTTGAGTTCACCAGCGCAACCGGCCAGCGTGTGCGCTTCGAATCTCAGTTTGGAACGATGCCCGCGAGTCATCACCTGGGCCAGACCATAGCTGTTCGCTATGATCCAGCCGATCCGCAAAAGGCTGAGGTCGATTCGGCGACCGCCAACTGGTTTGTGCCGGGTGCACGATTGCCATGGGACTTGGGTTTCTGTTGAGGGCTTTAGTGTTCCTGGCAATCGGAATCTTAGCGTTAGCGGGCCACTCTTAGTTGGTTGACACCGGGCTAAAACCGCGGTGGGAACGAAGGTACGCAAGCGCGAAGCACTTTGACGATAATAGACGACAGACCCGTAGGCAGGCGGTTGGAAAAAACGATCCACGAAATTCACACCAAATTTCAGGAAGAAAGTTTTAGTGTTGCTGCCTGGTGTGATTTCGTGGATCGTTTACTTCTCTTCAAATGTCTCCGGCAATAGAGGGAGCTTGTGCCAATGATTGGACCGGGCAAGCCTTTCTTCGCAACTCATGCCTGACCAGGATCGATAAATGCTTTCCAGAGCAATCGTCCGTCCGCCGGGCCCCACCTTTGCCGCCGGGCTGACCAGCGTTCGATTGGGGGCGCCGGATTTTGGGCGCGCGCTTGAGCAGCACGAGGCATACTGCGCGGCGCTACAGCAATGCGGTTTGACGTTAACGCGGTTAGAGCCTGACAGAGAATATCCGGACGCAACTTTTCTGGAAGACACGGCCGTCATCACTGAACGCGGCGCTGTCCTGACGAGGCCCGGCGCGGCAAGCAGGATCGGGGAGGTGGCGAGGATCAGTGAAGTGCTCCAACAGTTTTATTCCGAACTTCATTCCATTCAAGCGCCGGATACGATCGACGGTGGGGACGTATGCGAAGCGGATAAGGAATTCTTCATCGGCATCTCCCAGCGCACAAACGAAGCGGGTGCCAGTCAGTTAGCCGAGTTGCTGAAGTCATTCGGTTACCCTTCAAGCTTTGTGGACATACGAGGTGTGAAGGGCATTCTGCATTTGAAGAGCGGCCTCGGATACCTTGGTGATAACCAGCTGGTGGCGATCGAGGCGCTGGTAGAGCGCGAAGAGTTCCGCGACTACGATCTTGTCCGCGTAAATGCCGGCGAGGAGTATGCTGCCAATTGCGTGCGCGTAAACAACCGGGTGCTCGTGGCCGATGGCTATCCGGCGTTCGAAGAGAGGTTGCGAGGGCTGGGTCATCAAACAATCGCGCTTGATATGACTGAGTTTCAGAAAATGGATGGAGGCCTCAGTTGTTTGTCGCTGAGATTCTGAAACGGAGCTGGATGGAGCTGGGTGATAGGTGCGGTCCCGGTGAGGTCAGTACCACCACGCGGTTGCGGGTGGGTCTCTTACATTGCCAATTGTCGATTTCCGATTGCCGATTGGGTTTTGACGAGACAGCCAATCGGCATTTGGCAATCGACAATGCTTTGGCCCACCCGCTACCGCGTGGCGGTACTGGCCTCATGGGACCGCTCGTTGTACTAAGGCCAAGCGCTCAAACCGCATAGCACGCACTACGGCTGCTTGTTGATCGCGGACCGCGGGGATGCTAAGGTGGCCATACTCAGTCAGTCCGTTCCTCAAATTGGCAGGCATTGACGCTCGGTTCGAGACCTGATCCAAATCTGAGTTGCGCGCTACAAGTTCACGAACAGTAGCGAGCAAACAAGCAGGGCAGTAACACCACAACACTCAACTTCAACTAAACGATTGCACATTACGGAGAAACCATGAGCATAGCAAACATAGTCGAAACACTTCGTACCGGCGGCGCAGTTGATTCTTCCGCGGTGGACAAGTTGCCAGCCGCCCCTGCCAATACACAACCTACGATCGAGAACTGGCAGATGAACTTCAACGAGAATACGCTGAGCGAATCCTGCCAGGTAACATCCCAAAACCCGATCCTTGGCGTCGGCATGCTCGCTTATTCCGCAAATGGAGCAACGTTTTACTTCGGCACCTATTGCTCCATGACCAACGCAAGCAATCAGGCAGCCGATAGCGTTGCATATCCAACAGCCAGTACGTCTCTCTTTAACCCGGATGTAAATGGCCACACTGTGATGGCCATTGTATATGGCGAAATCCAGGGCGCGAACGGAAAGCTGATCCCTTTCAGCCAACAAAAGAACTTCACCGTCTGACAGCAGGAATCGGCAAGCGGCATTGGTTTGGGAGCCGGTTTCTCACCGGGCTAAAGCCGCGGTGTGAATGAGACCACAAGACAAACCTATCCTTTAAGATGTTTGTTGATTCCCATGCCCACATCGATGGTTCAGAGTATGACGCCGATCGCGATGAAGTTATCGCGCGCGCGCGTGATGCCGGCATCGTCGCAATTCTCAATGTCGGCACTGGCGATCCCCACAGCGGCTCGCTTGCCCGAGCCGTCGAATTAGCCGAAAAGCACGACGACATTTACGCCAGTATTGGCGTGCATCCACATGATGCTCGCCTTTTTGATGAGCGGGCCGAAGAAAAGATTCGTCTTCTGATCCAGCAAAGCAAGCGAGTGATTGCCTGGGGAGAGATTGGGCTCGATTATCACTACGATAACTCGCCCCGCGAAGTGCAGCGCGAAGTCTTTCGACGTCAATTGTGTCTGGCACGGGAATCGGAACTACCGGTTGTAATACATTCTCGCGAAGCCGAAGACGACACGATCAGCATCCTGCGCGAAGAGCTGCCGGATTACGATCGGGCGGGAGTAATGCATTGCTTCGGCGGCAGCCTGGCGATGGCGCAAAGCGCGATGGAGTTGGGCTTCTATATTTCTTTTGCGGGAGTCCTGACTTTCAAGAATGCCCGGGACCTGCGCGAAGTCGCACAGAAACTACCGCTGGATCGTTTGCTAATCGAGACGGATTGTCCCTACCTGACGCCAGTGCCTTTTCGCGGACGACGCAATGAACCGGCGCGAGTGGTCGAGGTGGCGCGCTGTCTTGCCGGCATTCATGGATCGGAAGTTGAGGAGATTGGCGCCATAACAACCGCGAACTTCGCCAGACTGTTTCAGATTGATCCCAACTATCAGCAAGGAACCGATTAAGAGCGGGGGCAGGCCAGCAGCTGCGTTTTTCTCCTCAAATGGATCTGGCTGGGCCTTAGAGAACACTTTCACATGCTGCGACTTTGGTGCTATTCTCAGATTCTAATTATTCGTTTGCCGGGATAAAAGATCGTCAACCAACAATGGCCCAACAGAACTCATTTGACATTGTATCGCAGGTCGATGCTGCCGAGGTGACGAACGCGATCAACCAGACGATGAAGGAAGTGCACCAGCGGTTTGACTTCAAAGGCAGCGCCGCAAACGTCGCGCTGGAAGACAAGGAGCTGGTGCTCTCCGCGGAAGACGAGACCAAGCTGCGCAACATGAACGACATTTTGCAGCAGAAGCTGGTGCGTCGCGGCGTGCCGCTGAAGGCTTTAAGTTATGGCAAGGCTGAGCCTGCTGCCGGCGGCACAGTGCGCCAGAGGGTGGCGATTCAGCAGGGAATCCCGCAGGACAAGGCGAAAGAGATCGTCCGGTTCATCAAAGACTCGAAGGCAAAGGTGCAGGCTGCGATTCAGGGCGATGTCGTTCGTATCACTGGCAAGGATCGAGATACTTTGCAGGATGTAATTGCAAAACTGAAAGCCAAAGACTTTGATATCAACATGCAGTTTACGAATTACCGGACGAACTAGAGGCTGGAGAATCGAGGCCAGAGGCTAGTGATGCAGACTTCCAGTAACAGCGCGGTAATCGAAGATCCGCAGATATCTGCGCGTCGCATCTTCAACCTTATCGCCCCGGAGCTGGCGCAGGTGGAAGACGAGTTTGAGCGACAGGCGCGCTCAAACATTCAGGTCATCGCTTACATTGGCGACTACCTGCGCGCTTCGGGCGGCAAACGCGTTCGGCCGGCACTTACCATACTTTCAAACTACGCCGTTGGCGGCGACGGATCACGGCACAACTCGATTCGGATGGCCACCGTGATGGAATTCCTGCACACGGCCACCCTGGTTCACGACGACATCATTGATAAGGCCGACACCCGGCGCAATCGCCCTTCGATCAATTCTTGCTTCGGGAATCAGACTGCCGTTCTGATGGGCGACTGGCTATACATGTCGGCGTTCGAAACGAGTCTTGCCGAACGGTCGCTGGCCATCCTGGACATTCTTACCGCGGTCACGCGAAAAATGACTGAGGGAGAGCTGTTGCAGTTGACGCTTCTGGGTGACCACAGTGTCACTGAAGATCAATACTTCGACATCATTACGCGCAAGACTGCTTACTTGTTCAGCGCCTGCTGCGAAATCGGCGCCATCCTTGGCGGCGCTCCTAAGGATGAACAATGCAGGTTAAGAGACTACGGTTTGAATCTGGGGACAGCTTTTCAGCTGGTTGATGACCTGCTTGATTTCACTTCATCGGATGAATCGCTGGGCAAGCCCACTGGTGTTGACCTGGTTGAAGGAAAACTGACTCTACCTTTGATCTATTTGCTGGAGAGCGATCCTTCATCGCGTGCCTCAGTGGAGAAGGTGATGATGGATGGCAGCTACGAAAGGGTCTCCCGTGCCCAGCTGCTGGACGCTCTCGAGAGGAGCGGCGCCATTACCCGTGCGCGGCAGCGGGCCTACCAATATGCCGAAACAGCCAGGACCTCCCTCGAAGTGTTGCCGGACTCAGATTACTGTGACGCGCTGCGGGCTATTCCCTCCTACATCATCGAGCGGAACCGGTAGGTCATTGCCGATTGCCAATTTCCGATTGCCGAGCTTGCCCTAAGTACAACAAGCGGTCCGGGTGAGGTCAGTACCACCACGCGGTAGCGGGTGGGTCGTGTCATGAGTGGCTGCTAGTGGGGACCCACCTGCTACCGCATGGTGGTACTGACCTCACCGGGACCGGATCTACCGGCATTCATGCTCAAACTTCACCAGCACATAAGCTGGCCTGCTTCTGCTCCGCAAACTAACAGTTTGCGCTACAAACCCCGAAAGTTATTGAAAATCGGCAATTGGCAATCTACAATTGGCAATGGATCATGGCTAACGAGAACCTGATAGCTAAGCTCGAACAGAGCCTGCGCCAATCGCGCGGCGCGCGCACGCGATTAGCGGCGCGCCTGACCGAGCTCGAAGCCGAAGCTGATATGGTTCGGGCTGAACTTTCGGAGATGGATCTTCTCGCGGGCCAAACCGAGGCGGCAATCTTTCGGTTGTTGTCCAACGTCATGAGCGGCCCTTCAACGCAGGTGGGTACGACTTCGGTGTCGGAGTTGGAAGCAGCGCTGCAAAATCGTTTGGACAAAGGGGACTCATTTTCCCGCCGCCCATTCCACCAGCACCACCAGATTCCGTCAATCAGATCCGGCATCGAAGTCACGAACGATCGATTCACGGACCGGACAATTCCGCAGGCGGCAACCATGTTGCTTAGAGAAGCGGGCGAACCTCTGCATGTGAATGAGATTTATAATCGTTTGATGGAAGGCGGCTTTAACTTTACTGGTCACAATCCCACCATCAGCATAGCCGTGTCGCTGAATCGCAATGGCCGCTTTCGTAAGGTTGCTCCCGGCACGTTCGACCTGGTCATGCGCGAGGCATCGCGAGCCTCGTAAGGCGCATCTTAAAGACTCCATAACGCAAGCTGTCCGGCTTGCGCCGCAAACTGATAGTTTGCGTTACATTCAAACCAAGGAGAAGTTTCCCCAATGGTCAACTCGCATTCGCTTCTGCTTATCAGGCGTACCCTTGTCTTCTTTGTGATGCTGGCGTGCGGCCTGGTTGTCAACGCCCAGGAAGCAAAGGAATCCGGTGGACCCGCCTACCTTTCGTCACTCGAGGTGGAAGTGATTCAGGAGATCAATCTGGCGCGCGCGCATCCCGAGAAATATGCCGCGTATCTTCAGGATTACAAAAAATACTACAACGGCAAGATCTGTTCGTCTCCTAACCGGGCGAGACCGGTTATGACATTAGAAGGCGTCGCCGCAATTGATGAAGCAATTCGTTTTCTCCAGTCGAACAATCCGCTGGGACGGTTGGAACCCTCGAAGGGTTTGTCTCTGGGAGCAAAAGATCACGTTTTGGATCTGGCGCGGAAAGGTACCAGCGGCCACAGGGGAAGTGATGGCAGCCTGCCCACTGATCGCGTCAGCCGCTACGGCACCTGGGAGAGCACAATGGGCGAGGCTATCCTTTTCGAGGTCAGCACACCCAGAGAGATGGTCATGCAATTGATCATCGACGACGGCGTCAGGGATCGAGGACATCGAAAGGATGTCTTCGAACCGAGCTTCCAGGTGGCCGGTGTTTCCATTGTTTCGCAGTCCAGCTTTGGCAGCTTTTGCGTAATCGATTTCGCCGACGGGTTCACCGATAAATCGCCTCCGGCCACAGAGACAGTGAAGATCAAAGGTAGCAAGTGAGGATAGCGTTGGGAGAACGCAGGTTGCTTCTCAAGCGTTAGCTTCCGCCCGAATGGACCTAATGAGCCTCGAACGACTATGGTCGTCCGAGGCTCTTGGTTTGGTACTCGTGCAGTTTGAAATGGCGTGCATACTTTCCCAATCTGGAGCCGTCTTCAGACGGCTTTCCCGCAGGGTTACTAGACCAGCGCTTTTTAGCGCTGGGGCCAGCTGAGCGGTCGTGACCAATAGCGCGTTTTAGCGTGCTTTGAATGGCAGCTTTAGCATCGCGGCTTCTGATACGTCCTGACCCGGGCGTAAACGCCCGGTCTAGTAACCCTGCGGGAAAGCCGCCTGAAGGCGGCTAAAGAATGTTCGACCCTCTCGCCGGAAGTCCCTATCCTCCGCCAACATTGAAGTCTAAAACCCCACGAATACTTCTCAGCTGTGTCTTGCGAAAGTTGTTATTCGCCTTTGCGAAACTGTAATCTTGCAAAAGTCAAAGACCGGAAGGCCAAACATTAAGAAGAAACATTGATATGCACGCAATGATCCTTGCCGCCGGTTACGGTACGCGGCTGTGGCCGTTGACCGCCGATAGAACGAAGCCGGCGATCCCGTTCCTCGGCAGGCCACTGGTCGGTTATGTCGCTGAGTATTTGGCTGGGCATGGCGTTGACGAAGTGGTTGTTAATCTCCATCACCGGCCCGAATCCGTGCGCGCGGCGTTGGGAGACGGTAGCCGCTTTGGCGTCAAGCTTCGCTACGTCGAAGAGCCGGTCATTCTTGGCACCAGCGGGGCGCTCGACAATGCGCGGCATCTGCTTGGGGACGATACGTTCGTGGTGGTTAACGGAAAGATCGTTACGGACATTGATCTGACCGATGCAATAAAGACTCATCGCCAGACAAACGCGCTGGCGACGCTGGTGCTGCGGCCAAATCCCATGCGGGAAGCGTTCAGTGTCGTGGAGACGCGGGATGGAATGGTGACAGAGTTTGGTGGGATGCCATCCGGGCAGGTCACAGGGGAAACAGCTCCGCTGATGTTCACCGGGATCCAGATTCTCGAACCGCGCATTTTCGACTACATTCCGCGCGCTGTGTTTTCGCATTCAACCGTGGATGTTTATCCGCAAGCGATGGCCCACGGTGAACGCATCGCCGCTCACGTGGCTGAAGGAATGTGGTATGAACTGTCGACTATTCAGCGATATCTGGAAGTCAGCCTTCGTCTGTTGAGCAGTCAGCGCCGCAATTTGGACTTGGGCGAAGACTGTCAGGTCCACAGCGGAGCGGCAGTCAGCGACGCCATTCTCTGGGATCGCGTTACGGTAGAAGAAGGCGCTCGGGTGCATCACTCAATCCTGGCAGACGGTGTGCACATCTCGCATGGCGAGGTCATTGAAGATTCCGCAGTGGTGCTGGCTTCGCTGGTGCGTGGTACGGAGCCCCCGGCCAAAGCTCTTAAAGGCGAGTTCAAAGGCGATAACTTTGTCGTGCCGTTAACGCGATGATACAATTCGGGTCGCATTCTGACGAGTTAGCGGACGGCGGGGCGCGTAAATTCGTCCCGCCGCTTTAGCAATCGCACATCGCCCTTCCCATGAGTCAACCTACCCAGGCCGGCGCGAATTCGCCCGCGAAAACCGCTCGCAAGCGGCTGGGTGATTTTCTTGCCCGACAACATCGCGCGAGGGAACCAGTGATCACCCCGCTGACACCGGACGCCTCGACCCGAGAATATTTTCGCATTCCCTGGAATCGCGGCACGGCCGTAGCCGCAGTTTATCCCGAGCCGTTCGATCCGGAATTTCATCCCTACCTCGACGTCACCCGTTTGTTTCTGGAGTGTAACTTGCCGGTGCCGGAGGTTTACGAAGCTGATGGCCCGAGCGGCATTATCGTGCAGGAAGACCTGGGCGATAGCCAATTGTGGCGGGTCTTCGAAACCGCCTCTGAAGATGAGCGCGAAGACTACCTGGATCGCGCCATCGCGCTGATCGCTAAGATTCAGGCGGCCACCGACACAGCGTTCAAGCGAAAGTCGATCGCCAGTCGCCTGGCTTTCGATGAGCCAAAGCTCTCATGGGAACTTGGCTTTTTTATGGAGCACTACTTTGGCAGTTTGCGCGGCGAACAACTGAAGCACGCCGAAGCTGCCGAATTGAAAGCGGAGATGAATGATATTGCCGCCGAGTTGGCGGCCCGTCCCAGGGTTTTGTGCCACCGGGATTTCCATTCGGCAAATTTGCTGTTGGACAGAGACAAGCGCCTGCGCATCGTCGATCACCAGGATGCCCGTATGGGCCCGGCCAGCTACGATCTGGTTTCGCTGGTGCTCGATCGACAACCATCACCACCGTCGCTGGCAGAGTTACGCGCGCACCGGCTCTATTTGCTTGAAGAGCGCAGACTCCGTGGATTGGAAGCACTGGATCCGGACGAGTTCAGTCGCGAGTTTCGCCTGATGACCGTGCAGCGCGGGCTTAAGGCGATTGGCACCTTTTCATATCAAACCGCGGTTTGTGGGCGTGGCGCCTTTTACGCAGACTTCATCGCGCCGACATTTCAGATTGTTTTGCTGGCTGCCCGGTGGTTGGATCGCTTTCCTGCCTTGCGGCGCGCAATCGAAGAGCGGAGCGCCGTTTCTTGAAGTTTACTGTTTCTTAGCGTGATTTAGTGGATCGCTTACTTATTTTTATAGCAGGACACTACAGGACATTTCGGGTCACGTAGGGCCGGGCCAAACAGTTTCCATAATGCAGCAAACCTACATCGCAGATTTATCAAAGCACGCCGGGGAAGAAGTTACCATCAAGGGCTGGCTCTACAACCTTCGCTCCAGCGGCAAGATTTTGTTTCCGCAACTTCGTGATGGCACCGGGATCGTGCAGTGCGTGGTCCTGAAGAATTCCGTCACGCCCGAGATTTGGGAATCATTGAAGGGTCTGGGCCAGGAGTCGGCGTTAATCGTGCGCGGGAAAGTACGAGAGGACAATCGTGCCCCGGGCGGTTACGAAATCGACGTTTCGGATGCTTCGGTGATTCAGAACGCACAGGATTATCCCATCACACTCAAAGAGCATGGCACCGAGTTCCTGATGGATCATCGCCATCTCTGGCTGCGATCGAAACGGCAGCACGCGGTCCTGAAAGTTCGCCACACGGTGGTCAAAGCCGTGCGCGACTTTCTGGACAGTAATGGTTTCACCCTTTGTGACGCGCCCATTTTCACGCCGGCAGCGTGCGAGGGCACCACGACCCTGTTTGAAGTGGATTACTTCGAGGGCGAAAAGGCTTACCTGACGCAATCAGGCCAGCTTTACAACGAAGCCACAGCGGCGGCCTTCGGGAAAGTCTATTGCTTCGGTCCAACCTTCCGTGCGGAAAAGTCCAAGACCCGGCGGCATCTGACTGAGTTCTGGATGGTCGAGCCGGAGATGGCTTTTGCAACGCTCGACGACGTGATGGATCTGTCGGAGCGGTTCCTGTCGTACATTGCCGATCGAGTTATCACAGAACGCGGGGAAGAGCTGAAGACCTTGGAGCGCGATGTCGCCAAGCTTCAGGCGATCGTGCCGCCCTTTCCACGAGTTCACTACGATGATGCGGTAAAGATGCTGCACGAGGGTCACGAAGCGGGCGAGCTGGAAACACGCTTCGAATGGGGCGGTGATTTTGGCGCGCCGGATGAGACTTATCTGTCCGGCAAGTACGACAAGCCGGTGATGGTCCATCACTATCCCGCGGCGGTCAAAGCCTTCTATATGGCCCGCGATCCGCAGAGGGCGGAACTCGCCCTGGGCGTTGATGTGCTGGCGCCGGAAGGATATGGCGAGGTGATTGGCGGGGGAGAGCGCGCCACGTCTCTGAAGTTTCTTGAGGAGCAGATTGCCGCGCATGAACTGCCGCAGGAAGCGTTTGAATGGTATCTGGACTTGCGCCGCTATGGCAGCGTGCCGCATGCCGGCTTCGGCATGGGCATCGAGCGGTGCACGGCATGGATGTGCGGCATCGAGCACATCCGCGAGACAATTCCGTTTCCGAGGATGCTTTATCGCATCCGGCCTTAATCTCCCGAAACGTTTAGGAGCGGGCTACCGCCCGCTCGGTCGGGCATTAGCCCGACTCTAAACGAACACGGCAGCGTGATATCAGATGGAAGAGCGTCTGCGTTTGGAATTCAACGAATGGGCTCGCGCCGGGCGGGGCGAAAGCATGGAGCGCGGCCACCGGGCCGTGGGCGAGCAGGCCATTGAACGCATGGCCGTGCCGAAAGACGCGCGTGTCCTTGACCTTGGCTGTGGTTCCGGCTGGGCAACACGATTGTTAGCAGAAGACGCGAGCGAAGGATCAGTTGTGGGCGTCGATATTTCAGACGAAATGATCGAGCTGGCGCGAAAGGCTTCTGCCGCTTTTCCTAATGCAGAGTTTCAGGTTGCCGGCGCCGGCCGGCTTCCTTTTCCTGATCTTACCTTCACGCATGCCTTTTCCATGGAGTCACTGTACTACTATGACGACATGGCGGCCGCATTGCGTGAAGTCGCGCGAGTTTTGCTTCCGGGCGGCCAGTTCGTAGCAGTAGTGGATCTTTATTTCGAGAACAAACCTTCACACCAGTGGATCGATCAACTAAAGGTTCCGGTACACTTGCTAAGTATTGCTCAGTACCGTTCTTTGTTTCGTGAAGCGGGCTTTCCTTACGTGCAGGACGAACGCCTCCAGGATCCCACTCCAGTTCCTGAAGACTATACGAGCGGTTCCTTTAAGAGCCGGGACGATTACCTCGAGTATCGCGCCGCAGGATCACTGATGATTATCGGTAGCACCCCCTCTCGAGCGATGTCATGAGCGAGACACAAGAACGTATCGTAACGATCTTTGGCGGGGCGCGCTGCGTGCCAACAGATCCCGAGTACGCGCAAGCGCATCGTGCGGGCGAGTTGCTGGCTGCGGCCGGCTACACCATCTGCACCGGCGGTTATCTGGGTGTGATGGAAGGCGCCAGCCGCGGCGCCTGGGAAAAAGGCGGGCGCGTGCTGGGCATCGTCATGAATCAGTTCAAGGCCGAACCGAATCGCTACCTGACGGACAAAGTTGCGACGCCGCATTTTTATGAACGATTGCAGCGACTGATTACGAGGTCAGTAGGATTCATAGCCATCCGCGGCGGCATGGGCACGGTAACCGAGCTATCGCTGGTTTGGAATAAGATGCAGACCGGAGTCATTGGCCCGCGCCCGCTGGTTCTCCTGGGCGAATGCTGGCCGCCGATCGTTAAAGCGTGGCAGAAGCATCTGGCGGTAAGCGACAAGGATGTTGCAGCACTCGACTTTGCCAACACGCCGGAAGAAGCCGTCGCGATCATCGAGGAAAAATCTAAAGGAGTGATCCTATGAACTGCCCAACCTGCGGTGCAGCCATGCTGGCCGACGCAACCTTCTGCGGTGCTTGCGGTACGCGCCTGGCTACGCCGCCCGCAGCATCTGCGGCAAGCGGTTCAGGCATCAACATTGACGCCGATGGCCAGGGGCAGGGACGTGGTTACAGTTACGAGATTTTGCATCAGCCGTCGTTTTCTCTCGCGGTGGTCAGCTTGCAACCGGAGCAGTCGATACTGGCTGAAGCGGGAGCGATGGTTTCCATGTCGGCAAATATTGAGTTGCAATCGCAGATGAAGGGCGGCTTGTTTGGGGCCATCAAACGCGCCGCCGGCGGGGAATCAGCCTTCATTTCCACTTTCACAGCTCGCGGTGGTCCGGGCGAAGTGACGCTGGCCCCGGGAGCGCCCGGCGATATTGCGGCCATCGAGATGACGAACCAGTCTTTTTTCGTCCAATCGAGCTCGTACCTGGCGGGTGACGCGTCGCTGACTGTCGATACCAAGTGGGGCGGAGCGAAATCATTTTTTGCCGGCGAGGGGTTATTTGTTTTGTTGGTCCAGGGCCAGGGTCTGCTGCTCGTCTCCTCCTTCGGCGCAATTCATCGTAAGCGGTTGCAGCCCGGCGAACGGTATGTGGTGGACACCGGGCATCTGGTCGCGTGGGAAGGCACCACGCAGTACACTCTGCGAAAAGCGGCAGCGGGATTCTTTCGCAGCATGATGAGCGGCGAGGGAATCGTAGCCGAGTTTACAGGCCCCGGCGAGCTGCTGATTCAAACTCGGAACCTGGCGGCGTTCGCGGGCCTCATGAAGCCTTTCTTTCCTACTCAGTCAGGAGGCGGAAGCGGA
>DASXRU010000175.1:0-26367 GCA_036506395.1 Pyrinomonadaceae bacterium | reverse complement strand
CGGATTGGAGCGCTTCACCGCGCGGCCCATCAGATCGTAAATAGTGTTCACCATGCTATAGCCGCCCGAGCTACCGGGATGATTGTTTGCCGCGCCGATCACTCGTCCCGCGCCATCAAAGACCTGAATGGCATAAGCGTCATCGGCAATCGTGTTGACGCTGGAAAAACTCTGCACATAGTTCGGTCCATAGACATAGCGCGTGTACGCTCCGCTGTTCACGGTCGTGACCTGTTGCGCTCGCGCGGCTGCGTCGTAACTTATAGTCTGAATCGCACCCTGAGATTGTCCTGCGGGTGGCGGACCTTGAGCGCGCGTCTTCGCTCCAAAGTCAAAGTTGTATTGCAGGGACGAGCTGAAGCCATCGGCGTCGGTCACGGTGCTCGGATAGGCCAATGTGCCGCGCGTGTTGTTGCCGTCGGAGAATGAGTCGGCATAGCCAAAGCGGGTCTCATAGCCGAGCCCGTCGGCTGACATGATCAGCGAGCCGGTAGTGTTGTAGCCCGTGAATGAGACCCACTTCGCCTGATTCCAGTCGGTAATGGCCGTGACGTTCCAGCGGCGCACGGCACACAGGTTGCCGCGCCCGTAGATGAAACTCTGACCGTAATTCGCCCCGTCATGCTGCGTGGCCGCGCCCTGGTTGACCAGATAGGTATTGGTGGCGTTGTCCCAATCGTACTCGTAAGTGATCTTCGATTGCCACGCTCCATCCGAGACGTGCACGGCGCTGACCAGCCCGATAATGTGACGATCCAAATAAGCCTGGCTGAGATTGTAGTCCGTATAGGTGACGCGCAGCAGCGTGACACCATCAGCGGCATACTCGACGACGGCGTTAGGCAACCCATACGGTGCGTATGACCCGTAGTCAATTGTCGTGCGCCGCCGATTACCCGCCGCGTCATAAACATTCGTCTCGGTAACGCGGGGATTTGTTTGATAGTTAACACCGGTGTTGTCCTGCGTCCAGGCGGTTGTAGTCCATTTCTGCCGCACCCCGCCGGACCAGATTTCGCTCTGCGTCGTCAGACCCTTCTGCCAGCCACTACCGTAGAACTCTTTGTAAGTCGTGCCGTCAGGCGCAACCATCATGCATGACCCGTCGCCGGGCGTGCTGTATTGCGTCACGACTTCCGCCGGCACGCCATTGAGGCCGGTCCAGTTCTCCGCCCACACGCGCGTCGCGAAGAGGCGGGGACAATCAGCGGCGGGACTTTCATAGTTGAAAGCCGTGTAGGCGCGCTGCACATTGTCGGAACGGTAACTGCGGATGACATTGACCTGGCCCGAAGAGTTGTACTCAAAGTTGTAATGCGAGCCGTCATCCAACCCCACCTGCACCTGCAACTTGATTCAACGCCCCACTTTGCCTGCATGGTTTCGGGAATGCTATTTTATCCGTCTGCATGAATATTCTGACAAACTCAACCCTGGCGTGGGGGGGCTTCTGCGCGTTTATTCTCATCATGCTGAGCATCGACCTCGGTGTGTTCAACCGCAAGGCGCATGATGTCTCTTATAAAGAAGCGAGTATCTGGAGCGCGGTCTGGGTCACGCTGGCAATGATTTTTGCGGCCCTGGTGTTTGCGCGGATGGGACACCAAAAGGGCCTGGAATTCCTGACGGGCTACATCATCGAGCTTTCCCTTTCGGTAGATAACCTCTTCGTCTTCCTGCTGATCTTTTCCTACTTCAAGGTTCCCACCAGGTACCAGCACCGGGTGCTCTACTGGGGCGTACTCGGCGCCCTCGTCATGCGTATCTCGATGATTGTCGTGGGAACAGAGCTAATCAATCGCTTTCACTGGGTGATTTACATCTTTGGCGCTTTTCTGGTTTACACGGGCGTGAAAATGTTCCGCGAAGAAGAAACCGAGATGGAGCCCGAAGACAATCCGGTAGTGCGATTGGTTACGCGTTACGTGCCAATCACCCGGCATTACGAGCGACGCAAGTTTTTCACCCGGGTGGACGGGCGCCGGGTGGGAACGCTATTGCTGCTGGTGCTGATTATCGTTGAAATCACAGACCTGATCTTCGCCCTCGACTCAATTCCCGCCATCTTTGGAGTCACTACGGACAGGTTCATTATCTACACCTCGAACGTCTTCGCTATTCTCGGTTTGCGTACCTTCTATTTCCTGCTGGCCGGCGTGGTGGAAAAGTTTCACTACCTTAAAGTTGGCATTGGCATCGTATTGAGCTTGATCGGCGTCAAAATGTTGGCGTCGGCGTTCATTGAAATTCCCACGTATATCGCGCTGGGGGCTGTTGCAGTGGTCCTGCTCTCTTCTGTCGTCGCTTCCCTGGTTTGGGCAAAGCATGCGGAGCGAGACATTGACCTGGAATTCCCTGAGGCTCCTGGCTCGGCGCCGGAATTGAATGAGGGGCAGAGTGGCGAGCCTCCTTCCGAGCCCCGGGAAAAAGAATCTCCCTCAATGTCGACCACCACGCAGAGTTAGTGGCCATCAGTCTTGCACTGCCCGAAAGTGTGGCCTACAATTGCCACATCAGCCAGATCACATGGCGCGCGGCGTCTCCCCGCAGACGAACAAGGAAGAACTCTCGGAAACTAACGCGGTCACAAGCTTTGATGCCATTGCCGGCAACGTTTATGCGAATAGCCAGAAGGCTAGATCGATGAATTGCCGGCTCTCCCGGTTCCGGAGAAAACGATTTCAGACCGCCGGCAACAATTTCCGCAGGCTACAGAGGGTGAAATGAAATCACTGCGCTGCCACGCCGCCAGACGCGCGCTCTTACCGAGTATTGCGCTTGTCCTTGCGGCCCTCGTAATGTCGCAATTCGTGAGGGCTCAGGAGAAGCCAAAAGCAAGCGGCGAGGCTGCCGGCAAACAGGACAGCTTAATCAAACCCTCGCCGCAAGAGCCCTTAGTGCAGCGACCAGACGCCCAGCCAAAACCCACTCCGCCCAAACTACCCGGCGAGATTGAGGGCCCCGTCATAGTCAACACCGACCTCATCACCGTAACGGTTACGGTGACGGATATTTATGGCCGCTATGTCTCAGGGCTGGGCAAGAATGCCTTCAGCGTTTTCGACGACAAGCTCCAACAGGACATTAGCTTTTTTAGCGACGAGGACGCCCCCGTGTCAGTGGGAGTAATTTTCGACGTGTCAGGCTCCATGAGTGGCGACAAGATCAGCCGGGCGCGGGAAGCGCTGTCGCATTTTATACAGACAAGCCATAACTCCGACGAATACTTCCTGATTGCTTTTAACTCTCGCGCCCAGCTCTTGCTCGACCGCACCCGGGATGGGAATGCCGTGCTCGACAAGTTGACCTTCGTGCAGACAAGGAATCAGACATCACTCTACGACGCGTGTTACCTGGGAGTCGAAAAAGTCCAGCGCGGCACGCATCCCAAACGAGCGCTGCTGCTAATCAGCGACGGCCAGGACAACGATTCCCGTTACACCTTCAGCGAGTTGCGACGCGTCTTGAAGGAAGCAGATGTCGTGCTCTACGCGATTGGCATTCTGGGCGGCAATGACGCCGGCAGCTCAATGGGAATGGAAGGACAAGGGATTTTGGACGAGCTGGCAAGTGTTTCGGGCGGTAAAGCATTTTTTCCCAGAACGTCGGCTGAGATGGATGACATTTTCGAGCAAATCGCTCTCGAGCTGCGCCACCAGTACTCGATCGGGTACAAGCCGGCAAACTTTGTTACTAACGGCAAGTGGCACAAGATCAAAGTAAAAATCACTCCGCCTCGTGGCCTGCCCAGGCTTTTCGTCCGCAGTAAAGAAGGATATTACGCCATCGCTAACCCGCGCTGATGTGGGGCTCCGGGATTCCCCGCGGCAACGGATCAAGCGCCGGCATGCATCTCTAGTAGGCGTGTGCGAACGAACTGGCGCTGCTTTGACGGCACGGCGAACGCGCGGGCATCAGTGGATTGGACGCACTCCTCAACTCCCCCCTAGGTTTAGTGATTGAGCGCCTTTCTGCCGGCTGCGGCGCAGGTCACGGTAGCTGTTTGCGTTACACGGTAGCTGTTTGCGTTACACGAACCTAATCATTTGACATCAGGAGCGTCATTCATCGAGGATTGATCAGAACATGAAGTGGCAATTTTTAAATCGAACCTTGTGCGTCAGGCGAAGCGTGGCGTTTATTCTGGCATGTGCAATCGTGGCCCTGGTGCTTATCTCGCACTCCGGTCACGCGCAGCAGTCCGGGGATTCACGTCCCCGACGGGCTGACCAAAACCAAAAACCGACTGCCTCACCGCTGCCCGCCACGCCCAAGGCCAACGCTTCTCCCACGCCAAAAACTCCTGCTCGGAGGCCTGGCGTGTTTGTGCCTGAACTCAGCGAACCACCGCCACCGCCAGTGCTTCGTGCCAAACCATCTCCGACTCCCGACATCGGCGAAGAGGTCAACCCGGAAGACGTGATCAAATTCAACACGCAACTGGTTACCCTGAATGTGCGCGTCATCGATCGCAACAACCGGCCAATCGATAACGTGCGACAGGATGAGTTTAAGGTTTACGAAGATGGCACCTTGCAACCGATCTTTTCTTTTACGAAGGAAGAGGTGCCTATCAGTTACGGACTGGCCGTGGACACGTCCGGCTCGCTTAGGACCCAGTTACCTACCGTGATCGACGCGGCGAAGACGATTATCAACAGCAACAAGCCGGGGGACGAAACTTTTCTGGTAGGTTTCATCAGCAGCGATAAGATTGATACGCTCAAAGACTTTACCTCTGACAAGGGCGCGCTGCTCGACGAAGTAGACAATCTTTTCACCGAGGGGGGCCAGACCGCTGTAATCGATGCGGTGTATCTTTCCGCCGAGCACGTCGCCGAATACAAGAAAGGCAATCTCGATGACCGCCGGCGCCGCGCATTGATCGTCGTCACCGACGGCGAGGATCGCAACAGCTATTTCAAGCAGGATCAGCTTTTCTCGCGACTGCGCGAAGAGGACGTGCAGATTTACGTGATCGGATTCATTGGCGAGCTTGACAAGGAAGGCGGCCTAATCAAGAAGAGTTCGCGCGAACGAGCGGTTGCTCTGCTGAACCGCCTGGCGACGGATACAGGTGGCAGAGCTTTCTACCCGCAGTCCATCACCGAGTTGCCGGAGATTGCCGGCGCGATCGTGCGGGACCTGCGTACGCAATACGTGATCAGTTACACGCCGACAAACACGGCGCGTGATGGAACGTATCGCGCGATCAAGGTTGCCGTCGCCGACGCTTCCGGGAAAGACAAGCGAATCGCCCTGACTCGAGCAGGATATACGGCGCCCCGCGAAGGAGCACCTGGGGTGAAACCGGCTGTCCCCCGGACGAACACGCCAGCGCGTCAGGTTACGCCGGCCGCAGGAACCCGCAGATCTCCGTGAAACAGGCGTCACAAGAGGAAAGTGGGTGTTTAGAGTACCAACTTTAGTTGGGCTTTTCTCAGCTGATTAAGAGCTCGGCAAAAGGCGATACTCTCAACGCCGCCAGCGACAAAGGCTCTGAGATGCCTGACCTGCCAAACAATCTCAGGACACAAGTTTGTCGTTCGCGCTGCCGCCAGGTTCAAGCGCCGCTACCTTGTCGATTAGCTCTTCCATCTGCGCGTCCCGCCCGCGTTGCTTTCGCATTAACTCTTCGAGCATCAGTTCGCTCTTAAGATTGACCTTGAAATCATTCTCCGCGGCCAGCCGATCTTTTTCACCGGCGCGGTTCTGCGACATCATGATAATGGGCGCCTGCAAGGCAGCAGTCATGGATAGCATCAGGTTCAAAAGAATATACGGATAGGGATCGAACTCGGCCCCTGTCTCGCCCCGCCCGTAGTGGATCAAAACGAAGCTATTGGCGATCATCCAGGCCGCCAGAAACGAGCAGTAAATGATAATGAAGGTCCACGATCCTCCGAAGGACGCAACCCGGTCGGCGATGCGCTGCCCGATCGTCATCTTCTCGTCCATCTCCCGGTTGACGTTGCGGGCAGCACGTTTTGAGACCAGCTGGTTGGTCTGCCGCATGCGGCTGCCGATCTCGCAAATCACGTCGATGGCCAGGTCGGGATGCTCCAGCAGAAACTGATGAAAATCGTCACTGCTCAAACGATGCAGGGTGCAGTCAACCAGGGCCGAAGCGTTCGTAGAACGCTCGCCGCGGTCCAACACCGCCAACTCGCCAAAAAATTCTCCCGGCTGTAGCTCTGAAAGCGTGACTGGCTCTACGTCTTCGTCGAACACCCAGATGCGCACCACGCCATCCTCAACCACGTAGAGCGCGTCACCCTTATCGTTGGCATTGAAGATGACCTCACCGGCTTTGAACCGGACCTGGTCCACTTCTTCCGCCAGCTTCTCCAGCTCGCTGGGCGTAAGACCCTTGAAAAGCGGTACGCGAGACAGGCTCTCGGCCTCGTCGCTCAACTTCAATTCGGCAGACATAAATTAGTTTCCTTCCTTTCCTCTTGCGATGCCGGATTACGCATAACCGCCGCCTTCGATTTGAAAGGGGGCTCGGGATCAAGCATCCAACTGGCTCAAGATATCGGTAATGGAAAACGGATCGGTTGGCGGCTCGTCTTTGGTTGCTGATTCTACGGCCTTGACCAGTTTCAGCAGCTCCTGGCCCAAATCGTCGTCGTCGGAATTCACTTCGATACAAGCAGGCGAGTCGAACGGTGTGATGAACAGATAACGCGGCGTGTTCTTAGTCTTCAATGGCGCGTCAGGACCAAGTATGAAGAGATTATTATTCCAGCGCGCATAGCGATGCGCCGATCCAACCTGCCGTTCCCAATGCAGATCGCCTTTTTCGGTAAGCGCCGTTATTTGTAACAGGAGAGAGCGAAGTCGCCCAGTTGTCGCGGCATTACGAGCCATTGTGAACCTCCGGTCATGTCTTCGTCGACTGGAACACACACATTTTGCAATATCGCGCGAGCGCCGGAGATTAACATCTTCGCCATTTAAAAGTCCACGGAGATGCCGAGCTGCAACCCGGCGCGCGGACTGGCGGCGAAGCGGCCGGCGACAATCCCAAAATCAAACGTCGCCTTTTTCGTCAGCGCATAGTTTCCTCCGAACAACACCTGCAACTGGCCTTTACTCAAGTCAAGATTTCGAGCCAGTGCGCCTGTCACCTCTGCACCCAGGTCCAGCTTCGGAGTGAACTGTTTGACAAGCGAGGCGCCGCCGGTCAGAACAGTTCCGCGCGTCTTAATGCCGATAACTCCCGTGGTGGTGTTCCCTGAAAACAGCACGCCACCATTCAAGCGCAGCGTGGTTTTCTTACTCAACGATTTCTGCAAAATGCCATTAAGCCAGAAGTCAGCTAATCCCGAGCCAAGTTGTCGCCTCGTACTCCCGGTAGGCAATTCGATGTTCAAAGCCACGGCCATTGCCGGCAGTCGCGAGCCTTCCCGCTCCCTGCGAAAGTTGTATTTGAAGGAAAGATTGGTGTCGCCGATGCCGCTGGGACTGCCGAGGCCGGCACTGCGATCGTTCATGACTGTCAACAAAGGGCTTTCGATTCCGATTTCGAAGTTCTCGAAGAGTCCGTAGTCCAGCTCGAAGTCCGCCGTGTTCTGCCGCAGATTGGGAAACGAAGAGTGCTGCAGCAGATCGACTTCGTTGCTGAATTCGAAGTGAAAATGACGGCGGGGAGTCACATCCGTGTCGTCGGTGACGAAGGGTTGTTGAGCTTGCGCGGCCCGAACAACAAGAAGCAAAAGTGGCAGCAGGAGTACTAGTCGGTAAGGAACTTGCCGGAAGTATGGTTCGATCATGCGATGTGGATTGGTTTTGCGGCGATCACGTGCCGGGCAAAGATCGCAGGGCTTCACTCAAGTGTGACCGGTCAGCCAGGCTCTGCAACAAAGGGCCTTGCGGGGTAAATTCGACAATACTTACGGATCCTACGGGACACCCGAGCCGGTAGCGAAAACGCCCAACCTCGATGCCCAGCAAGCTGCAAAGAATAATTCTGATTGTCGCCTTATGAGAAACCACTAAAACATTGCCGTCGCTAAACTGTTGCTTGATCTCCTCAACCACCTGCAAACCTCGCTGGGCAATCACTACGGCCAATTCTCCGCCGGTTGGCGCATACCAGGCCGGATCGGCCAGCCAGCTAACATAATCGTCGTGATGCCGTTGGCTGACTTCCTCCTTGGTTAGGCCTTCCCACTTACCATATCCAATCTCATTCAAGCCTGGCCGCACTTGCATCTCCATCGCCAGCGCGTCGCAAAGCGGTTGAGCAGTAGCGATGGCTCGTCGCAGGCTGCTGGAATAAATTGCGCTCCACGGTTGTGAACGGTAAGCGGCGGTGAATGCCTGGGCCATCTCCAGACCTTCCGGAGTCAATTCCGGGTCAAGGCCTGAACCGCAAAAGCTGTCTTCGCGGCTAAGCGCGGTTTGTCCATGGCGAAGCAAATAGATATGAAGAGCCATGGGGAGATGCGAATCAGCGGATGGCTGTTACCACAAAGAGACTAAGACGAAAAAGAAGCAGCCTAACTCAAGTCAAATATCCAAAATCATCAGCAACTGGCGTTCACGTCCCCTTACTTCGGGCGCACTGAGCCGCTGATCTTCTTCCGTGTAGTCTCGCCAGTACTGAGGACGGGAATAGCATCATCGACTTCTGCATGAGGGCGCGGGATGACATGGGTGGCGACGACTTCGCCGACCTTACGCGCCGACGCGGCGCCGGCATCGACTGCACTTTGCACGGCGGCAACTTCACCACGAACGATCGCAGTGACTAATCCGGCATCAATCTTTTCATAGCCGACGAGCTGAACATTCGCCGCCTTGACCATAGCGTCAGCCGCTTCAATCATTGCGACCAATCCTTTGCATTCAACCATTCCCAGCGCTTGCATTTCCGCCTCCATATCTGACCGTGGCAAAGCTTAAACTCCACCGCGAACCCTACGACACGCGATTGAACACCAGACTCCCGCGACTTCCTTCACGCATAAAAGTCTAAACGCCAGGCCTGCCAGGGGGCGTTTAGGGTAGTAGGTTTTCAGCCGCTTGCCAACTAATTTCTTAAACTGTGAACCGGAGCTGGTATTCGCCCGCCGCGGCGAATGAATTCCGCGCTCGAAAAAGCATTCACCGGCATAATCGGCGCGCTGCCCAGCAAGCCGCCAAACTCAACCATCTCGCCGACTCCCAGCCCGGGCACAGGAATAATGCGCACTGCCGTGGTTTTGTTATTCATCACGCCGACGGCCATCTCGTCGGCAATGATGGCCGCAATTGTTTCCGCGGAAGTTGAGCCCGGCACTGCCACCATATCGATGCCTACGGAGCACACGCTGGTCCAGGCTTCGAGTTTGTCCAGGCTCAGGGCGCCGGCCCGCACGGCGGCGATCATGCCGGCATCTTCCGAGACCGGAATGAACGCTCCGCTCATGCCGCCGACTGAGCCACTAGCCATCGCCCCGCCCTTCTTGACGGCATCGGTGAGGAGCGCGAGCGCAGCAGTGGTACCGTGCGTCCCGGCGCGCTCGAAACCCATCGCTTCGATGATCTCGGCTACTGAGTCTCCGGGAACCGGAGTTGGCGCCAGCGAAAGATCAATGATGCCGAAAGGAATCCCCAGGCGGCGCGCGGCTTCGCGGCCTACCAATTCGCCGGCGCGCGCCAGCTTGAAAGAAAGCTTCTTGATTACTTCGGCCACTTCGTCCAGCGGCCAGTCCGCGGGCACCTGGCGTACCGCGTGGTTCACAACTCCGGGACCAGAGACACCCACATTAATGACCGCTTCCGGCTCACCCACTCCATGAAACGCGCCCGCCATAAAGGGATTGTCTTCGACGGCGTTCGCAAAACAAACAAACTTGGCGCAGGCGATTCCGCCCTGCTCGCGAGTGCGTTCGGCTGCGTCCTTAATCAAATCCCCCACGCGCCTTACCGCATCCATGTTGATGCCCGCGCGTGTCGTCGCGACGTTTACTGACGAGCAGAGACGCGCGGTGGTCGCCAGCGCTTCCGGAATTGAATCGAGAAATTCACTCTCGGCGTTCGTCCAGCCCTTATGGACCAGCGCTGAGTAGCCGCCAATGAAATCGACGTTGACGGTAGCCGCAGCTTCATCGATGGCGTGCGCCAGCCGGACACAATCCGCGCGCGAATTTCCTGCGATTAGCGACACCGGCGTGGTGGCTATGCGTTTGTTGGCGATGCGCAGGCCGATTTCATCGCCGATTTCATCAACCGTACTGACCAGGCGGGCTGCGGAACGTTCGATCTTTTGCCGCACCCGATCCGCCGTGCCCTCCACCGAGCCACCGGCACAGTCAAGCAGGCTAAGACCGAGCGTGACCGTGCGTATGTCGAGGTGCTCCATCTCGGTCATGCGCACCGTCTGCAGGATTTCAGCCTGGGTGTATTCCATTATTCCGTTGTCAGGTATCGGGCGTCTGGTGTCGGATTTCGCGTGTCGGATTCAATCCCGGGCGTTAGCTGCTCGAATCTGAGATCTGAGATCTGAGATTCAAGATCATTTCTAGATCACTTTGCTGATCACCAGCAGCACGACAAATAGCAGGAACAGCGCGCCCGCCACAAGGACAAAGCGAAGACTGGGATCATCGGAGGCCTCCTCCAAAACAAAACTGGAGGCGTTACGAATCTTTTCGACCCGCGGCCGAACGTTATCTTCCAGCGCGTCACGCGCCGCCGTTGTAGCGCGCTGGATCTGTTTGCGAGCTTTGCCAGGAGCTGGAGCCGGCGAACCTGCGGTGTCCCGGTTACGCGGGCTGTCTGATTTCCTTTGTTGGGACTCGCCGGCGTTCCGGCCGGCAACTGCTTCCGCGTTCGGTCCCTGCGCGTCTCTCTTATTTACATCAATTGCCGGTGCCGGCGCGGGACGGTCTGATATCGCGTTGGGAATATCTTTTGACTGGGTGAGTGGTTCACCGCACTGGGGACAGAACAGCGCGCGACCGCGCAGCGATGCCCCACATGAAGGACATCGGCGGGAAATTTCCGGTTCAGGCATAAGGGGATTTCCGATTTGCGATTGCCAATTGCCAATTTGTTGATGATGCTGCCGGACTCATCTTTCTAGTGTCAAGGCAATTTGTAATCGCCTGCGCCGACTTCGGATCGAAAACATCCCTGTATTTCAATCGGAAATTGGAAATCAAAAATCGGCAATGCTATATCCGGTGCATGGCGTTGAAAAGGTCTTCGCGCTGAGCGTATATGCGAACTCCCAGTTGCTCGCCTTGTATGCGAAAGCGTTCCTTCAATTCAGAAGCAGACGCACTGGAGCGCGAAGCGTCCGCGATGATCACCATCGCGAACTTGCCTCTAACCACAGTTTGGTTGATGTCAATGATGCTGCAACCGGCGTCGGCAAGAATCTGCGACACGCCGGCTACGATGCCGGGATGATCGACTCCAAATACCGAAATGACAAAGCGATCGGCCGAACCCTCGGAGCGCGCTTGATTCTCTCTGGCGCTGGTTGAGAATCCCGACTGCTCAATGGACGACGCGTCTCTGCCATTTGCCCCACCGGCGGCCTGAATCTCTCGATAGATGTCAGTGACCAACTGTTCGACTGTGTTTTCATCAACAGCACCCAGGCGTTCGTAGACCGCGCGAGTCAGCCGGTAAATCAGTTCTTCGTTGGCCATGGAGTCATTGCCGATTGCCGATTTTCAATTGCCAATTTGCTCGGGACCTCGGGTGAAGCAGGTATCGGCCGGATAATAAAGCTCAAGAATTCCAATCGCCAATCGGAAATTGGCAATCGGCAATCGGCAATCGGCAATCGGCAATGCCTAGGGTCTGCCGTTCCCACCAGCGCTCAACTCGCGGGCAGCTTCGCGCAACTCTTCCGATTGTGTCTCAGCAAAATCGACACGATCGACTATGCCTACCACGGCAGCTTCGATGGCCATGTCCTGGTTTCCGATTGCGGAACGTGCAGCTTTACCAAAGGCGCACATCACTGTCTCGCCGGCCCCGGCCCCCAGGCGATCCGCGACAACGACAATACTTCGGGTCGGCTCTTTGTCGAGGTCGAACGGATGCACAATTAAAAACCGAACGCCCTCGAGATCGGAGGTTTTCTTGGTTGACCAGACGGTGCCGATGACTTTGCCTAAGAACATATTAAGAGCAGGGGCTAGAGACTAGAGGCTAGAGGCTAGAGGCTAGAGGCTAGGTCGTGTGCATGATCCAAATCTCCAGGCTCTAGCCTCCAGCCTCAAGTCTCTAGCCTCTGTTTTCAAACTTTAGCGAACACTTCCGCCGGGTCCGCTATGTCGCGCGCAGCTGGGGTAATGATTGTTCGGGAGTTGATGTAAATCTTCTCGCCTTTCTGAATCGCTCGCCGCACATCGTCTTCGCTCACGAAATCTACCGCCGCGCGACCGTTCTGGCTTGCTTCGGTTGCACCGCTCGCTCGGGTCCCCCCCGAAGACGACCCGCCATTGCCCCCGCGCTCGGAAATCACTGTTGGGGCAGCCTCAGCATGCGGCGCCGCCCGACGCGAAGCGTACATGCTTCCAGCCTCTATATCGATTCCGGGCTGCGAGGGCGGCGGCGAAGTTGTGGCGTGAAGCTCCGCTGAACCAGATGATTGTTCCGGCTGCCGGTTAGCGAGAAAGCGATCCACGATGGCCGCAATCTCCTGGCGGCTTACCTTGCCCGGGGTCACCTCCTGGACCGGAGGATTGCTAGCCGCGCGACTTCCACCTGCAGCAGCGGCAGTGGTCCGCGGCTGCGGCCGAGCGGCGACTTTTTGTGTTGCCACTGCCGGCCGCGCACTCTTGACTGCTCTGGTCTCGAAAGCCACGCGTTTGATGTCCATTAAGTGAAGCGGCGAGACGTTGTCCGAAGTAACGTTGCCACCCCATGAACCGCAACCCAGGGTCATCGAAGGCGGCAGTGCAGTCGAGAATCCGATCGCGCCGTGCGTTGTCGGTGTATTCACAGTCACGCGCGACGCAGGCATCTCGCTGCCATAGCGCACCGCGGCTTCACGCGAGCGCGTGTGCACTCCGGCAGTGTGGCCCATGCCACCATAACTCAGGATTTCAAAGCACCGCGCCGCCCCGCGTTCGATACCGTCCTCCACATAGAAAGCCAGAATCGGCGAAAGCTTTTCCATAGACAAAGGAAAGTCTCGGCCCACACCGCCTACATCCACAATCAAGCAGCGCGTTCCCGGCGGCACGCTCAAGCCGACCATGTTCGCGATCACTTCCACGGACTTCCCGACGATGCCGGGATTCAATGAGCGCTGTTGGGTCACGACGACTTTCGCCAGTTGATCTGCTTCCGGTGAGCTGAGGAAATGGGCGCCTTGCTGTTTGAACTGTTCCCGCACAAGTTTCTCCACCGGAGCATCCGCAACGACTGCTTGTTCCGAAGCGCAGATCGTGCCGTTGTCGAAACACTTCCCGGTAAGAATGTCCTGCACTGCCTTGGGAACGTCCGCGGATCGTTCAATAAAAACCGGAACGTTGCCGGGGCCAACCCCAAACGCCGGCTTGCCGGAAGAATAAGCAGCCCGCACCAGTCCGATGCCGCCAGTCGCCAGGATGACGGCTGTTTGCCTGTGCTTCATTAGAGCTTCAGTGCCCTCGATGGTCGCCGTCGTCATACAGGCAATCGCGTCCCCTGGCAATCCCTCCTTGATGGCAACCTCGCGCATAACTTTTACGGTCTCATTGATACAACGCGCGGCCGAAGGATGCGGCGACAACACAATCGCATTTCGCGACTTGATCGCAATCAGCACTTTGAAGATGGCGGTTGAGGTTGGATTCGTGGAGGGAATGATCGCGGCCACGACTCCGCGCGGACTGGCAATCTCTACAATGTCCTTCGATTCGGAAACGACACCGACGGTGCGCAGGTTGCGGAAATAATTCCAGACGTCTTCCGAAGCGAAGCGGTTCTTCTCTTGTTTGTCGGCCGGAACTCCAAAGCCGGTTTCCTCAACCGCCAGCGCGCCCAGCCGGGCCGATTCCCGTAGAGCGGCTTTTGCCATCGCTTCGCAAATGCGGTCTATCTTTGCCTGATCGAAGTGGGCCAGATCGACCTGGGCGCGATGCGCCGCCTCGACCATATCTCGGGCCTGCTGCACAGATATCAGATCCTTGTCTGCCGACATACCACCCTCCCATTTCCGATTGCCGATTGCCAATTGGCGATTTCTAATTTCCGAGTTGACCTCAAGATCAACTCATCTCAGCGCGAAATCGGCAATCGGCACTTGGCAATCGGCAATGAATTATTTGGTTCTTTCGCGATTGGTCTCGCGCGAGCCGGCTTGTATTGCTCGTCCCTGTTCGCCCTGGCCCAACTGGCCACGGGCGCCGCCCTGCAGTGCCCGTTCGTCGGGGCTAAAGCCGGTGCGGCCATTAACAGGCAACACTCGCTCGACTTCAGCATGCGGTCGCGGAATAACGTGGACACTGACGAGCTCGCCGACGCGCCGCGCTGCTGCCGCACCTGCATCAGTGGCAGCTTTGACCGCGCCCACATCGCCACGAACAAAGATCGTGACATAGCCGGCGCCAATGTACTCTTTTCCTAATAGTTGAACGTTGGCCGCCTTGACCATCGCGTCCGCGGCTTCCACCGCGCCCACGAAGCCTTTGGTCTCGACCATTCCTAATGCTTCAAGAGGCATTTCTCGATCCTCACTTTTGGTTGTAGAAGTTAAAAGCGACTGTTCGGTTCCGTTAACACCTCAAGCTATCACCGCCCGCCGCAAGAATCAAGACAGGCGCAACCTTTTGCAGGTACAAAAGTTTGACAACTTTTACAAGCAACGTTATATTGCGCCGCAAGAGCAGCCTGCCTTGTTTGAGGCTTGAAGTTGCGCGCGATACGGCCAGGGATCGAGTGGGAGTTTCCCGGCACGAGCCGCCTCGCAAGTTGCGCATCACCGCGATCGACGCAGAAGAGCCGGCTTCGTTTGGAGATGGCCATCACTATCGGAGAGAAGTTGCGGCTTGCCCGCGAGGAGCGCGGCATTTCTTTGCGCGATATTTCCGAACAAACGCGTATCTCCATGCGTTATCTGGAAGCAATCGAAACCGACGATTACAAGCGACTGCCGGGCGGCATCTTCAATAAGAGCTTTATTAAATCCTACGCCAGGTACATTGGTTACGATGAACGGGAGGCGATTGAAGGCTACGCCAATACGCTTCGGGAGAAAGGCGAAACACCCGACGAAATCCAGACCACTCCGGCCAAATCTCTGGTTTATACAGATGCCAGCTCTTCACGTTCGCCGCTGGTGACTTTGTTGCTGGCAATTATCATTCTGGCGATTCTCTCCCTGGGCGCCATTGCAGCATTGCACTGGTATCAACGCCGGACAGCCCCGCAGGTCAGCATGCCGTCGCTGCCAGGGGTGCAGCTCGCGAACAGCATTAATAGCAAATTTCCGCTACCATACACGGTCGCCCAAACAGTGATGCCGCCCGGGGAGGTTCGCTCAAGCTGTTAGTCGTTGATAGAAAAAAAGTGTTTCCGCAAGCCCGCTTACAACTGCGGGCATTTTTGTTTATTCTGGCTCTACACCCGAGCACAGATCTTTATTCACATAATCCTAAAGGAGTTATTTAGAACAAAATGATTACCTCTGATATTAGCGAAGGCCTGACTTTTGACGACGTCCTGCTTCTGCCGGCACGTTCTGAAGTGCTGCCTGCCGAGACCGACACCTCGACGCAGTTCACCCGCGGCATACGATTGCAAATCCCTCTCTGCTCATCTGCAATGGATACGGTGACCGAAGCCGCTCTGGCCATCGCCATCGCGCAGCAGGGTGGCATCGGCGTGATTCATAAGAACCTGAGTATCGAGCGGCAGGCCGAAGAAGTAGACAAAGTGAAGCGCTCGGAGTCGGGAATGATCGTCGACCCGGTAACGATTCGCCCGGACCGGCCGGTGCGCGAAGCGCTCCACGTGATGGAGCGTTATCACATCAGCGGTGTGCCGGTCGTGGATGAAGACGGGCATCTGGTTGGCATCATCACGAATCGCGATCTTCGATTCGAAACCCGATTCGACATTCCGGTTGCGGAAGTGATGACCAAGCAACCGCTGGTGAGTGTTCCCGTCGGCACCACGCTCGAACAAGCGAAAGCGGTGTTGCAGAAGCACCGTATCGAGAAGCTTCTCGTGGTTGACGACGATAAGCGCATCAAAGGACTGATTACCGTAAAAGACATTCAAAAAGCAATTAAGTATCCGACGGCGGCCAAGGACGATTTGGGCCGGTTACGTGTGGCAGCGGCAATAGGCGCCACGGGTGATTTTGTCGAGCGGGCCGACCAGTTGGTGAAGGCGCGGGTTGACTGCCTGGTGATCGACACTGCGCACGGACATTCTTCGCGGGTGATTGACGCGGTTCGCTATATCAAGGGTCGTCACCCAAAAACTCAATTAATCGCGGGAAACGTCGGCACCGCAGAAGGCACGCGCGAGCTGATCGAAGCCGGCGTTGACGGCGTGAAGGTTGGCATCGGGCCGGGATCGATTTGTACCACGCGGGTTGTGACTGGCGCCGGCGTGCCGCAGATTACGGCAATTCAATCCTGTGTTGCGGCGGCGCGCGAAACTGGCGTGCCGATTATATCTGACGGTGGCGTCAAATTCTCCGGCGATGTCGCCAAGGCGATTGCCACGGGCGCCGATGTCGTTATGATCGGATCGCTTTTCGCCGGCACCGAAGAAGCGCCGGGCGAAGTCATCCTCTTTCAGGGACGCTCGTTCAAGACCTATCGCGGGATGGGATCGATCGGGGCCATGCGCGAAGGTTCCCGCGATCGTTATGCGCAGGAAGGTACGGACGCGGAATCAAAGCTGGTTCCCGAAGGCATCGAAGGCCGCGTCGCTTACAAAGGCACCGTGGCTGAGATGACGACGCAGTTGGTGGGCGGCCTGCGTTCGGGCATGGGTTATACCGGATGCAGCAACATCAAAGAATTTCAGGAGAAGACTCGCTTCATACGCATCACCTCCGCGGGCCTCCGCGAGTCTCACGTGCACGACGTGATCATCACCAAAGAGGCGCCCAACTATCGCCTGGAGTAGAACTAGGTGAATGAGCTGATATCACTCCAATCTCCAGGAAATAGACAAGGCGGGCGCATTACAATCCAGTAAACTACCTACTTGACACCAATTGGCCTTAAGCATAGAGTTCCCCCCGCGACGACTAAGCCTCCAGTAGCGTCTGATCCAGGCAGCCGCATTGCATTCTTTTGCAGTCGAAGCCTACGTGGCAATATCAAATCGAGAATAGCTCTTCCTGATCTAGCATTCTCACCAACCACCTCGGTCGCCATATGAATGCTCCTTGCGGCTGCGGGATAAAGGTTTTACCTGCAGGGTTCATGCTTATTGCCAGACGACAAATAACCGGACAAGCGCTGCCAGAATCTCTCCTATCGAGTAGCTATCAATCGAAGGAGAAATGCATAAGCACCAAAGATGCAAAAGCCTACACTTTTCATTAGCTACAGTCATGAAGATGAGGAATGGAAGGATCGTCTCATACGCCATCTTGGTGTCCTGCAGCATCAAGGAGTTCTCGACTTGTGGGATGATCGCCGGATCGGTGCAGGCGAAGACTGGCACAAGGAAATTCAAGAGGCGATGGAAACTGCCTCAGTTGCCATCTTGCTCGTCTCAGCCAACTTTCTCACCTCAGATTTCATACTTGGGCAAGAAGTTCCCAACCTTCTGCAGAGCCGGGCTGAAAAAGGCATCCGTATCTTTCCCATCATTCTTAAACCTTGTGCCTGGCAGGCTGTCGGTTGGCTTCGTCAGATGCAATTGAGACCGAAAGATGCACGTCCAATCTCTAACGGGAACGAAAACCAAATCGACGCGGACTTGGCCGAGATTGCCCTGGAGATTCATCGGCTCGTCGGTCCCGCGATACCGTCCGAAACCACAGAAGTCATTGGCCTTGCTCCCGACAAGGTATCCGTCAGTCGCATGCCCGTTACCAGCGGGAATCTGTTTGGTCGCAGTCGGGAGTTAAAGTCATTAGATAGCGCATGGAATAATCCAGAAATCAACATTGTGAGCCTAATCGCGTGGGGTGGTGTGGGCAAATCAGCTCTTGTTAATCACTGGCTGCGGCGGATGGAGCGCGACAGCTATCAAGGAGCTGAAAGGGTGTACGCCTGGTCATTTTACAGACAGGGAACAAGCGAGCGGATGGTATCGGCCGATGAATTCATTGCCTCAGCCTTAACCTGGTTCGGGGATTCCGATCCGAATAAGGGTGCACCGTGGGAGAAGGGCGAAAGGCTTGCAGATCTGGTTAAGGCCCAACGCACTCTCTTAGTGCTTGACGGCCTGGAGCCCCTCCAGTTTCCGCCCGGCCAACAAGAGGGGAAGCTTAAAGATCAGGCTCTACAGGCCTTGCTGCGTGAACTCGCCGCATATAACGCCGGGCTGTGTGTCATCTCCTCGCGCATTGCTATTACTGACCTGGGCAATTTTGAGGGTAGTTCGGTACTCCGCATCGATCTTGAGAGTCTTTCGCCGCAAGCCGGGGCGCAAATCCTTAAAGCGCTCGGCGTCAAAGGCGAAGAAGCCGAATTGAAACGGGCAGCTAAAGAATATGGCGGTCACTCTTTGGCTCTGACATTATTGGGGAGCTATCTCAGCGATGTATATGAAGGAGATGTGCGCCGTAGAGAGCGGGTGAGTTTGGAAGACGATGTGCGCTACGGCAAGCAGGCGCAACGCGTTATGGAAGCCTATGAAGAATGGTTCGGTGAGAGTTCTTCAGAGATATCAGTTTTACGACTGCTTGGCCTCTTTGATAGACCTGCGGACGAAAGAGCCATAGCAGCATTGAAAGCCGCCCCTGCAATTCCTGGACTAACCGATGCATTACAAGACTTAAACACGGCCGAGTGGCGGCAGGTCCTCGCGAAATTGCGACGCTCCAAACTCTTAGCTGAAGCAGACCCGCATGAGCCCGAGACCCTGGATGCGCATCCGATAGTGCGCGAGCATTTCGGGCGACGGCTTATGAGGCAAAACCCGGATGCCTGGCGTGAGGGCAACAATCGCCTCTATGAGCATTTCACGCACGCAGCAAAACCGCTGCCTAATACCATCCAGGAGATGGAGCCACTATTCATGGCGGTGGTTTATGGATGCAATGCCGGCCGACATTCGGATGCCCTCCATGATGTCTATCTTCCACGGATCATGCGCGGCGACCAGGCATACGCGGCCCGTAAACTAGGAGCTTACGGCGCATTGCTGGCCACATTGTCCCATTTTTTTGAAGAGCGGGAGTGGAGCAGACCGGTCGCGCCAGACTTGCCGGCAACTCAGGGGCTCAAGCCCGATGATCAACTCGTTGCCCTGACACAAGCCGGCTTGTTCTTGACGGCGACTAAAGGTTACGCATCCCCTGAGGTGAAATCCTGTTACGATCGTGTGAAGGAGTTGAGTATTCAGCTTGGGCAGACGTCGCGCTTGTATTCCGTTTTGATAAGCGAATGGCGAGCGACAATGGTGACTCAGGAGCTAACTAAAACTCAGGACCTCGCCAACAATATATACCACCTAGCTCAAAAACATGATGATCCGGCGTTACTGATAGGGGCATATCGCGCCTTATCGATGACCGAATATTGGATCGGGAACTTCATGCTCGCCAGAGATCACGCGAAACGAGGAATCAATCTCTGGGACGGCAGCAAAACACTTAATATCGTTGACGAAGTGAATATCCCGATTGTCTCCTGCTTAGCAGTTGACGCCCTGGTGTCCTGGCACTTTGGGAATCCGGATCAAGCTCTGGTTCGCATCCGCCAGGCTATCGATTTGGCGCGAGAGTTAGGGGACATGAACGCCCTGGCCGCACCCGCCTTGTTTGTGTGCAGTTATATTAACCAGTTTTGTGGGAAACAACAGGATACTCTTGATAGCGCGGAAGAATTGATCGAGGTCAGTTCCGCACAAGGTTTCGCGCTATGGCTGTCGTTGGGCAAGATCCTAAAGGGGTGGGCGCTGGCAATCGGGGGAGAGCCACTCGAAGGAATTACTCTACTCAAACAGGGCCGGCAGAGTTTCCGCGACAACAGCTTCAGGCTCGGCGTTCCATACTTTTCATTCCTGCAAGCTGAAGCATCCTTAAAGCTGGGACACGCCACAGACGTAGCCGCCTTGATTGAAGAAGGACTGACTTCTGCCAATACCCTCGGTGAAAACTGGTGGCTTGCTGAACTCTATCGCCTCAAGGGGAATGTCCTGTTGCAAACGAATCGGACAAACGAGGCAGAATCTTATTTCAAGCAGGCTCTGGAGGTTTCTCGGGTCCAGCACTCGAAGTCGCTGGAGCTACGCGCCTCGATAAGCCTGCATCGCCTTTGGAGGATCCAAGGCAAGGACCAGGAAGCTCGAGAGCTGCTTTCAGGTGTTTACGATTCATTTACTGAGGGCTTCCAAACCGAAGATCTGAAAGAGGCCCAGCTTCTCCTCGGAAAAGTCCCACAGGCATGATCGTCCTAATGTTGCAAGACAGCCTCAGATTTAAGGCGTAACGTTTTGAATTTGGAAAGACAATAAAGAGAGGAGTGAAGAGAAAATGGAAAGAAAGTTCAACTATTTAGTCAACCTTCTGAGCAAGAAGTTTTCTTCGTCCCAACGGACCCGCGCCTTCGCTTTGAAACTCGCGGGGCACCCTTCTCACATCCTCGGTGATGGCGAGCCCGCTTTCACCATAGTGGTGAAGAGCAAACCAGGCCTTGCCGCCCTTTGTAGCCTCGATGCCACTAATATTGCCGAATCTTATGTGGCTGGCGGCATAGACATTGAGGGTGACTTTCTGGGGGCTTTCGAGCTTAGAGATGTCTTAAAAGATCAGCATCCCTTTCACTATTTATGGTGCTTTATTCGACCACTCCTGTTGGGACAGATTGCAAACGATAAGAAGTCGATTGCGCATCATTATGAATATGATGATGAGTTTTACATGCTCTTTCTCGATAGGAGTCACCGTTGTTATTCACACGGTGTTTTCCTTAATGACGACGAGCCTTTGGAAACTGCTATGACACGTAAGCTGGATTTCGCGATTGATTCTGTGGGCATAAGACCAGGCGATCGAGTTTTGGACATAGGCGCCGGCTGGGGAGCCTTCACAGAGCATGCGGGCCGCAAAGGCATTAAGGTGACCGCCCTGACAATCTCGGAAAAATCGGAGACATTTGTCAATCGGCTAATAGCAAAAGACAAGTTACCGTGTACAGTGCTGCGGCAACATTTTTTTGAACATCAGACTGATGAACCGTACGACGCTATTGTTAATTGCGGAGTTACGGAACACCTGCCGGACTATCGTACTTCCCTGGCAAAATATCAGGAGTTATTGAAACCCGGAGGTCGGTTGTACCTGGATGCCAGTGCGTCACGAGAAAAATACCGAAGTATTGCGTTTGGTACGCGCCACATTTACCCGGGAAATCATTCGCAGTTATGCCTGCACAATTACCTCGAACATCTAGCCCATACGGCTTTTCGGCTGAAATTCATATACGATGATCAGCATAGTTATTATCTTACTCTGAAACATTGGGCGCAGAACCTCGAGCGCAATCAGAAGGAAATGATCGCGGGTTGGGGAGAGTCCTTTTACCGCAGGTTTAGAATTTATCTGTGGGGATGTGCGAGCAGTTTTGCTAGAGATAGATTTCAGGCTTACCGCATTCTTCTTGAGCTGCCCCAGTAAGTCCTCGGGCAAGCTGCCGTGATGGTAGTAAAAACCTAATCGACGGTGCGATTCCGCAGAAAGCTGACCGGTGTATGAGTGACACTTCCCAGGTGCGGAAAACTGATTTTAAGATAGCGGCCGTTGATGGTACACCGTTGGCTGCAAGCCTTTACGAGCGTTTTTCAAAACCCACCGCCGGAGTGGTCATCATTAATTCAGCCACTGGGGTTCGCCGCCATTTCTACGATGCTTACGCCCGTTATCTTGCGACCAATGGTTTTCATGCCGTGACCTATGATTATCGAGGCGTTGGTGATTCGCGTCCTTCAAGTCTTCGTGGGTTCAATGCGTGTGTGCAGCAATGGGGGCAATTGGATGTTGATGGCGTGATAGCCTGGGCCTCCGAGCGCTACCCTAATGAGAAGCTAAACATCGTGGGACATAGCGTGGGTGGCGTCCTGCTTGGCCTGACTAGCAATACTGACCTAATTGATCGTGCTGTCTTTGTGGCTCCCCAAAGCGGGTACTGGCGCCTTCTCCCGGTGCCGTACAAACAAGCGTGGGCTTTCTTATGGTACGTTGCCAACCCGGTCCTGACTAAGATATTCGGTTATTTCCCTGCCAAGCGGCTCGGGCTCGGAGAGGATTTACCAGCGGGCGTGATGAGCGAGTTCGGCCTATGGGCTTGTGATCCTGAGTATATCGTTAGCGCGACCCACGGTGTCTCGCGATCGGGCTTTGAGCGAATTCGCGCTCCGGTCTTAGCTTACAGTATTGAGGACGATACCACGGCGCCGCGAGCGGCGTTCCATGCAATCCTCGAGTTATACACCAACGCCCACATAGAACGCCGCCATCTAAAACCACAAGAACTCGGAATGACCAAGATTGGTCATTTCGGTTTTTTCCGCCTCGGTCCTGCCGTACCTGTTTGGGCAGAAAGCTGCCAATGGCTCACCAAGAAGGAAGACCGATGAGTTCGCTTATCGGCCTGGGCGAATAAGGGCTTTTCGGGCTCGCTTCACAGTCGGTTGTTTGTGTGGTCGAGGCATAGCGGTTTGCTATTCTTACCGACATGGATCAGCGCAAAGCCGTCCTCATCTCGAATCCAAATGCAGGCCGCGGCGGATCTCACCGCGCGGCTGAGATTGAGCGTTTTTGCGACTTACTAAAAGCCGGCCATCTTCAGGTAGAGCTGATGAATACCGAAGCCGCCGGCAACGCAACGCGTTTGGCGGCTGAGGCAACAGCAAACGGCGCGACGGATATCATCGTTTCCGGGGGCGATGGCACCATCAACGAAGCACTCCAGGGTCTGGTGGGCACAAACACGCGGCTGGCCATCTGGCCCCGCGGAACGGCAAACGTGCTGGCTAGTGACCTCAAGTTGCCAATTAAACTGGAACTCGTGGCTGAAGCAATCGTCCGTAACAAGACCCGCCGCATTCACATCGGCTGCGCCATCGATGAAGCCGGCGGCGTGAAGAGATACTTCCTGCTGATGGCCGGAATCGGAATCGATGCCACGGTCGCTCGCACTGTCCGTACATCCTTGAAACGGCGCATAGGCAAGGGCGCCTTCTGGTATGCGGGGATAGGCTTCCTGCTGCGATGGAATCCTGCTTCCTTTACCATGGAAGTCGCAGGGGAACGATTCACAGTCACCTTTGCCTGCATCGCCAATGCGGCCAGCTATGGTGGAGGCCTGGTGCTGACACCGCTCGCTCAGATCGATAAGCCGGAATTTGAGATTCTGCTGATCGACTCTTACAGCCGGCTTCGCTACCTCCACCTGCTGAGTCTGGTGATGCGGGGTAGGGTAGGGCCCGGCACAGCCGGGGCTCGTTACCTCCATGCCACGCAGGCGCGCGCGATGGGTGACGCGCTGGTGCAAGTTGACGGTGAAATTATCGGAACAACTCCGATGAGTTTCGAGATTGCGCCGGAGACTATCGATGTAATCGTGGCGTAATTCCTGCTTAAGTAGAAGGAGCGGGGGCCGGCCCCCACAAAGCTAAGCAGATTTTCCATATATCATTTTCCATTTCTAATTTTTCCATTTTATTCATCCGCCACTCCGTGGTTAAACTTCGGATGATCAGCGCGATGGCAAATGGGAAATGGGAAATGATATATGGAAAATCTATCTTTGCTCCTGAAGGGCGGGGACGGGCCTCCGCCTCTTACATGCTGCTACCCCTTCAGCCAGGCGGCGCGCCGAGCGCGTGCTTCCGCTGGAGCGTCCTGCATCTCTTCAATCACAAACTCGACGTGTTCCGGCGGCCCAATGGTGAGCGAAGTTTGCACTGTGCCGCGAGCGCGCCGGATGACTATGCTGGCGTGCTCTCCTTCCCGGTAACGGCTCAGGACTTTGGTCCACGTCTCGCGCGTTACCGTCGTGCCGCCGATTGACACGATCGTATCTCCGGGCTCGAGGCCCGCGTTTTCTGCCGGCGATTCCGGACGAATGTTTTCCACGGTCAGGCTTTGCTGATTCTCCCGCTCAAGCGAGATGCCTGCGTCGTAGCGGGCCGCGGGAGTCTTCCTGATCAGCCTTAAACCCACCTGCGCCAGAGTCTCGTCATAGGGAGGAACTTCCACGCCGCGCGCATAACGTTTGAAGAAGTCGCTCAGGTCGAATCCCGCAACCATCGAAGCCGTGTGCTCGAAGTCTTCCGTCTTGTAACCTCGGCCGCGGAGGTAGTAGCTCGCGTTCGGACTCTGTAAATAGAATTCTTCGTACATGCGGCGCATTACATCGTCGAGTGATTTCTGGCCGTGCGTTCTGCCGCGAATCAGAAGGTCAAGTACCATCGCCAGCAATTCACCTTTGGGGTAATAGCTGATGGCCGTATTTGCCAGGTTGGTTCGCTGCGCGTGTGGCGCGTCGTCCATGAAAGGCGCTGACAAGGAAGAATCCTCCGCGCTCATTAAGCGGCTGCCGGGTGCGTTCTCGATTGCATTGATCGTATCGGTCTCTCGACGCAGAAATCGCGCATCGTTCCAGAGGCCGGCCCGGCGCAGCATCAAGTGGCCGTAGTAATTCGTAAACCCCTCGGCGATCCACAAACCGCGCGTGTTTGCCGGCCGTGTGAAGTCCCACGGACCCAGCTCGAGCGGCCGCAGCCGCTTCACGTTCCAGACGTGAAAAAATTCGTGCGACGCAGCATCGAGCGTTTCCTCGTAAGTTCCCTCGTCGGCCAGCGCACCCTGCAGTATGATCTGCGTCGAGTTCAAATGCTCCATGCCGTCCCCGGAACGATCGTCCGCGGCAAAGTGAAAAAGAAAAGTATACGTATCGAATTCCGGCGGACCCCACATCGCCGTTTCGGCCCGCACTATTTTTTCCAGATCCCGCACCAGGGCCGCACGCTTTCCCCCCTCGTTGCCAAGTGAATGCACGACTACGCGATAAGTTTTACCGTCAACCTTGAAATCATCTTCGGTCCAGTCGGGCGCCACCTCAGTTGGTGTGTCGATCAGAATGTCGTAATTGGGAAACTGCCATTCACGTTGCTGGGGGCTGTCGGTTCTTCCGTTAACGATCCTCCAGCCGGCGGGCGGATCGATCGTCAGCTTAACCGGGTCGGATTTGTGTCCACTGATGTACATGAATACACAGCCGCCGTTGAAGTTCGCATGCCGGGCGTTGAGTTGGGAAAAAGTGCCGGAAAGATCGTTCGCGAAGACCTTGTAGTTAATCGTCAGGCTGTTACTGTTCATCAAGGGCACGCGCCATGTCTGGTCGTCAACTCTTGTGACCGGCCGCATGGCCATATCACATCGGGATTTCGGCGGACAGATGCCGGCCGATGCGGAAAACTCCTGCACATTCTTGGCAAAGTCGAAGACCGCATAACGCCCCGGCGACCATTTCGGCATCTGGAAATCGAGGGACGTTAGGGCGGAATCGGGCGCGGTCTCCACTTCGATGCGTACTTCAAACAGATGAGAATTCGGGTGCGGCATTCCCAGGCGGTAATGGATCTTGAGTGGTTGGGTCTGGCCGACGACAGCAATGCTGATCGTCAGCAGTAATAGAGACAGGGATGCGGCACACGCGATACTAACTCTCAGCCTATTCATCATTAGCTCCGCAGATTACACAGATTTCGCAGATTCCGGCAACTGACAAAACAAAGCTCGTGTCTTTCCAGTGAGACTTTGCCGGCCTATTTCAGGTTCATATCTGTGTAATCTGCGAAATCTGTAGATCCCTTTTGACTTTGCTGACGAGCAAATTAAGATGTCAACATGCCCGCGACTAAACGCCTCTATTACCACGACTCGCATTTGCTTGAATTCGATGCGCGCGTAGTTGAGTTGAACGAACGCGATGATGGAACGATAGCCATCACGCTCGATCGCACCGCCTTCTATCCCGCCGGCGGCGGCCAGCCCAACGATACTGGGAGCCTGGGGAATGGCCGCGTCGTGGATTGCCAGGATGCTGATGATGATCGCGTAGTGCACGTGGTTCAGGGACCAACTCCGGAGGTGGGACAAACAGTTCATGGCCAGGTCGATTGGCTGCGACGGCTCGATCACATCCAGCAACACACCGGCCAGCATATTCTGTCGGCAGCGTTTGTCCGCCAGTTCGATGCCCCAACGCGTAGTTTTCGCGTGCTTGA
>DASXRU010000174.1:0-14373 GCA_036506395.1 Pyrinomonadaceae bacterium | reverse complement strand
CGTCATGTCGCCATCAAGCCCGAGCGTCTGGCGGCCGTGCGCCGAGATGGGATGAAACGGATCGTCATTAACTTCAGAGCCGGCGATTACTGGGATCTTTTCGTCAAGCAGTTCGGCGAGCTGGCGTATGATGCGACTCTTGGCCTGGCCCCGCAGGCCGAGCAGGATCAAATTATGTCGCGCCAGAATCGCATTCACGAGTTGCGGAATGACCGTCTCGTCATAGCCGACGATGCCGGGGAAGAGTTTTTCGCCGGCTTTTAACTTGGTTATCAGATTCGCGCGCATCTCGGCCTTGACGGAGACGCTTCTGTAACCACTCGTCTTGAGTTCGCCTAGAGTTCTTGCTAGTTCCATTGTTTTGTAATTTTGGTTTCCGGTCTGTTTACAAAGATTCTAACCGCAAAAGGTCGCAAAGTACGAATGCCCAGATCAGAAAGTTTTGGAGTGCGGCGGCAAGCGCAGCGCGACGCCGCTTTGGATTAGCGATTATGGAGTTCTAGCCAAAGCGCCGTCGCCGCTTCGCTCTGCCGGCGCACTCCAAAGTTCGGGCTGCCATTTAGGCTGTGTAGTTTTCTTCGGAGTCGCGCTTTACCAGGCCATCCGCTTCCAGCTTTTCCAGATGGGCGAGCACGGCGCGCTCAGCCATGGTGTGCAACTTAGGGGAGACATCGGAGTAAACCTTTACCACGATCTGCGAAGGTGTCGCGGCACCGCTCTGCACGGCGCGAAGGATGTTGGCTTCGCGTTCGAGCCGGTGATTAATGTATTCATCAATCTTGGTGTAAGGGTTCGCTATCGCCGGCCCATGGCCGCCGAACAACACTGAAAGATTGGGGAGTGCCCGCATACGATGCAGCGACTTCAGGTAATCGCGCATGTTGCCTTCCGGCGGATCGATGAGCACTGAACCGAGACCAACTATATTGTCTCCGCTGATAAGCGTGCCGGTGCGTTCTTCGTAGAAGCATAGATGACCGCGCGCGTGTCCGGGCGTGTGCATTGCCCGCAAACGAATTGACGGCGTGCCGCCCAGCTCGATCACTTCACCGTCTTCAATCAAACGATCTACATGAACGTTGTCGCCGAGAGCTTCCGCGGTGTATTGATGCGCGGCCACGTTTACCGGACCCTTGATGTGACTCTTCAATGCGTTCACGCCACCCACATGGTCTGGGTGCAGATGCGTCAGGATAATTTCACTGACAGTGCGCCGCTCGGCGATCAAATCATCCAGGCAGGCCGCCAGCGCTTGCTGCTCGTCTTCATAGGGCGAAGCAGGATCGATGACAAGAATCTCGCGCGAGTTGTAAATGAGATAACAGTTCGTATGCGTCGCCGGTGGTTTGGTCGGCGTGCGTACCGGAAAGCATATGTAGTTGGGGCGAAACTCGATGCGTCGCACGGGCTGACGATGAGCCTGGGGAATCGAAAGTAATCGTTCAACCAGATCAGGACCAATACCGCCGGCGAGAGTTTTCAGTGCATGCAAAGTAGGAGGCACGGCCAGTATCTTCGAGCGTTCCCAGCGCGCATGAGCTTCCCGCGCGGCAATCCATTCGCCGGATTCGAGTTCCGCGTCCCCGGTTACGTTCGGTTCCTGTTTTGTCGGACAATTGGCGAGAAAGAACCAGGTATCAAATCGTTGCGCGCTGAATGGCGGCGTCAGCCAGCGACCTGCAAAAGTGAAATCGCGCGCGTCCAGGTGAAGATCGTAATGGCGCAAAAGGGCAGGCCAGGTCATCCGTTGCGATTCCAGATCGTCGAGCAAAGATGTGCGCTGGCCCTTGGTCAAAGTATCGGCGCCGCGAGCGAGTAACACGCCGGTCTCTTCGAACAGTTCGCGGGCCGCACAGCTAATGGCAGCGGCCGTTTCAGCATCGGCGCAGTTAGCTACCTCGACTTCCAGGTCAGGCGGATCGAACTTTCCACCGGGGAAGGCATAAAAGCCGCCAAGGAAGGCGAGCTTCTGACTGCGACGCACCCAGAAGATTTCCGGATTTGTGGGATCGGTTCGGTGACGAAGGAGGATGACGGCGGCGGCGTCTTTGGGTAGGGCGGCTGTAGCGGTCATCCCGATTTACTCAGCGGTTCGAAAAGACGCCTTATTCTTCCGAATTGTCTGCTGCAATCGTCGGGACACCCTCTGGCAGTCTGTCTCTGATTTTCTGGACTAAGACGGAAATGGATCGTCTCTTCCTAAGCCAAATGACAAGAAGAAGTATTCCGACAATGAATCCAACACAAGTTATGATAACAAAAACAGTAAAGATTCTGTCTGAAAGTACCGCAGTCAACAATGAGGTCAGGAATGCAACCGCAGAGGATAGGAGGAAGATCGCAAAATTCAGATAGAGAGAATCAGGAGAACCTTGCGCCAATAACTCGAGCTCACTCTCCTCGACATCATAGAGTGTCAGTTCCTTATAAGAACCTCGCCGAATCTCGACGACCGGTGAAAGCTTTGGAGAGGAAATACCTTCAGGCTTTTGCGATTCGTCCACGTGAGCCTTTTTTTAAGACGAGAGGGCAAAGACGATCATGCAGTCTGCCGCTGCGGAGAACTTATTTTTTGCGCAGACGCGCGGACAGTGCCGGAAAACCCACCTAGATCCACGACTACGTACCAATGACCCTGATGAGGCGGTCGTAGCTTGACGGGGGAAACTTTGGAGTTACCTCCCAAGTAAGTATGCTGCTGGCCACTCTGATATTTTTGGAAATTGGCCCAATCGAGCAACCGTACATTAGCCTGCTTATCAAGCGTGACCTGGATAATATCGCTCGGCCCCGCGTCGAACTCATATTTGAGAAAATTCATTGCTCAGGCCCCTATGATATTGAATCGCACAATCGCAACAGCGTCAATACTTGCCAGCATCAGACACTATCCTGGTTATTAGTACACTATTCAGCATCACGACCAGCGAAAACGCTCCCCGTCGCCGCTGCCCCACGGATTGCCGCGCATGTGATAGCCGCCCTCTTCCCAGTATCCCGGCTGATCCTGCTCGAGGAAACGCACGCCTTTGACCCATTTCGCAGACTTCCAGGCATAAAGCTGCGGCACGATCAGGCGCACCGGGCCGCCGTGCTCAGGAGGGATGGGTTCGCTATCATGTGACCACGCGAAAAGAGAATCTTCGTTGAGAAAGAACTCGATGGGAATGTTCGTGGTCCAGCCGTAGTCGTAACCAAAGGCGAGCACAAACTTCGCTTCCGGCTTGACGCCGGCGATCTTCGCTACCTCGCGCGCCGGCACTCCGCTCCAAACGTTGTCCAGTCGCGACCAGCGCGTGACGCAATGAAAGTCTGCATAAACCTTCACCGCCGGCAGTTGCATGAATTCATCCAGCGACCACTTCTGCGGATGCTCAACCAGGCCGTCAACTTCAAATTCCCAGGTTGCCAGATCGATTTCCGGCGCGCCGTGGGCGTCGAGCACCGGCCACTTCTTCGTGCGCGTTTGACCGGGAGGAATGCGATTCGGCAACCGCGTGTTTGGGCTGATGATTACTTCCGGGTCTTCGATCTCTTCAGGCTTCCGTGGACCGCCGGATTGATATTTGGGGTCGTTGAACAGGCCGTTTAGAAAACTCATTACATTCGAGAGAGCGCTTCTGCTAGGGAGCCGGCTCGGCAAATAGTTCCTTCATTAACTTGTCCCGATCCAACCTTCTTGATCCGGGAAAAATTGCTCGACCGCCGGTTTCCTTCGTAATCTTCTTAAGCAGGTCTTCGGCTTTGCCTTTCTTGCTCTTGTTAATGAATCCGCTCGAAGAATCCAACTCGCTGACGAGACCAATAGCAAAAACTTTGACGCCCGTCTTCTTTAATTCCTTTATCAAATCATCCTCTTTAATGCGGCTTACTCGATCTTCACCGTCCGTGATCAGGATGATAGCGGCATTTGCAAAAGCGTCTTTGTCAGAATTTACCTTGGCGTTAAGCTCCCTGGCAATTGAGTCGATTGCGTCCAGAAGCGGCGTCTGGCCGCCCAGAACATAGAGGTCGTCGATATCACCCTCAATAACGGCCGGATCCTGACTCCATTCACTCCCCGAAACCGTCAGGGGACTCTTCATATTCCCTCGATTCGTGAAGTTGAATATGGAGACAGGGCCTTTTTGATAGACCTGTCCTACGACGGACTTTCCCAGCGTGCTCACCTCGTCGAACTGCGACCTCAATGAACCTGTATTATCCAGAAGAATCCCGTACACGACCTTTTTCTGGTTCTGGGCGAACACGACACCAGACAAAAACAGAATTAGTAATACAAGCAAAAAATGAAAACCGCATTTTCTTAACATGATGCTCATTTGTCGCTGGCGGTGTTTAGAGTACCGACTTTAGTCGGGCCTTTAGTATGCTAAGAAAGACCCAACTAAAGTCGGCACTCTAAACACCCGCACGCTCTACCGATCGCGGTTGGGCGCGTTCTTCTTCGCCAGGTCCATCAACTCTTCCGGCATCCACTTGCCGACGCTCTTCGAAGTTGCTTCCTCGATACCAGCGGAGCGATCGTGCCATTTGTCCCGGGTGCCTTCCGGGCCGCGTTCGCGTTCGTAGTTTTCAGTTTGTTCCAGCGAGAGCACGATACCACTGGCGATGTCGTTCCAGTCCTGCTGTTGGATGCCACGCAGCACGACGGGCAAACCGGCGGTCCAATCTTCCTCCGGGGCGCGCGCGTCCTGCTCAGGAATAGTCAAATTATAAACCGGGGGAAAGGGTCCGCCGGAAAATTCACGGGCCAGTTGCGCATGAATTTCTTTATAAGAAACCTCGGGATTCTCGCGCCGCATCGCCTGCGCGCGCCGAAAGAGGTCGGCCACCGTGGGCGCGTGTTCTGTAACAGTCAAAATGTTCCTCCTTTGTTGCTTGCGTTGACGATGGATAACTTACACGCGTCGCTCATTAATCACAACGTCGGTCCAATAGAGTATTTCCAGACCGTGTTTAGAAGCGGGCTACCGCCCGCTTGGTCGGGCATTAGCCCGACTCTAAACAAAACGCGCGAGTATTCCCGCTAAAACTAAAGTTTGTCGTGCGGTGAACCCAACGGCTCCTGATTGCGTCTAAGGCATTACCATCCAGTTTCCCCACGCGCGTCTCTCTCGCGTTACTTTGCGTTCTTCGAAATTCAAATACTAATTACTGCCGCACTGGGCCGATACGATTGTTAGGCCCAGACAAGGAGCCCACTGTCATGACTCTCCCGAAGCGTTTTGTTTCGCTGCTTGCTGGTTTACTGCTTTGTCATTACGCTCACGCCAAATTCGCGCCCGGCGGTCTTGGCCAACAAGACCAAGCCTGCCGCTGAAACCAATATCCAGAATCGCCAACCACCAAAGCGCCATTCGTTAACGACCGAAAAACCAAAGGAAACTTCCTGGCTGCCGTCGTGGCTTTCATCGTGGTTTTCATCTTCGGATACGGAAGACGAAACCGATAAACCGAAGGGTCTGCGTTTTCGTCTCAGCCGGGGGCCAGATCAACCTGAAGCGCGGATGGTAAACAAAGTCGCGCCCGCAACGACTCTGTCGGACACACAGACGCAAGCGATCCTGCGACTGCTGCCGCCGCAGAAAATCGAACCCAGCGACGAAGCCGATTTTGCGTTACGAGAAAAATCTCTGCCGCCACCGCGAACCGGCGAAACAATTAAGCAACCGTTTCCCGCGCCCAGCCCAATGTCCGCGCCGGAAGAAACAACTGCAGGCCCCCTCGAAGTTGTTCGTTACTCGCCCGAAGGCGAAGTGCCCCTGGCGCCAAATCTCAGCGTCACGTTTTCGCAGCCGATGATCTCCATCACTTCCCAGGAAGAAGCCGCCAAAACGGTTCCAGTCACCCTCTCTCCCCAGCCGCCGGGAAAATGGAGATGGGTTGGGACGAAGACTTTGCTGTTTGAACCTGCCGTAAGATTTGCGATGGCTACGGAGTACTCAGTCACTGTGCCGGCTGGCACACGATCAGCGAATGGCGGGTCTCTGACGGAAAGCCGGACCTGGAGCTTCGATACACCGCCACCGACGTTGAAGACGAGATACCCGGATGATGACGCCACTCGGGCACGCGATGAACTGATGTTTATTGAATTCGATCAGCGCATCGATCCCGCGACAGTGCGGCGAACGATTAAGGTGCGCGCAGGCAACGAGGAAATCAGGACGCGCCTGGCAACGAAAGAAGAGATCGAATCTAATGAATCCTGGCGCGATCTGGTAAAGCAAGCGGAGAAGGATCGTTGGCTTGCTTTTCGCGCCATCGATTCGCAAGGCAATACAAAACTGGCGCTGCCGGGTAATGCCACCATCACAGTCTCAGTCGAACCAGGCACAGCTTCGCTCGAAGGCCCGCGAACGACAACCAAGCCGCAGCAATTCTCGTTTCATACGTTTGGGCCGCTGCGATTGGTCAAGACCTGGTGTGGCTACAACATGAATATGCCCTGTACGCCGAGCGACCCCTGGCATGTGGAATTTAGCAATGCGCTTAGCGCGGAAGCTTTCCAGGATCTGCAGGTCCGCACTGAGCCGCCGATTGAAGGTCTGAAGGCAAGCGTTTCCGGCAAGGTTCTGGCCATTGATGGAGGGAAGAAACCGGACACGACCTATCGCGTCACGATCGATAAAGCGCTGCGCGATCAGTTCGATCAAACGCTCAGCAAAGAGGAAACAGTCGAATTCAAAGTTGGTCCAGCACGACCGTGGATGACGTTGTCGGGCCAGGGTTTCGTAGTGCTCGATCCGGCCGGTCCGCGCCAACTTTCGCTTTATAGCGTTAATTACCAAACGGTGAAGGTTAGCCTCTACGCAGTTGAGCCCACTGACTGGGTGCAGTTTCAAACCTTCCGGCAAGTGCATTATCAACACTGGAACGATGCGGAAGCGAAGAAAGTGACGCTGCCCGGGCGGCTGATTTCTGCTAAGCAGATCGAGCTGAAATCTCCGAACGAGATGATTGAAACCGCGATCGACCTGACGCCCGCACTCAAAGATGGCTTCGGTTCGGCGCTGGTTGTGGTCGAGTCCATCATGCCGGTCAGCGACGTGTATCACAGCCCCCTGTTTGCCTGGGTGCAATCGACCGATATCGGGCTCGATGCCTTTGCCGACAACGACGAATTAATCGGCTGGGCCACTTCATTGGCTGACGGCGCGCCGCTGGAGAATGTGCAATTAGAAATTCTTCCCTCAAAAATATCAGGCCTCACCGGAGCCAACGGGGTGGCCCATCTTGCCTTGGAGCCCTCATCCGATTCTTCGCCTGACGTGCTGGTCGCGCGTCGAGGGACAGACGTGGCGATTCTTCCTGAAAGTGTGGAGGTGTGGATCACCGCCGGAACATGGCATCAGAGACCTTTGTCCGACGAGCTGCGATGGTACGTCTTTGATGACCGCAAGCTCTATCGCCCCGGCGAAGAAGTGCACCTCAAGGGCTGGATTCGCAAAATCGGCGCGGGTAAGGGCGGCGATGTCAGCTCGCTCGGTGGATTGGTGAAAAAGGCGAGTTATTCAGTCAAAGATGAAGCGGACAACGAAGTAGCGAAGGGCGAGATTACCGTGAATCTCTTCGGCGGCTTCGACACGGCGTTCAAGTTGCCGGGCAACATGAATCTTGGTGGCGCTGAGGTCGAGTTCAAGACGCAAAGCGAAGAAAGCGACTTTGACGAAGAGGAGTACACGCACCGTTTCCAGGTGCAGGAATTCCGCCGGCCTGAGTTTGAAGTGAACGCGAAAGCGGAAAGCGAAGCACCGCTGTTTGTCGGCGGCCGGGCCGACGTTTCGGTGGCAGCAAATTATTTTGCCGGCGGTGGGTTGCCAGACGCTGAGGTCAAGTGGGAGGTGATGTCAACTCCGACGAATTTCACGCCCCCGAATCGCGACGAATACACCTTTGGCAAATGGTTCCCCTGGTGGAGGAATGCGGACGAAGACAGCGATGAAAGCGATATGCAGGAATTCACTGGCCGTACCGATGCCCTGGGCAAGCATCGTTTGCGCATTGACTTTGATTCGGTGGACCCGCCCCGGGCGTTTTCAGTCGTGGCCCAGGCAAGCGTCACGGATGTGAACCGGCAAACATGGAGCTCGAGCGCGCCGCTGCTGGTGCATCCGGCGGACTGGTACGTTGGCTTGAAAAGCGATCGCACCTTCGTCCAAAAGGGCGAGCCCCTCGTGGTGCAATCCATTGTTACGGACCTCGATGGCAAGGCAATCGCTAATCGCGAAGTGAAGATGCGCGCGGTGCTACTGGACTGGAAACAGATCAAAGGTGAATGGCAACAGGTTGAAGTAAATCCGCAGGACTGTTCGATTCAATCCGCGAGCGACGGAGTGAAATGCACGTTTGCGTCGAAAGAGGGTGGCGTATATCGCGTGACGGCAACCATTCGCGACCAGCGCGGGCGCGCGAACGAAAGCGAATTGACACTGTGGGTTGCCGGGGGCAAGCGGCCGCCAAAACAGAACATCGAAAAAGAAGAGGTCGAGCTGATCCCGGATCGCAAGGAGTACAAGGCCGGCGACACGGCCTCAATTCTCGTCCAGGCGCCATTCTATCCGGCCGAAGGGGTAATGAGTTTGCGGCGCTCCGGAATCCTGAAGAGCGAACGGTTTCACATGGATGGACCAACCTACACGGTTCGCGTGCCGATTGAAGCAACATGGACGCCGAATGTGCACCTGCAAATCGACCTTGTCGGAGCCGAGGATCGTGATGTTGGTAGCAACGTGAACACTGGGAAAGCCGGCGCCCCAGTATTAGCAGGCTCGCTTCCGGTTAAGCGGCCGGCGTTTGCCAGCGGCGAGCTCAATCTCTCGATACCGCCAGTGGAGCGCAGGCTGGCGGTTGCGGCAACGCCACGAGAGAAGACACTCGAACCCGGTGGTTACACTACCGTAGGTGTCGAAGTGAAGGATGCCGCCGGTGAGCTTGTTAGGGGTAGCGAGGTTGCCGTGGTTGTCGTTGATGAAGCGGTGCTGGTGTTGACCAACTACAAGCTGGACGATCCGATTTCGGTTTTCTACTCGGACCGGGAACCTGGAGCCAGCGACCATCACTTGCGCCAGAATCTTGTTCTTGACGAGTTAGTCGAGGGCGGCGGTGGACCGGGGGGTGGTGGTGGTGGCGGGAGGGCTATGGAGACAGTGGAGGTTAGTTCCAGCCAGATTTCCGAATTTGCGATAAATAGCCGGCAGGTCGAGAGTCTTGCGCTACTGACTCCTGGTGTGAATGTTGTAACCAAGTCAGGAACAAACGAGTCCCGACAAATCCGCCTGCGCGAAAACTTCAATGCGCTCGCAGTCTTTGCCCCGTCGGTGCGAACGGATGCGAATGGCCGGGCGCAGGTTAAGTTAAAGCTGCCAGATAATCTGACGCGCTATCGGGTGATGGCGGTGGCGGTGGCAGGGGGAAAACAGTTTGGCTCAGGCGAGTCGGCTATCACCGCGCGTTTGCCTTTGATGGCGCGACCTTCGGCGCCGCGATTCCTGAACTTTGGTGATCGATTTGAGTTGCCGATCGTACTGCAAAACCAGACCGATTTGCCGATGATGGTGGATGTCGCCGTGCGTGCGACGAACGCGCTCTTGCCAAAACCACCCGCGGTAGCGGGTGGGCCATCTTCTCCCAATCTTGATGTCTCCCGCATGGCCCGCCCGCTACCGCAGGCGGTTCTGACTGCCGGTCGCCGCGTTAGTGTTCCGCCAAAGGACCGGGTCGAGGTGCGCATCCCTGCGGCCGCAGTGAAAGCCGGCACCGCCCGTTTTCAGATCGGCGCCGTATCGGGTCGCTGGTCAGACGCGGCCGAGATCTCTTTGCCGGTTTGGACCCCGGCCACAACAGAAGCGTTCGCGACCTACGGGCAGATCGACGAAGGCGCGATCAATCAGCCCGTCAAAGCGCCGCCAAATATCTTTCCCCAATTTGGCGGGCTCGAGATCGAAACTTCCTCGACGCAACTGCAAGAGCTGACGGACGCGGTCTTGTACCTCACGAGCTATTCGTACGAATGCTCCGAACAACTCTCCTCGCGCATCATCGGCATAGCCGCGCTGCGCGACGTGCTTACCGCCTTCAAAGCGAAGGATCTGCCGTCACCACAGGAAATGGAGGCGGCCGTCACGCGCGACTTGAAACGTCTGCAGGGCATGCAGAACGAAGACGGCGGCTTCGCGTTCTGGCGGCGCGGCGACGAGTCGTGGCCTTACGTCAGTATTCACGTGGCGCACGCGCTGGCGCGCGCCAGGCAAAAGAAGTTCGAGGTACCGAACGAGATGTTCGATCACTCGCGGAAGTATCTGCGCGAGATCGAGTCGCACATTCCGTCCTTTTACAGCATTGATACGCGGCGGGCAATCATCGCCTACGCCCTCTATGTGCGCATGCAGATGAATGACCGCGACCCGGCGGGAGCGCGTAAGCTAATCGCCGAAGCAGGACTGGAGAAATTGTCGATGGAGTCGGTCGGCTGGCTCCTCTCCGTACTATCTAATGATAAAGACTCCATCAACGAAGTGGCCGCGATCCGTCACCTGCTCAACAATCGCGTCACAGAAACCGCGGGCACAGCGCACTTTGTCTGCTCGTACAGCGATGGCGATTATCTGGTGCTGAATTCCAGTCGTCGCGCTGACGGCATCATCCTGGAAGCACTGATCGGCAATCAGCCGAACAACGATCTGATTCCGAAGATCGTGCGCGGGCTGTTGGCGCATCGCACCCGTGGCCGTTGGGAGAACACTCAGGAGAACGTCTTTATCCTGCTCGCGCTCGATCGCTACTTCAACACTTACGAAAAAGTGACACCGAATTTTGTGGCGCGCGCGTGGCTGGGCGAGCGATTCGCGGGCCAGCAGGAATTCAAAGGCCGCTCGACTAATCGCCAGCAGGTAAACGTACCCATGGCCTATCTCGTAAATCAACACGGCGTGCAAGATCTGATCATCAGCAAGGAAGGGAGTGGGCGGCTTTACTACCGCGTCGGCATGAACTATGCCCCCAGCGATCTGAACTTGAAGCCGGCGGATTACGGGTTCACGGTCGAGCGAAGTTATGAAGCTCTCGATAATCTGAAGGATGTTTCTCGCGACGCCGACGGTACCTGGCACATCAAAGCCGGTGTGCGAGTGCGAGTTCGCCTGACCATGGTGGCCCCGGCGCGGCGTTATCACGTGGCGCTGGTCGATCCGCTGCCCGCGGGTTTCGAATCATTGAATCCCGCGCTGGCCGTGACGGAAAATATTCCCGAAGACAAGCAGCAAGCAGGCGTCGCCGAGTATGGCAGCCGGTCGATTGGTTATGGCTGGTGGCGCTGGCGAGGCGTCTGGTTTGACCATCAGAACTTGCGCGACGAACGAGCGGAAGCTTTTACTGCGCTTCTCTGGGAGGGTGTTTACAATTATTCCTACGTGACGCGCGCGACGACGCCAGGCAGTTTCGTTGTGCCTCCGGCAAAGGCTGAAGAAATGTATCACCCGGAAACCTTCGGCCGAGGCAAGACCGATCGCGTGCGCATTGAGTAGGAGTTCTTGGAGTGCGCCGGCAGAGCGTAGCGGCGACGGCGCTTTGGATTTCCGCGTGCGAACCAAAGCGGCGTCGCGCTGCGCTTGCCGCCACACTCCAAATTTCTGACTGCGCTTCGCCAGGTTGTCTATGGTAAGTTTGGGAGGACCGTTCACCACCGAGGAGCGAATTAGACTAATAGATGCCCGAAGGAACTTCCTTAACTGAATTAGCCCCCCATCATGACGAGGCCGAACACAAACTCTGCGATGTCTGTGGCCGTGAAACTCCTGATACGTTACCGGCCTTCCCGGATCTCCCCCTCCATCTAAAGTCAATCATCGAGGCGAACGTTTCGACCGGCGGCGAGCTCAGCCGGATTTGCCCCAACTGTGTGGCGCTGTTCAGTCGCGCACAACGCCAGCTTGATTCTCACGCGGCCGTTTTCGAGCAAACCAGTTACGTTCTTCCTACTCCATTGCGACTGGATGCCGAGGAGAGCTTCACTGGACGGGGCGTGACCATCGCTTTTCTTGACTCGGGATTCTATGCGCACCCGGACCTGACAACGCCGGAGAACCGGATTCTTGCCTATCACAGTATCTTCAACGCCGAAGAAGATCAGACGTCACTGGACACCATCGACGTCGCCAGTTGGCATGGCATGATGACTTCGGTTGTGGCCGCCGGAAACGGATCGTTGTCAGACGGTTTCTACCGGGGGATTGCATCGGAATCGAATGTCGTTCTGGTGAAGATTGGAAGAACAGGAAGGATAAGCGAAGACCAGATTCAGCGTGGGCTGGAGTGGGTCCTGGCCCTGCGAGAAAAGTACCAGATTCGGGTCGTGAACATCTCAGCTGGTGGTGACTATGAAGAGAGTTACCTCACCAATGCTTTGGCCCAGACGGTCGAGCGGTGTGTTAGCGAAGGCTTGATAGTGGTGTGCGCGGTAGGGAACGCCGGTATGGCGCCGGGCCATGCGGTGCTCGCGCCCGCCAGCGCGCCTGCGGCAATCTCGGTGGGCGGACTTGATGATCAGAACTCCCGGGATCGCGCGCGGCGCGGCATGTATCGTTCGTCTTACGGTCCCACGATCGACGGACTGCAAAAGCCGGAGGTGATTGCGCCGGGGATTTGGGTAGCGGCGCCAATTCTTCCCCGTACGCCCACTGCTGACGAAGCCGCGCTGTACTCCAAACTTGAGGGAGCATCCGATGCGGAGCTGAGCGAGATGATTCAAGCGCACGCAGGAATCGACAAAGACCTGGATGAAGCACGCGATCTGCCGGTGCCATTGCTGCGACAATTGATTACCATTAAGCTGCGCGAAGGTAACGTCATAAATCAAAACTACAAATACGTTGACGGAACCTCATTCTCGGCCCCTATCGTTGCTTCCGTTGTGGCGTGCATGCTCGAGGCCAATTCCGGACTAACGCCGCAACAAGTGAAGCGCATTCTGATCGACACAGCAGAAAGAGTTCCGGCGGTCGAGGTTGACCGTCAGGGCTGGGGGGTGGTCTCGCCCCGACGCGCCGTGGAGCTGGCCTTGAAGTCGCACTAGGTGGCACAGACTTCTGTCTGTGGTCTCAAGGATTGCCAAATGAAGTTTCACAGACTGAAGTCTGTGCCACTTCGACGGCTAGACACTCTTAAGGCTCGTGTGCCACAATCCTTTAAACCAAACGAACAGCCGAATAGTTTTCGAGAGGAGTTCTAGAGTCTAAATGTCTGACAATGAGACCCCGGCTATAGGGAACGCACCGGATCAAAGAAGCGAGACTGAACCAGCGCCCGTAAGCACGGAAGAGATCACCTATCATGCCGTGGAAAAGGACGGCCAGGTTACTGCCATCTGGGAGATGCAAGGTCGCAAGCACTTGCGGACGATCGATCCGCGATCACGACAGGGTCAGGAGATCCTAAACCTCTACACTACCGAACATCACGATGACGCAGCTCCCACGGAATCAAGCGAAGCAGCCTCTTCATGAGGATAGAATTTCCTGTTCGCGAGCTAACTCTTCCACGAGCTGCGTTTGACGCAGCTTTTTCTTTTTGGAGTGCGGTGGCAGAGCGAAGCGGCGACACCGCTTTGGATCGTCTGGAAGGTTTAACCCAAAGCGCCGTGGCCGCTACGACCACCCCAGCCGGGCTGCCCGGCTGGGGACCCCGGTTCGCTCTGCCGGCGCACTCCAAATCAAGTTACCAGGTTCTTCGGCGCTCCTCGAACAAATGCCTCGACATGGTCGATGAGTTGATCGGCAAGCGCCTGCATTGCTTCATCGCTGGCCCAGGCGATGTGGGGCGTCAAAACAAAATTTGGCAGCTTGAGATCGAGCAAAGGATTTCCGTCCCGCGGCGGCTCATTACTCAGCACGTCAAAGCCGGCTCCAGCTATCAGTCCTGTTTGCAGCGCGTCGACCAGGGCCGCCTCGTTTACCAGTCCGCCGCGGGCCGTGTTGATGAGCAGCGCTGAGCGCTTCATCATTTTAAGTTCTGAAAGCCCGATCATATCTCGAGTCTCCGCGGTCAGCGGGCAGTGCAAGCTTATGACATCGCTCCTGGTCACTATCTCAGCAAAAGCAAGGCGGCCAGATCTTGGGTTGCCAGCATTCTTTCGTTCCGAAATCAGCACGCGCATTCCAATCCCCAGGGCCAGCTTCTCCATTGCCTGACCTAAGGCGCCGTAACCAATAATGCCGAGCGTGCTGCCGTGCTATTCATGAATGGGATGGTCCAGCAAACAGAACTGTTTAGCGCTTTGCCACTTGCCGCGTGCCACATCCTGGCGATAACTGAACAACTCGCGCCGTAACGCCAGGATTAGCATCAGCACATGCTCTGGCAATGAATGCGTCG